>JBPCLM010000171.1:0-13895 GCA_051003295.1 Tepidiformaceae bacterium | reverse complement strand
TGGCTGCCGGCGTCACCTGGCCGGCGGCGTCGCAGTAGCGGAACACCACGCGGCCCTCGGCCTCGAGGCGGTCGAGCGTGGGCTCGTCGGCGTAGTAATTGCCTTCGCCGTGGCTGATGGGGATGTGGATGACATCGCCCGCAGCGAGGCCCGCCGCCCACGGCGTTTCCCCCCCTTCGCGGCGCAGATAGGTCCATTCGCAGCGGAACTGCAGGCTCTCGTTGCGGATGAGGGCGCCGGGGAGGAGGCCGCTTTCGCAGAGCACCTGAAAGCCGTTGCAGATGCCGATCACCGGCCGCCCGCTCTCCGCGAAGCGCACCACCGCTTCCATCACGGGCGAGAAGCGCGCGATGGCGCCGCAACGCAGGTGATCGCCGTAGGAAAACCCGCCCGGGAGCACCACCGCGTCGCAGCCTTCGAGGTCGGTTTCGCGGTGCCAGAGGATGTCAGCCTGTTGTTCGAGGACGTCGTGGAGGATGTGATAGCAGTCGCGGTCGCTCCAGGTGCCGGGGAAGCGGACGATGGCGAAGCGCATTGTGCCTCCAGCCCCACTCTAGCAAGCCAACGCGCTGGGCCCAAGCCGGACGCGACCGCGGCGGGGCGTTCGCCCGGCGTCCGTGCGATATTTCACGAGCGTGCGCCTGTGCTACTATTCCGCGCGATTGCCGTCATCCGCCCACCGGTGGGTGACGGCCGCCCCCAAGGAGGCTGAGCCGCCGCGTGAACATCATCGTTTGCGTCAAGCAGATCCCGGACCCGGAAACGCCGGCGTCATCGTTCCGCGTCGATGAGGCGGCGAAGAAGGTGGTGCCCGCGCAGGGCATCGCGCCGGTTGTCAACCCTTTCGACCCGCAGGCCACGGAGGCGGCGCTGCGCCTGAAGGACGCCGCTGGCTCGGGCAAGGTCACCGTGATCAGCCTGGGGCCGGATTCGGCGCGCGACGCCATCAAGCACGCCCTCGCCATGGGCGCCGACGAAGGGGTGCTCCTCAACGACCCCGCTTTCGATGGCATCGACAACTTCCAGACGGCGGTCGCCCTGGCGAAAGCTATCGAGAAGGTGGGCGAATACGACCTCATCCTCATGGGGCGGCAGTCGGCGGACTGGGACATGGGCGTTGTGCCCGCGGGCGTCGGTCAGATCCTCGGGCTGCCCGTGGTCACGGTGGCGAAGGCGATCGAGGCGAGCGGCGGCGGCGTCAAGGTGGAACGCGTCCTCGACGATGGCTTCCAGAGAGTGGAGGCGCCGCTGCCCGCGATCGTCTCGATTTCGAACGAATTCGGGGAGCCGCGCTACCCGCAGTTGCGCCAGATCATGCTCGCCGCCAGAAAGACCGTGCAGGTGTGGACGGCGGCGGACCTCGGTCTGGCCGCGGACGAAGTGGGTGCGGCGAACCGCTGGCTCCCGCTGGAGGCACTGTACGTGCCGAAGGTGGAGAGCAACGTGGAGATCATCGAAGGGGATTCGCCCGAAGAAAAGGCGCGCAACCTGGCGCAGAAGCTGCGCGCGGCGAAGCTGATCTGATGGCTCGGCGAGTAGCAGGAGGGGACTGATGCCCGGGATTCTCGTAATTGCGGAAGCAGCGGAGGGCGCGGTCGCGCCAATTTCGTACGAACTGCTGGGGGCGGCGCGCCAGCTCTCGACGCAGGGCGGTGGCAGCGTGAGCGCGTTCGTCGCGGGCGCCGAGGGGCTCGCGCCTGATCTGGTCGCGCACGGCGCGGATGCGGTGTTCGTGGGCACGAACAGCGCGCTTGCGCCGGGCACGGCGGAAGTACTCATCCCGGCGGTGAAGGCGGCGATCGAACAGTCCGGCGCTGATGTCGTCCTCCTCGGACAGACGAGCCTTGGGCGGGACTTGGGACCCGCGCTCGCGTTCAGCCTGAAGACAGCGGTCGCGATGGACTGCGTGGAACTGAAGTTCGAAGGCAGCCGCCTGCACGCCACGCGCAACGCCTACGGGGGCAACGCGCGCGCCGAGCACACCTGGAAGAGCGACCTCCAGGTCGCGACGGTGAAGGCGAAATCGTTCGATCCGCTGGTAGCCGACGCGGGGCGCAGCGGCACTACGGCCACTATCGACGCGGCCGGAGAGGCGCGCGTGAAAGTGCTCGGCTCCGAGAAGGCGACGAACACGGGCATCCGGCTGGAAGATGCACCCGTCGTCGTCAGCGGTGGCCGCGGCCTCGGCGACCCGGGCGCGTTCGCGATGCTGGAAGAGCTGGCGCAAGCGCTGAAGGGCGCGACCGGCGCCAGCCGCGCTGCGTGCGACCTCGGCTGGTACCCACCGGCGCAGCAGGTGGGCCTAACCGGCAAGACCGTCTCCCCGAACCTGTACATCGCGGTGGCCATCAGCGGCGCGAGCCAGCATATGGCGGGCATGGCGGGTTCGAAGAATATCGTCGCCATCAACAAGGATGGGGACGCCAATATGGTGAAGGTGAGCAAGTTCGCCATCGTCGATGACTACAGGAAGGTCGTGCCGGCGCTGATCGAGGAGATCAAGAAGCTGGGATAGGGCTAGCCGTCCAAGAGCGCCACGAATTCGTCACCAGTCAGCCCCGCCTGCTTGATGATGGCCGTCATCGTGCCGACGGGCACGGGATCGTGATGCGGCACGATAGCCAGCCAGATGCGCCCAGCATCGTCGGCCCGCATCAGAGCGATGTGGCTGCCCTTCCCCCTTCGAGGCGCGTTGACAAACCCCGCTCGCCGAAGTGCCTGACAATTTCCCGCGATGGCAACGGCCGCAGGCGGGTCACGGGATCGCGACGAGGATTGGGACGCTAAACCGCTCGGTCGAATCGAGCGCCGGAAGCAGCTCAGGGAGCAAACCAAGCTCAACCGCATTGTCGATGTAGAGTTCGATTGCCTCGCGAAGCATCGTCACCGCGTGCTGAGCATCATCGCCACACGAAGCAACCCCGAGCTCCGGGCAGAGCGAGACGAACAGGTCTTCCTCGCGCCACACGGCGGCCGTGAGCGTCACCTGGCGCATGAGGGTTCCTCGGCAATGCTGGTTGGCCCGGCCTGTGGAAAAAGCCGCCGCCGGACGCTTCTATCGGCAGATGTACTCACCATGCCAATGTACTCGATTCACCTGCTCGACGGCGGGACACGTTACGCCCTCGGCGGCTTATTCAGTTCCTGCATAACGCTTTCGAAGACGGTCTGGTCCTGGGCTCCCACGACCCCGTACTGCTCATCGAAGATGAACGTTGGCACGGCGGTCACCCCGCACTCATACGCCCAGCGGATGCCGTCATCGACCCGCTGGCGAAAGCGACCGGAGGTGAGCGCCTGGCGCAGTTCGGCCGCTGGCAGGCCGGCTTCGGTGCCCACGCGCACCAGCGTATCGACGTCCCCGATGTCCGAAAGCTCTGCGAAGTAGGCGCGGAAGAGGTCGCGGTGGAAGTGTGGGGCGCCGCCGTGTTCGCTCGCGAACTCCTGCGCTTCGAGGGCCAGGTGTGAGTTCGACGTGACCGTGCGGCCGCGGGCGAAAGTAATGCCGAGGCTGGCGCCGCGCTCTTCAAGCGCCGTCGGGGGATCGCCGGGCTGCGTAACCTGCCGCCGCGGCTTGCCTTCCGGCGGCGTCGTGGGGTCCAGCAGAAAGGGCGCGAAACGAACGTCCAGGTCGTAGCGCTGCTGCAGGCGTTCGACCTCGACGAGGCCGACATAGCACCATGGTCAGACGAAGTCGGAGACGACGATGAGGGAGGTGGCCGGGACAACTGCCGTCATGCAGGAAGTATACGGGTTCAGAGGGGCCGGGCGGCGGCCACCAGTGCGGCGAACAGGTGGCGCGCGGGCGCGGAGTGGGGCGCCAGCTCCTCGGGATGCCACTGCACGGCGAGCAGGAACGCCTCGCGCGCGGGCATCTCCATGGCTTCGATAACGCCATCCGGCGCGCGCGCGACCACCTCCAGGCCCTTGCCGATGTCTCGCACCGACTGATGGTGCAGGGAATTCACGGAGAGGGTGGCGGCGCCAAGGACGCCCGCAAGGCGGCTGCCAGGCGCGGCGACCACCTCGTGGGTGGGAACTTCGCGGGCTTCGGCCTGTCCGTGGGGGAGCGCCTCCGGGAGCGCGGTGGGGATGTCCTGCACGAGTGAACCGCCGAAGGCGACATTGAGTACCTGCATCCCGCGGCAAATCGCCAGCACGGGCATTCCCGTTTCGATAGCGTGGCGGATGCACTCCAGTTCGACGGAGTCGCGCGCATCGGAGGCGCCCGCAGTCGCGGGGTGCGGCTCTTCCCCGTAGAGCGCCGGCGACACGTCCCCGCCGCCCGTGAGGATGAGCCCCCTGGCGACCGCGAGGATAGCCGCGAGCGCCTCAGGTGAGAGGAACGGCGGCACCATGATGGGCACGCCGCCAGCCCGCTGAACGGCGTGAAGGTAGGAAGCGTTGAGTTGTGCGCGTTCGGGAGCCCGCGGCGTCGCCGCTGCGATCGAAGTTGTCACGGCGATGAGGGGCGCACCCATCCGTACATGCTAACGGACGGGCTGCGCCGGTGGCAGAGGCCCACCTTCAGACCGGGTGGCGGCTGCGCAGACGCCCGGCGATGCTCTTGCTACACTCGCGTGCCGGAAGGCGCCGTAGCGCCTCGGAATGGAGGGCCCGCTATGGACGTCCAGTCGTTCGCCGAAATCGAGCCGGAGTTGATGGCGCGCGTGCGCCCTATCGTCTGGTGCACGGTGACCACGGTTGACCGCCGGGGCCGGCCGCGCGCGCGCATCCTCCACCCGATGTGGGAAGGCTCCACGGCCTTCATCATGACGGGCCGCCAATCGTTCAAGACGAAACACCTGGAGCAGAACCCGTACGTCTCGCTGAGTTATTGGAGCGTGGAGCACGGGCTCGCGTACGCCGAATGCAAGGCGGAGTGGCGAGATGACGCGGCCGAAAAGAGGCGCGTGTGGGAACTGTTCAAGACCACGCCGCCGCCCTACGGATACGACCCGGCGATGTTCTTCAAGTCTGCGGACGACCCCGGCTTCGGGGTATTGCGGTGCACGCCCTGGCGGGTGGAAGTGCATTCGCTGGCGGAACTGGCGACGGGCACGCCTTCGCGCGTCTGGCGGCCCTGAGGGAAGGGGATGTCTCAGCCTCTGGGGGCTTCGCCTTCCGGCGTGATGCCGAAGGAATGGATGAGCCGCCCGAATCCCATGTAACTGACGACGGCCCAACCCAATTCCACCACCTGTTCCTCCGTGTAGTGCTGGAGGAGGGTTTCGAACAGCTCCTGGTCGATGTTCGCGTGGTCGATGAAGAGCCGCTCGGCGTAGCCGAGGGCGGCCATCTCGGCCGCGCTGAACGTGCCGCCATCGCCCCAGTGGCGAATCCCGGCGGCGGTCTCCTCGTCGAGCGTGTCACCTTCCCCTGACAGGGGAAGCCGGGCGGCCTGTCAGAAGTCGCAGGCGTTCAGTTGCGCGACGCGCAGGCGGACGATCTCCTTCAGGCGCGCGGGCAGGGAGAGGTCACGGATGAGCGGCAGATACCAGCGGTACCAGTTTTCGAGGAGCACGGAATTGTGCCCGAAAACGCGCGTCACGGGGTCGTTTCGGCCCCGCAGCTTCTCGGAAAGTTCAGCATCGGCGGCAAAGCGCAGACGGACAGGCTTCATGTGGGCAGTGTAGCTACTTGCCCCGCCGCGCGGCGAGCGGGGCGGGCATTTCGGGGAGCGCGACCGTGTGCCGGGCGCCTTCGCGCACAGGCCTTGCGAACAAGATCACGAGCGCGCCGACATAATTGAGCATTGCCAACACCGTGAAGGGCAGCGAGTAGCCATCCGACTGGTCGTGCAGAAAGCCGACACCGATCGGGCCCAGGCCGCTCCCTGCCTGCCCGGCGAGCATGATAAGCCCAAAGATGGAGCCGAACGAGACCATCCCGAAAATTTCGCCGACGAGCAGCGACTGCATCATGTAGATGTTGCCGATCGTGAAGCCGAAGACGAGCGTGATGAGCCACGTCGCGGCGATGTTCTGCGTGTGCACGATGGCGAGGATGCAGGTCGCCTGAACCACGAAGAGGACGACCGTGAGCAGCCGCTTATCGACGCCATCGGCGAAGATGCCAACGGCCAGCCGCGCGACGACGCTGCCGATGGCCGTGACGCTGATGGTAAGCGCCGCTTCGCTGCGGGAACCGAGGCGCCCTTCGAGGAACGACACCTGGTGGATGATGTAACCCGTCTGCGCGATGAGCACGAGCAGGAACGCCAGGAAGATGGCCCAGAAGGAAACGGTGCGCATGGCCTCCGTGCGGGACCACGAGCGCATCTGCACAGCGCGGCTCAACACAGCAGGCACGGAATGCTGGACTTCGCCCGAGTCGTTGTCGGGCTGGAGGCCCATGTCAGCGGGGTCCCAGGCGATAACGAGCAGCACGACCGGGATGCCGACGAGGAGCACGAGGCCGCCGAGGATGGGCGTGGCCAGTTCGAGCCCGCCGATGTCGATGAGCTTGCTGGCCACGGGCGCGAGGATGGCGCCTCCCAGTGAGACGCCGGTCGATGAGATGCTCATGGCGAGCGCGCGCTTGCGGATAAACCAGCGCGTCATGATGGCGTTGATGGCGATGGCGCTGGACATGCCGAAGGCCACCGCGAAGACGAAGTAGACCGCATAGAGCTGCCAGAGCGACTCCACAAAGCCGATCGCGGCGGCGCTGAGGCCGTTGACGATCATGCCGGCGGCCATGAATAAGCGAGGCCCGCGCCGGTCGATGAAGGGCCCGATGACTGCCGAGGTGAGCCCCGAGATCACGAAGTAGATCGCCGGGGCCCAGCTGACCTGTGTGGTGGTCCAGCCGTGGTCATCGCTCAGGGGCTTGAGGAAGATGGGCAGGCCGTAATACCCCACCCCCACCCCGACGAACATCAGCAGCGCACATGCCCCCGCGATGTACCAGCCGTAGAAGAGCCGCTGCGGGAGGACGCGCGCGGCGGCGGGGACGCGGGTGGCATTGGCGGTCATTCAGGCCAGTCTAACGGATGCACGGCGCGGCTACCGCGCCTCCGGGCCACGCCGCCTTCCTCAAGCTAACAACTAACGTCTCGCCCCAAGTACTCTATGCCAATGGGCTTCTACTACGGCTCCAGCCAGCCCCCGGAAGAGGACAAGCCCAGTGGCTTCAGGGAGACCGTTGGCATCGTTTGGGGAGTGTTCCGGGTGCTCGCGCTGCCGGTGGGGTTGCTCATGGGGGCGCTGCTGAGTCTGCTCCTGCTTTTCTGGTTGTTCACCGTACACGCTCTGGCGGGGTTTGGCGCCATTGCCGTGGTGGTGCTGGCGGTGGCGGCCCGTGGGCTCTGGGAAGCGCGGCATCCGCCGGACCTGCGATGAACGCCATCGCTTCGCCCACGCTCAGCGCGCGCATCGCAGGCGTCCGCAGACGCATCGCGGCGGCCTGCGAGCGCGCTGGCCGCAATGCGGCAGGCGTGACGCTCATCGCCGTGAGCAAGACGCAGCCACCCGAAGCGGTCGCCGCCGCCTTCGCGGAGGGGGTTACCGACTTCGGCGAGAATCGCGTGCAGGAAGCCCTGCCAAAGCTGGCCGTGTTCGCGGCGGGCTCGCTGCGCTTCCACTTCATCGGTCATCTGCAGACGAACAAGGCGCCGGCGGCCGTCGGCGCCTTTGCTATACTGCACAGCATCGATTCCGAACGGGCCCTCCGCGCCGTCGATGCCGCGGCCCACGCCAGGTCCCTCCGCCAGCGCGTCATGGTCGAAGTGAATATAGCCGCCGAGCCGACAAAGTTCGGCATTGCCCCCGCAAACCTTGCGTCGCTCCTGCACGCCGCCGCCGCGCTTCCGCACGTCCACGTCGAAGGCCTCATGACGGTGGCGCCGCGTGTGGCCGAGCCGGAGGGCGCCCGCCCCATCTTCCGCGCCCTGAAGGCGCTCGCCGCCGGCAACGGGCTGCCTTCGCTTTCGATGGGCATGAGCGACGACTTCGAAATCGCGATCGAAGAAGGGGCAACGCACGTCCGCATCGGCCGCGCCATCTTCGGGGGGCGCGTGCCGTGAAGGCCGCCATTATCGGCGGCGGCGTCATGGGCGAAGCGATCCTCGGGGCGGCCATCGACCGCGGCGTGTTTACACCCGCGAACGTGACCGTCTGCGAGGTGATCGAACATCGCCGCCAGCAGCTCGCGAGCGAGTACGGCGTCGCCACGACCGCCTCTGCCGGGGATGCCATCAAAGGCGCGGACCTCGTGCTGCTCTCAGTGAAGCCCCAGGACATGCACTCCATCCACGCCACCATGCAACCGGGGACGCTCCTGCTTTCGATAATGGCGGGCGTGCGCATCACCTCCATCGCCGGCGAGTTCCAGCACGACTGCATCGTGCGGGTGATGCCCAACACGCCCGTAGCGGCCAAGGCCGGCATGAGCGTGTGGACGGCCACGCCTTCCGTGACAGACGAGCAGCGCGAACTGGTACGCGGCCTGCTTTGCGCGATCGGGCGCGAAATCTATGTCGATGATGAGAAGAAGATCGATATGGCGACCGCCGTAAGCGGCAGTGGCCCGGGCTACGTGTTCATGTTCATCGAAGCGATGATCGAGGGAGCCGTGGCGGTGGGGTTGCCCCGCGCCGAAGCGGAGGAGATGGTTATCCAGACCGTGCTCGGCTCGGCAATCTACGCCCAGGAGAGCGGCCGCTCCGCCGCGGAGCTGCGCGCGATGGTCACTTCACCCGCGGGCACCACGGCGGCGGGGCTGCGGGAACTGGAAAAGGGCGCGCTTCGTGCTGCTGTCATTGAGGCGATCGCGGCCGCGTACCGGCGCGCGCAAGAACTCGGCGGGCCGGCGTGAACGACCGGGTCGCCACCATCTTCGTCGGGTTCCTCTACGTCCTCATCGTCCTCGTCGTCATCCGATCGCTGCTCACGTGGTTCCCGATCTCCTCGCGCAACCAGGCGGTGCAGCTCCTGCACCAGGTGACCGAACCCATGCTTGAACCGGTCCGGCGCTTCATGCCGCGCACCGGCTTCATCGATTTCAGCGCAATGGTTGTCATCGTGATCCTGTACATCATGATTTACGCCGTGCGCCGGGCTGCCGAAAATTAAAGCGGCCTCGCCCGCTAACGGGGGCCATTTGGTATCCTGATGTGAGGGGAAGCGCGGCCCGCTCGCGATCCCCTGGGAGTCCGGTCATCAACCCGTACGTCGCGCAGCTAACTGTAACGTTCATCCAGATTCTCACCTGGGCAATCGTCGCACGCTCACTGATGAGCTGGTTCCCCATCGACCAATCGAGCCCGCTTTACCAGATGCTCTTTCGCGTGACCGAACCGATCATCGAGCCCATGCGGCGCGTGATGCCGAACACGGGGATGATGGACCTGAGCCCCATGGCTGCGATCATCGTGCTCATCGTCATGGGCCAGTTGGTGCGCAACCTCGCGGTCGTGGCCTGAACTGGTCCACGGCTCGCCACCGCCCGCGTTCGATGTGACACTCAGCGGGTGACCACACCGCTTTGCGCGACCGCCGCCATCGAGGCCTCGGGGATTACCCGGCGCTACGGCGAACGGCTCGCGCTCGATGGCCTCTCGCTGACGGTGCCCGCGGGCGGTGTCTTCGGCCTGCTCGGCCCGAACGGCTCGGGCAAGAGCACGTTCGTGACGATGCTCGCGGCGATGGAACGGCCGGCCGAGGGCACGCTGGCGGTGTTCGGCGAACCCCCGCGCCCGGAGTTGCGCGCGCGGGTAGGGACCGTGTTCCAGGAAAACGCGCTCGACCCGCTGATGACGGTGAGCGACACGCTTTCGCTCGCCGGGAGGCTGTTCGGGCTCGGGCGGGAGGACACGCGCAAGCGGACCGCCCGCCTGCTTGACGCGTTCGGACTCGCGACCCGCACGCGCGACCGGGTCGCGACTCTTTCGGGAGGCATGAGGCGGCGCCTCGAAACGGCCCGTGCGCTGCTCCACGGACCGGAGCTTCTGCTGCTCGACGAGCCGACTACGGGTGTAGACCCGGCGGAGCGGCGCGCGCTCTGGGCCGCCCTCCTGGACGTGCGTGGCCCGTCGCGGACCGTCCTGCTGGCCACGAACGACCTGTCCGAAGCCGATGCTGTCTGCGACCGCGTTGCCTTCCTGCGAGAAGGGTTCGTCATCGCCACGGGTACCCCCACCGAGCTGAAGCGCGGACTACGACGGGAAGCCGTGCGCGTCACCTGGGATGCGCCCACGGAGAGGCAGCTGGCCGAAGTCGCAGCAATCGCGGGCGAAGGGCGCGTCACGCGCCAGGGGGAAATCGTGCACATTACGGTCGATGAGGCTGAGGCTTTTGTGCCGAGGCTGTTCGCGGTAGCACCCGGGGCGATCCGCTCCGTGAGCATCGAACGCTCAACCCTGGAGGACGCGTACTTCCAGCACGTCGGCCAACAGCCGCGGGTTGCCGAGCCAGCGCGATGAGCGTCGTGTCCGCCTGTGCCGCACTCCTCGTTCGCGACCTCAAGGGGGTGCTGCGGTCGCGGTCACAGCTCTATTCGTCCATGTTCACGCCGCTGCTGTTCCTGGTGTTCCTCGGCAACGGCGTGTCGGAAGGGCTGGCGCCTTCGAGGTTGCCGGCGGGCAGCTTCACGGCCTACCTGGTGGCTGGCGCCGTCGTCATGACCTCTGTCTTCTCCTCGACCTTCGCCAGCGCTTCGTTTTACCGAGACCGGGACAGCGGCATCCTGCGCATGCTCCTGTCCTCGCCCCACTCGGCGCGCACCATCCTCCTCGGCAAGTCACTTGCGGGGGTGGGCGTCGGCACCGTTCAGGCGTTCGTTGTGCTGATCGTGGCGGCGCCGTTCGTCGAATTCGAATGGCAGTACGGGGTAGCCGGCGGCCTACTGGCAGCGCTCGTCGCGGTCGTGCTGCTGAACGTCTTTCTCGCGGGGCTGGCACAGGCGCTGGCATCCCGCATCCAGACGATGCAGGGGTTTCACCTGGTGATGAACCTGGCGCTCTTCCCGTTGCTGTTCATCTCAGGGGCTTTCTTCCCGGTGGAGCACTTGCCGATGTGGCTTGAAGTGCTCGCCCGCATCAATCCTCTGACGTATGCCGTCGATGCGCTCGAGGTGGCGGCGTATGCCGAAGACAACGCGGGGTTCACGGGCCTCGCCATCGACTTCGCGGTGCTCGGGACGCTCGCCGCGGTGGTCTATGTGGCCGGTCTCGTGCGCGTCCCGCGGCTCAGTTGGTCGGGCGCCTGAGGGGGCGGCTCGGAAACGGCGAGGAACGCTTGCGAGCGCCCCGGCGAGACTAACCTGTGGCGGACCCCGCGGGGAGGGCGGCTTTGGCCTGCCCGGCGATCTGCCCGAAGGCGTCGGGCCGCGTGACGGCGAGGTCCGCGAGCGCCTTGCGGTCCAGTTCGATGCCGGCCAGCTTGAGGCCGTGGATCAGGCGGCTGTAGGTCAGCCCGTGCAGGCGCGCGGCGGCATTGATGCGCACGATCCAGAGTTCGCGAAAGTCGCCCTTGCGGTCGCGCCGGTCCACGTAGTTGTAGCGCAGCGCGTGCATCATGCTTTCGTTCGCACGCTTGATGAGGCGGTGGCGCTGGCCGTGGTGCCCCTTTGTGAGGCTCAGGACCTTCTTGTGGCGGCGGTGGGAAGTGACGCCACGCTTCACTCGGCTCATGGGATGATTCTCCTCGGCTGCGCTGCTACTGGCCGGCGAGCATGTCGCGCACGGCGCGCTGGTGGCTGGGTGAAACTGGCACTGTCCGCCCGAACTTGACCGTCACCGGCTTGCGCTTCTTGCGGCGGAAGTTGTTACGGCTGCCGTACATACGCATGATCTTGCCGCCGCCGGTTACACGGAAGCGGGCGGCAGCGCCCTTGTGAGTCTTCAATTTGGGCATCGTTATTCTCCCCGGGCGCCGGCGGTGACTTCTTCGCTCACGGCAGCGGGCACGTCCTCGTCCTCGACTTCCGCTTCGTCCTCGTGTTCGTCGTCATTGCTTTCGTCCACCAGCGGCGCAGCGGCAGCGGCAGCGGTGATCGCTGCGTCTTCCTCTTCTTCAGGGACCGCTTCACCGGCAGCGACGGCGGCGGCGGCGGCACGCACCCGGGCGGCCATCTTCTTCTTGTCGGGCGCCAGGATGATCGTCATGTGGCGGCCTTCGAGGACTGCATCCTTCTCCATGAGCGCGATGCCTTCAAGGCTGCCGTAGACCCGGTCCAGCAGGTTCTTGCCGATCTGCGGGTGGGTTATCTCGCGTCCCCGGAACATCACCGTCACCTTGACCTTGTCACCTTGCTTCAGCAGCTTCGCTGCCGTGCGCGTCTTGAAGTCGATGTCGTGCTCGTCGATCTTGGGCTTCATGCGCACTTCGCGTAGTTGCATCTTGACCTGGTGCTTCTTGGCCTCACGATCCTTCTTCGATTGTTCGTATTTGAAGCGGCCGAAGTCCATCAGCCGGGCGACCGGCGGGCTTGCCTGGGCGGCTACTTCCACAAGGTCGACATCCCGCTGGCGGGCCATGACGATCGCTTCGGCGGTGCGCACCACGCCCACCTGCCGTCCCTCCTCATCGATGAGACGGACTTCGGGGACGCGGATTCGTTCGTTGATACGCGGTTCCGGCGGTGCGGGCTTCGGCGGTAGCTTAGATCGTTTCCTCAAACTGCTTCCCAGGTGAAATCAGACAGTACTGGAGGATAGCACCCGGCGCCGCCAGATGTATATCCAGTTGTCCCGGCCCACCTTACCATGCCCCTATGGCCGCTGTAACGAAGGCCGTCATCCTCGCCGCCGGCCTCGGCACACGCATGTTGCCCGCGACTCGCGCGATTCCCAAGGAGATGCTCCCAGTAGTCGATAAGCCGCTCATCCAGTACGCGGTGGAAGAGTGCGTGGCGGCGGGCATCGAACACGTGATCTTCGTCGTCACGGAAGGCAAAGACACTATCCGGGAGCACTTTGCCGCGGAAGGCAGAGTGGCCGCCTGGGCGCAGGCGCGCGGCAACACTGCCCTCGCGGCGGCCGCGCGCCTGCCGGGACGCCTCGCGCGCTTCGACTACGTTACCCAGGAGGGGCCGCTTGGCATCGCTCACGCGGTTTCCTGCGCGCGCGCGTTCGTGGAGGGCGAAGCGTTTGCGCTCCTCTTCCCCGATGACCTCATCCTCGCCGCGGAGCCGGTCACGAGGCAGCTCAGCCGAGTCTATGAAGCGTGCGGCGGCAGCGTCGTCGCGGTGATGGAGGTGCCACGGGAAGAGATCCCGCAGTACTGCATCGTCGATCCCGCTGCCCCGGGCAACCCCGCCCGCCTGCGCGGGGTGATCGAAAAACCATCGCCCGAACGCGCCCCATCCGCGCTCGGCATCGTCGGCCGCTACATCCTCTCTCCTTCGATCTTCCGCCACATCGATGGGTTGACGGTGGGCGCAGGGGGGGAACTGCAGATCACGGACGCGCTCGCCAGCGAGATCGCCAGCGGCGGGCCCGTGTGGGCCTTCGCCTTCGAGGGCGCGCGCTTCGATACCGGGCGCCCCGCGGGCCTTCTCGTCGCGAGCGTGGCGGCGGCCTTGCGGCGGCCCGAACTGGCTCCGGCGCTACGTGTCGGGCTGGGCGCGCTCCTCGAAAGGCCGGGCTGCTGATGCGACTGCTTGCTATCGGCTACGCGCTCCCGGATGTCGCGATCGACAACTACAACGTCTTTACCGCCCCGAGCTATAGCGACTACGAGGCCGTGTTCGTCGACCCCGCCAGCATCACCGGGGTGGTCGGCCAGTTGCTCGATGGCGACAAGGCCTTCGAGGCGTTCGACGGGCGCCCGGTACTCAACAGCGCCAGCACGGCCGCGGGCGTGGACGCCTCCGATCAGCTGCGGCGGCGAGGGGACGAGAAGCAGCGCCTGCTCGAAGCCGGCGGCGTCGTGGTCGTCCCGGTGCGGCCCAAC
>JBPCLM010000170.1:0-4076 GCA_051003295.1 Tepidiformaceae bacterium | reverse complement strand
GACGCAGCGCATCCGTGGAGGCTTCGTCGCCGAGCGAGAGGATGAGGCGCCGGGGAAGGAGCAGCAGCTCTTCGATGCCCCAGCGGAGAGCGAGGAGGTCTATTCGGGCGGCAGTCTCGGTGGGCGGAAAGCCACAGAGACCCCCGTAGCGGTGAGCGAGGATATGCCGGTACTCCGCGGAGAGCCCTGCGGTGAGGAGGAACGCGGCCACATCAAAGAGTTGCGGCCCGAAGCCCGCGGCCTCGAAATCGACGAAGGTGGCGGAGCGCGGGCCGAGGAGCACGTTGTCCGCAGTGGCCCGGCCGTGCGTGAAGCCGAAGGGGGTCGTCAACAACTCTTCGCGCAGGGCCGCGAACGGTGCATGCGCGGCTTCCCGTTCGGGGGCAGCGAACCCGAGGCGGTGCAGGGGGAGCTCCCCGGGCGGGAATAGATCCGCCGCTGCGCATCCCCAGTGCAGGCCTTCGCGCACGCCCGCGCCATGGAGCGCCGCGAGCCCATCGATCGCTGCTTCGCAAGCGCCTGGGGACGGCACCACCGCCAGCGCCGTGAGCCCATCGATGGCCGTTTCGATCGCTGCCCCATCGACGATCGCGAGCAGGCGCGGGGTGCACGCGATGGCTCGCGCGTTCAGGGCCTCGAGCACAGCGATGTTATTGGAGGCGCGTTCGAGGTCGGGGCTTCTTCGCGCAATCACGGCAAACGGGTGCTCTATCCCGGTGATGCTGATGCGCTCCGGCGAGCCCGCGATCCCCGTGAGCGGCTCGGCATCCACTACCGTGGTGCGCGGCAGCCGCAAGGCGGCCAGCAGCCGGTCGCGGTCAACGAGCATCGCGCGCCCGGGAGCGGCGTGGCGGACGCTGGCAGGACGGGCAGAAGTGCGTCCCCCGGCCGGCAACGACGGTACGTTCGATCATTGCGCCGCAGTCGTAGCAGGGCTTGCCCGTGCGCCGGAACACACGCACGTACATGTGCTGCGAGCCCTGCTCCCCGCGGCCGTCTACGTAATCGCGGAAACTCGCGCCGCGATTGGCGATGCCCCGTTCGAGCACGGCGCGCGTGGACGCGTGCAGGCGGCGCGCAGCAGCGAGAGAAAGCAATCGCGCGGGAGTGTCCGGCCGGACGCGCGCCTCGAAAAGTGCCTCATCGACGTAGATGTTCCCCAACCCGGACATGCGGCGCTGGTCCAGGAGCACCGCCTTGATGGGCGCGGAGCGATTGGCGAGCACACCGCGGAACATGGCGAGCGTGAACGCGGGATCGATTGGTTCCGGGCCGAGTGCGGCCACGGCCTGTGCGGCATCTTCGTAGACGCGCCACGTGCCGAACTTTCGCAGGTCGCTCCAGCGCAAGTCGTGGCCGTCATCGAAGGCGATGTGCGCGCGCTGGTACTGCTCGGGAGGCTCGGATGATTCGCGCCACACGAGGCGGCCGGTCATGCGCAGGTGTACGACGAAGGTCCTGCCGTCATCGAGCGCGAACAGGAGGTACTTGCCGCGGCGCCCGAGCGAGACGACGGTGCGTCCGCAAAGCGCCACGCGAAGGGCATCGAGCGTACCGGGGAAGAGCAGGTGGAGCGTGCCCGGGTCGACTTCGACATCTACGATGCGGCGTTCGCGGACGAGTGGTTCGAGGTCGCCGCGGATGGTTTCGACTTCGGGCAGCTCGGGCACGCAGACAGGTTACAGGCGATACTGCGGCGGTGATAACCCACCTGCACGGCAAGCTCGCGCGCATGGACCTCGGCGGGCCCAGCGTCGAGGTGGACGTCGGGGGCGTGCGCTACGAAGTGCTGGTACCGCTGTTTCTCTGGGGCGAACTGCAGGTGCTGGTGGGCGAGCGCGACCTGGCGGACGAAACGACTCGACCGGGGATCGGCCTGCACATCTTCTACTCAGCCTCTGCGAACCAGCCCGTGCCGGTGCTGGTGGGCTTCCTGCGACGGGCCGAGCGGGACTTTTTCCGCAAATTCACGACCGTCGAGGGCATCGGCCCAGCGCGCGCGGCGAAGGCGATGACCATTTCGGTCAGCACCATAGCGCGGGCGATCGAGCAGGAGGATCGTGCCGTGCTGACCCGGCTGCCCGGCGTTGGTACGCGTGGCGCCGACAAGATAATCGCGACGTTGCGCGGGAAGGTGGCGGCGGAGGCAGCGCTGCAGGACGGCGGCATCGACCAGCCGGTGGACACCAGCCGCCTGGAGAGGACGCGTGTCGCCGCCGATTCGGCCGAGGCGATCGCGGCGCTGGGCTATCCGCGAAACGATGCGAAGCGTTGGGTTGACGAGGCCCTGGCGGCGGACGCTTCCCTGACAACCGTGGAGGCGCTGACCCTGGCGGTGCTGCGGCGGCGGGGGAGCAGCTAGTCGCAGGGGGCCATAGCATGGGCAGATGACCGACGAGAGCGGCGAGGAGTTCCCGGCGGGTGAGGACAGCATCGAGCACGTCCAGCGCACGCCCTTCGGGCAGCCGCTGTGGACATACTTTCTGACGCCGGCGGCCGTCGCCCTGGGGGCGCTGCTGATCGCGGGCGCAATCTGGTACACGGATGACGACGTGGTGGACAGCGCGCCGACTCTGCCCAGCGCGCAGGAACAGACGGCTCCGGCCGGCGGGCAGTCGCAGGCGCCGCAAGCGGACGGGACAGCTTCCGGCGTACGCAGCCTCCTGACCGTGTTCAACGGCTACGCCAAGCAAGTCGGCATCGACCAGGGCAAGTTCCAGCAATGCCTGGGCAAGCCGGAGACCGGACAGCTGATTTCGAAGCATCTCCAGCGTGGGGTCACGGCCGGGGTCAACGGCACACCGACGTTCTTCGTCAACAACAAGAAGATAGTGGGGGCGCAGCCCGCCGCGGTGTTCGACGAGGTGATCGCGGCCGAGCTGAACGGCAGCCCGGCGACGCTCGACGGGTATTCCGCCACGATCAAGCAACTCGCGGCCACGGACCGCTTCGCCATTGTGGAGGCGGGCGTGGACACCTCGGATGCGGCGATCGAAGGCAGTCCGAGGGCGAAGGTGACGATAGCGGAGTTCAGCGATTTCCAATGCCCCTTCTGCCGCCGCTGGACGCAAGAGAATGTCGCGCGCTTGCGCGCGCAGTTCGGGCCGGACCTGGCGCTCGCGTTCCTGCACTTCCCGATAGGTTCCATCCACCCCAACGCGGGGAATGCGAGCGCGGCCGCCGTGTGCGCCGGCGAACAGGGAAGGTTCTGGCAGATGCACGACCTGTTGTTCGCGCAGCAAGCTGAGTGGGCCAACCTTCAGCCCAATTGAGCGTCTTCTACGGCGTAGTGGCGGGCACCGCATCTGCGGAAAGCCGGTGGAGGATGTGGTCAACGATGCGGCCCGTGCGGTCGAAGCCGGCGCTGCAATGCACGAGGACGGGTTTGGGCAGGCCGACGAAGGCGCGCCAGGCATCCTCGTACTGGGCGGGCGTGTAGGGGTTGGTGAGGCCGTCGAAGGTGGGCACGTGCGCCACACTGAATCCAGACCCGGCGTAATAAGCGAGCAGGCCTCCGGGGAGGGCCCGCCGGTACAGCGGGAGCTGGTCATCGGAGATGAGGCAAATGATGGAGTTGACGCCGAAATCGCGCGTCTCACGCACCCACTGTTCCACTTCCGCGAGCGGGACGCTGAATTCGGGGCCCGGGCGGTACCCGGGGCGCGGGCTGATAGCGAGCAGGCCTTCGCGGACCCAGTACGGCATGGGAAAAGTGTAGCAAGCGCCGCTACTTAGCTGCTCCGCGTTCGCTCGCCGGCTACTCAGCGGCGAAGAGGGCGAGCGCCTCGCGGATGGCGGCGGCGGCCTCGCGTTCGTGTGCGGCGGCGCGCCGAAGCGCCATCGCCGCTCCCCGCCGGAGCCCTGGGGTGGAGACATTCCCATGCCCGCCCGAGGGGAACGGAAAAAGAGTGAGCAACGGCGAAAGCGCCTGGGTCTCGTCGCGCAGCGCGCGTTCCGCAGATGCGATCGGGGCGGCGATGTCCGGCATCGCCGCAGCGACATCAGCGAGGAAGGCGGCGCCGTCGATGCGCGCCGCCTGGAGCACGGCCAGGGTGTAGGCGTTACCAGTGCGGTCG
>JBPCLM010000169.1:0-6166 GCA_051003295.1 Tepidiformaceae bacterium | reverse complement strand
CTCCCCCGCCGTCCGGCAGACAGCGCAGCAGAGGCCCTTCGCCGCGAGGGCGTCTTCGAGTTCGAAGGCTTTGCGTTTGAGCGTGGCGGCGGCGATATCGTCGCTGGTGGCGTCTTCGGCCAGTGCGAGCTCGGCGAGGATGCCGGGGCCATGCGTGAAGCTGCCATGGAGGTGGATGAAGCGGCCATCGCCGCATTGCCAGATGGCTGTGACGTTAGCGCCCGCACGCGGCGCGAGGGGCGCGGCTCCGTCCGCTTCGAGCAGGGCGTAGCTGGTGAGTGAGGCGGCTGCATGCCGCACGTCGACGGCGAGCGACTGGCGGCTGCCGCCGCGCATCTGCCAGATGCGGCCGGCCTCCTGCCCGACGAGGGCGAGGGCGGTGGCAGCACCTTCCCCGAGGTGGAAGGGCGAAGCCAGCACCGGGTCTTCGCCGTCGATGGAGAGATCGGTTTCGGGGGCGAGTTCGAGGCCCGCGAGCCTGGCCGCTGATTCGATTGCGGGACGCTGCATGGGACACCTCGCGGTTTGCTGTGGCGCGATCCTAGCGTGCTGCCGTGGGGACGGCGAACGGCTCCCCCCTACCCATCGCCGCGCCGCTATACTGCTGGTCGCACAAGCCGGGGCATAGAGGACGCGCGTGACCCCTGACCGGTCTTACAACGCTGCCATCGAGTTCGTCGACCGGAACGTGGCCGAGGGTCGCGGGGACAAGGTCGCGTTCAGCGGCGACGGCCGGGAATTGACCTACGGCCAGTTGCAGGGGCTCTCGTCTCGCGTGGGCCCGGCGCTGGCGCGCTTCGGGGTGCGCGCGGAGGATCGAGTCCTCCTGCTCATGCTCGATACGGTCGACTTTCCCGTGATGTTCTGGGGGGCGATGCGGGCGGGCGTCATCCCCATCCCGCTGAACACGCTGCTGGGGAGCGACCAGTACCGCTACATCATTGAAGATTCGCGCGCGCGGCTGGTGGTGGCCTCGGCGCCTCTGCTTCCTGTGCTGGAGCCGGCGATGGCCGGGCTCGCCCGCCAGGTGCCGGTGGTCGTGGCGGGAGACAGTCCCGAGGGGTCTGGGTTGTCTACGGTGGCGCAGCTGCTCGCGAAGGCAGAGAAGCAGGCGGCGCCGGCGCCCACGTGCGCGGACGATGTCGCCTTCTGGCTCTACTCCTCGGGATCCACGGGCATGCCCAAGGGCGTCAGGCATGTGCATTCAAGCCTCGCGGCGACCGCCGAACTGTTCGGCAAGGGCATCCTTGGGATTAGCGAAGACGACGTGGTGTTCTCGGCGGCGAAGTTCTTCTTCGCGTACGGGCTGGGCAACTCGCTCACGTTCCCCATGTCCGTGGGCGCGAAGGCGGTGCTGCTCGCGGAGCGGCCGACGCCCGCTTCGGTCTTCGCCATCCTGAAGCAGGAACAACCGACCATCTTTTTCGGCGTGCCAACGCTTTATGCGGCGATGCTGGCGGACGGGAACTGCACGCCGGAGAACGGCTCCCAGCGGCTGCGGCTCTGCGTCTCGGCCGGTGAGGCGCTGCCGGCGCACGTGGGCCTCGCCTGGCGTGATCGCTTCGGCGTCGACGTCATCGATGGGCTCGGTTCGACGGAGATGCTGCACATTTTTGTTTCGAACCGGCCGGGCGGGGTGCGCTACGGCACATCGGGCACGCCCGTCCCCGGCTACGAAGCGCGCCTGCTGGACGAAAGCGGGCGCGAGGTGGAGGGCGGAGAGATCGGTGAGCTGGTGGTCTGCGGGCCATCGGCGGCGGATGGGTACTGGAACCAGCGCGAACGCAGCCGCAGCACGTTCGAAGGCCGGTGGACGCGCACCGGGGACAAGTACACCCGCGATGAAGACGGCTACTACGTGTACTGCGGGCGAACGGACGACATGTTCAAGGTCAGCGGCATCTGGGTTTCGCCGTTCGAAGTGGAGTCGGCGCTGGTGACGCACGCGGCGGTGCTGGAAGCCGCCGTGGTGCCCGCGCCCGACGGCGACGGCCTGCTAAAGCCGAAGGCCTTCATCGTGCTGAAGGAGCCATCGGCGGATATCGAAGCCCTGAACGTGGAACTGAAGGAGCACGTGAAGAAGGCGGTGGGGATGTGGAAGTATCCGCGCTGGATAGAAGTGGTGGAGAGCCTCCCGAAGACGGCGACGGGCAAGATCCAGAGATTCAAGCTGCGCGAGTGACGGCGGAGCGGAGCACCTCGGAGTTGGCCGGCGGCAGCCTATACTAAGCGTGAAGACGCACGACCTGACCGGGGGACTGATGGGCGACGGGGCAGCTGGCGAGGCGGAACCATGGGTGGACTTCCGCACGGAGCCGGGGCGGTATCGCCACTGGAAGCTCGAGTTCAAGGGTGAGCGCGCGACCCTGACGATGGACGTCGATGAAGCGGGTGGGCTCTTCCCGGGCTGCGAACTGAAGCTGAACTCGTACGACCTGGGCGTCGATATCGAGCTGGCCGATGCCGTGCAACGCATCCGCATCGAGCACCCCAAGGTGCGGGTGGTGCTGCTGCGTTCGGGCAAGGAGCGCGTGTTTTCGGCGGGCGCGAACATCCGCATGCTGGCGAGCGCCTCGCACCGGCACAAGGTCAACTTCTGCAAGTTCACCAACGAGACGCGCAACGCGATTGAGGATGCGAGCCAGTTTTCGGGCCAGAAGTACCTGTGTGTGATTGAGGGGACGGCCGCGGGCGGCGGCTACGAGCTGGCGCTGACGGCTGACCACATCATCCTCATCGACGACGGTTCATCCGCGGTTTCGCTTCCGGAGGTGGCACTGCTGGCGGTTCTGCCGGGGACGGGCGGGCTGACGCGGCTGACGGACAAGCGGCGGGTCCGCCGCGACATCGCGGACGTGTTCTGCACCACGGAGGAGGGGGTCAAGGGCAGACGCGCGGTGGAGTGGCGGCTGGTGGATGAAGTAGCGCCACGTTCGCGGCTAGCGGAAGCGACCGAAGCGCGCCTGAGCGAGCTGGCCGCGGCGTCCGGCCCCGCACCGGGCGCGGACGGCATCGCGCTGCGGCCGCTGGCGCGCGAACTGGCGCCGGACGCGGTGCAGTACTCCCTGGTCCGGGTGGATTTCGACCGCAGCATCCGCGCGGCCAACGTTACCGTCCGGGGTCCGGAGGCCGTGCCGGTGGACATCGACGCGTTCGTGGCGGAAGGGGAGGGCGCGTGGGCTGTGCGCTGCGCCCGCGAACTGGACGACGCCATCCTGCACCTGCGCTTCAACGAAGCGGACATCGCGACGCTGTGCTTCAGGACGCGTGGGGACGCGCGCACGATGCTCGACTACGACGCCTTCCTGGGGGCAAATACGGCGCACTGGCTTGTGCGCGAGACTACCCTCTACTGGAAGCGCATGCTCAAGCGCATCGACCTGACGTCGCGGTCGCTGGTCGCACTGATAGAGCCGGGATCGTGCTTCGCGGGCACGCTGGCGGAACTGGCCTTCGCCTGCGACCGCAGCTACATGCTCAGCGGAGGTGAGGATGTAGCTACGGGCGTGCGCGAGGCTTCGCTCACGCTTTCGCCCGCGAACCAGGGCTGGTATCCGATGAGCAACGGCCTGACGAGGCTGCAAACGCGGTTCCTTGGCGAAGCAGAGGCGGGCGCGCTTGCGGAAGCGGCCACGGGCGTTCCCTTCGATGCCGCCGAGGCTCTGCGGCTGGGCCTTGTGACCTTCGCGCTGGACGGCATCGACTGGGACGACGAGGTGCGGCTCTTCCTGGAAGGACGGGCTGGATTTTCGGCCGATGCGCTCACGGGGATGGAAGCGAACCTGCGGTTCGGGGGCCCGGAGACGATGGAAACGAAGATCTTCGCGCGTCTCACCGCCTGGCAGAACTGGATTTTCCAACGCCCCAATGCCACCGGGCCGGAGGGTTCGCTGCGGCGCTACGGTAGCGGACAGAAGGCGCAATTCGACACACGGCGCGTCTAGCGGGACGCTTGCAATAGTAAAGGAAGCAGCATGAGCACGCGGGACATCGACTACACGACCAGGATCCCGAACAACGTCGGGCTGACGGAGGACCGGCGCGTGCTCAAGGCGCTCGAAGGCTGGCACCCGGGCTATCTGGACTGGTGGCGTGACATGGGACCCGAAGGCTTCCAGGACGCGCTCGTGTACTTGCGCACCGCTGTAACGGTGGACCCCAAGGGCTGGGCCAAGTTCGATTACGTGCGCATGCCAGACTACCGCTGGGGCATCCTGCTCGCGTCGGCGGAGCAGGGCCGCACGATCCCGTTCGGGGAGCATTACGGCGAACCGGCGTGGCAGGAGGTGCCGGGAGAATACCGCGCGATGCTGCGGCGTCTTGTGGTTGTGCAGGGTGACACCGAACCGGCCTCAGTGGAGCAGCAACGCCACCTCGGGAAGACGGCGCCATCGCTCTATGACATGCGCAACCTCTTCCAGGTGAACGTCGAAGAAGGGCGTCATCTGTGGGCGATGGTGTACCTGTTGCAGAAGTACTTCGGCGCTGACGGGCGCGAAGAGGCGAACGAATTGATCCGCCGCCGGTCCGGGAGCGAAGACGCGCCGCGCATGCTCGGGGCATTCAACGAAGCGACGCCGGACTGGCTCTCCTTCTTCATGTTCACGTTCTTCACGGACCGCGATGGGAAGATGCAGCTCGAGAGCCTGGCACAGTCAGGGTTCGACCCGCTATCGCGCACCTGCCGCTTCATGCTGACGGAAGAAGCGCACCACATGTTCGTGGGCACGACGGGGGTGTCACGCGTGATCCAGGCGACCTGTGAGGCGATGGCCGCCGCGGGGATAAGCGACCCCACCGAGATCGAGCGGGTGCGCGCGCTCGGGGTGATCGATCTGCCGACCCTGCAGAAGAAGATGAACCTGCACTTCACGCTTTCGCTGGACCTGTTCGGTTCGGAGGTATCGACGAACGCCGCGAACTTCTTCGCCGCGGGGCTTAAGGGCCGCTACCAGGAGACGAAGATCGCGGACGACCACCGCCTGACGGCGGCGACGTATCCGGTTCTCAGGCTGGTGGATGGGGCGATCGTGCTGATCACGGGGCCGGCGCTGACAGCGCTGAACATGCGCCTGCGCGATGACTACGTGGAGGATTGCAGGCGGGGCGTGGAGCGCTGGAACAAGATCATCGAAGACGCCGGTTTCGAGCTGCGGCTGCACCTCCCGCACGTTGCCTTCCACCGGCAGATCGGCGAGTTCCGGAACGTGAAGGTTTCTCCCGCGGGCGAGATTCTCGACGAGGAGACGTGGACGAAGAAGCGCGGCGAGTGGCTGCCCACGGAAGCGGACGCCGGCTTCATCGCGGGCCTGATGCAGCCGGAGACACGGCCTGGCCACTACGGGCGCTGGATCGCCGCGCCGAGAGCCGGCATCGATAACCGGCCTGGCAACTTCGAGTACGTACGGATTGGGGGCTAGTACTCAATTGAGAAACTACGCGTTCAGTCCGCGGCGTCGGGCCCTCACCCCCAATCCCTCTCCCACTGCGGTGGGCGATGGGAGCAACAGACCCGGGCTCGGTTGCGAACTGGCGCCAAATTTCTTCACAAAGTACTAACTACCAGGCATCGATCGTGGGGCGCTTCTTGCCGGGGGGCCGGGGGTGGGGGCGCACCGAGCGGAGGAGGCTTGCCACCCACCAGCGCGATTCGGCCGGGTCGATCGCTTCATCGACGCCAAAGGCGGAAGCCTCGTTGAGGGCCCGTCCGCGTTCGTACGCGCGCGTGACCATCTCTTCGTATTTCGCCTTGCGCTTTGCCGGGTCCGTGATGGCGGCCAGGTCGTCACGGAAGCCAAGCTTGACGGAGCCTTCAAGGCCCATGCCGCCGAATTCGCCCGTTGGCCAGGCAACGCTGAAGCGCGGCGTCTTGAATGACCCGCCCGCCATCGCGATCGCGCCCAGGCCATAGGCTTTGCGCAGCACGATCGTGAAGAAGGGCACGCTCAGGTTCGCGCCCACCAGGAACATGCGGCTGGAATGACGCACGAGCGCGGTCTTTTCGATCTCTGGGCCGACCATGATGCCGGGGGTGTCGCAGAGGAAGAGGATGGGCAGGTCGAAGGCGTCGCAGAGCTGCATGAAGCGCGCGGCCTTGTCGGCGGCGGGGGCGGTGATCGTGCCGGCGTAGAACTTCGTGTTGTTGGCGATGACGCCGACCGGCCGG
>JBPCLM010000168.1:0-2694 GCA_051003295.1 Tepidiformaceae bacterium | reverse complement strand
TCGGGGGGGGGGTGAAAGCTTGAGCCGGGGAGGCGGGGAGGTCCGGCTCGGGGGGGTGGGGTCGGGCCCCCCCCCCGGTGCCCCCGCCCACGGGCGGGCCACGAAGCGTGGCCTCCCTCGAGCTTTTCCCGGGCTTAGCCCACGTTGGCTAGCCGTGACTCGCCGAAGCCGCGCGCAGCACACGTCCCGCCCAAACCAGCTACAGTTCGGTTCCACCCCACACGGAGCACCGCCAATGCCAGCCGGAACCGCCGCGACGGACAACCTCTGGGAGGCGCTCTACACGCAGCGCGCCATCCGCTATTTCAAACCCGAGCCCGTGCCGGATGAGATGATCCGCAAGTGCGTGGAAGCGGCCACGCGCGCGCCCAGCGGCTCCAACCTGCAGCCCTGGGCCTTCGTCGCCGTCAAGGACGCGGCCACACGCGCGCGCATCGCCGCCCGCATCCGCGAACTGTTCCTCAGCAACGAGCAGATGAAGGAATACGTCGAATCGGGCCGCACCTCCGGCGACCCTATGCGGCGGCGGATGATGACCGGCGTGAGCAACATCGTAAGCCACCTCGATAGCGCTCCCGTCTTCATGTTCCCGTGCCTCTACGACCCCGCCTCGCCCGCGCGTCAGGGCCTGCTCGCGGGAAGCTCCATCTACCCCGCCGTACAGAACCTGCTCCTGGCCGCCCGTGGGCTGGGCCTCGGCAGTGTGATGACGACGTTCCAGGCGGGCATGGTGGACGAACTGCGCGAATGGCTCGGTCTGCCCGAAAACGCCATGCCCGTCGCCCTCATCCCCATCGGGTTCCCGGACGCGAAGTTCGGCCCCGTCACACGCAGGCCCGTGGACGAAGTCCTGCACTGGGACCGCTGGCGCAGCTGAGTCCTGAGTGCTGAGTCCTGAGTGCTGGGTACCAGCGGCGGCGCCGGTGTCCGGGGATGGCCCGACGCCTCCGTAGAAACTGGCGCCTTGGGCAGCCCGAGCCGTTTGACATCCTCGGACCGGGTCGGCAGGATTGCCGCCAGTATGAAGTCTCCAAGGAGAGAATGAAATGGCATCGTTGGAAGCGAAGGGGTTCGATAAGCCCGACGAGACCCGCCCGTTCGCCGCGAAGGGCAAGGTCGAGGTGGTTAACCTCGGCGGTATGGCGGTCATGCGCGGCACTTTTGAACCCGGGTGGAAGTGGTCGGAGCACGTTAAACCGGTCGCCGGGACCGACTCCTGCCAGGCCGCTCACGCCGGCTACGTCATCGCTGGCCGAATGAAAGTGGTCACGAACGACGGCAAGGAAGGTGAGGTGGGCCCGGGAGACGCATTCACTATTGCGCCCGGCCACGACGCCTGGACGGTGGGCAACGAAGCCTGTGTAATGGTCGACTTTGGCGCCAGTGTTGGCCAGTACGCCAAGCCGAGCTGACCGCCGCTTGCCGGCCTGCGACACGCTCCCGCCTCAGTTACTCGCGGTCGGCTAACATGGGCGCGATGCCCAGCGAGCGTATTCAGCGCCGGATCGAAGCCTTCCTCGATGAGGCGGACGCAGCCGCATCCGCCGGGGACTGGGCCGTTGTCGCCGAGAAGGCGCGCGCTGTGCTCGCAATTGACGAAGCCAACGACGATGCGCAGGCGTTCCTTAAGATGGTTGATGGCGCCGCCGGAGGGATGCCGCGCGGGACGGCGCCCGCTGGCGCCCCGGCCGTCCCGGCGCTGCCCGCATCGTTCTTCTCCGGGCGTTACCGCGTCCTCCGCCTCCTTGGCGAGGGCGGGAAGAAGCGCGTCTACCTGGCCCGCGATGAGCGCCTGCAGCGCGACGTCGCCTTCGCCCTCGTGCGCACCGAAGGGGTCGACAGCCTGGGCCGCGAGCGGATCCTGCGCGAGGCCCAGCACATGGGCCGCGTGGGCGCTCACCCCAACCTCGTCACCGTCCACGATATCGGCGAAGAGGACGGCAATCCCTGCATCGTCCAGGAGTTCATGGGCGGCGGCGATGTCGCCACGTTGCTCGCGCAAGGGACGCCAGCGGTGGTGCGCACACTGGCCATCGCTGCGGACGTGCTCCAGGGCTTATCGTTCATGCATGGGCAGGGAATCGTCCACCGCGACCTGAAGCCCGCGAACGTCTTCCTTGCTGCCGACGGCACAGCAAAGGTGGGCGATTTCGGCCTCGCCATCGCCGGCGACCTCTCGCGCCTCACGCAGCACGGGACGCTCGTCGGGACGGTCGCCTACATGCCGCCCGAGCAGGCGGTCGGCGGGGAAGTGAGCGCGCGCAGTGACCTCTATTCCCTCGGGGCGATGCTCTACGAGATGATCACCGGCCGCCCGCCCTTCCAGGGCGACGACGCCACGGCCGTGATCTCCCAGCACCTCAACACAGCGCCCGTGGCGCCCTCCTGGCACACGGAGGACTGCCCACCCCCGCTGGAAGCGCTCATCCTGCGCATGCTGGAGAAGGACCCCGCGAAGCGGCCGGCGAGCGCGGCGGAGGTTGCCGCGGCGCTGGCGGTCATCGACCCGGACGAAAAGTCGAGCCGCCACAGCACGGAGAACCCGCTCGCCGGGCTGGCGCGCGGCGTCTTCGTCGGCCGCGAGAAGGAGATGGAGCGGCTCAGGAAGGCGTTCGACGAGGCCTTCGCGGGGCGCGGCAGTCTCGCCATGCTCGTGGGCGAGCCGGGCATCGGCAAGACGCGCACGACGCGAGA
>JBPCLM010000167.1:0-10362 GCA_051003295.1 Tepidiformaceae bacterium | reverse complement strand
GGCCGGGCGTGGGCAGCGCGCACGCTTGTGGCGGTCGCCGTGGTCGCCGTGGCCGTCGTCTGCAACGGCGGGCGGGCACAGGCCCAAGAAGGCGGCACCTGGCGCATCACGTCATTCACGATCGACTATGCCATCGAGCGCGATGGGACGGCGCAGGTTGCGGAGGACGTGGTCGTGGACTTCGGCGAGCTGCAGCGCCACGGCATCTTCCGCGAGTTGATAGAACGCGTCCCGTGCGGTGATGTGGCGGCAGATGAGGCGCAGCCGCTGTACCCGTGCCCGGGCGGGAGCGACCGGCTCTACAAGATGGACCAGGTAACGGTCACGGACCACGAAGGGACCCGCCTGGACACGCAGATCACGCATGAGGGTGGGCGCATGTTGATCCGCATAGGGGATGCGGACGTGCTTGTGAGCGGCGTGCACACCTATCGCATCAGCTATCGCCTGCGCGGGGCGCTGAACGCCTTCGCCACCCACGCGGAGTTGTTCTGGAATGCGAGCGGCGTGTGGCCGGAAGCGTACATGGAGCAGGTGCGGATCTCTGTGACGCTGCCGGCGGGGGCGATGGGGGCGGCGGCCTGCTACATAGGGGCGGTGGGGTCCAGAGAGCGCTGCGAGGTGCGCACCGCGGCGACGGCAGTGTGCCTGCTGCAGGCCGGCCAGTCGCCCGACATCTGCAGGGAACGGTTCCCCGATGCCACAGCCACCTTCACCAGCCAGCGACGGCTCTTCCCCGGTGAGCAGATCACGATCGCGGCTTCGTGGCCCGCGGGGCTGGTAGAAGTTCCGCCACCGCTCCTCGACGACCGGCCGAGCCCGGACGACTACTTCGCGCTCGACGGGGCGGAGTGGGGCGGCGCGGGCGCCACGGGCTTGCTCGCATTCGGGCTTCTCGGGCGGGCCTGGTGGCGCAACGGAAGGGACCGCAAGTATCGGAGCATCTACTACCTGACGAACGACCCAAGCGAACATACGCGGCCGCTCTTCGCGCGCGACCCGGTGGTGGTGGAATACACGCCACCGGAGGACCTGCGGCCGGCGGAGATGGGCGTGCTATTGGATGAGCGCGCGGACACGCTCGATGTCACGGCCACGATCATCGACCTGGCGGTGCGCGGCCACCTGCACATCACGGAGATCCCGAAGAAGGGCTGGTTCGGCAAGACAGACTGGCTGCTTACCAGGACGGGCACCGGCCCGGCGACGCTCGCGCCCTTTGAAGCGACCGTCTCCCACGGCCTCTTCGGGGGCAAGACCGAGGTGAAGATGTCGGACCTCAAGAACAAGTTCTACGAAGACCTGGCGAAGGCGCGGAAACAACTCTACAAGGCAGTCGTCACCCGCAAGTGGTTCAAGCGCAGCCCGGAGACTGTGCGGCCCCTCTGGGCCGTTGCCGGGGTCGCGGTGGCGGTGTTGGGAGTGGTACTGTCCGTGCTCGCTGGCCTGGTGCTGGGGCGCGCCTTGATCGGCTTTCCCGTGGCGCTCGCCGGGCTCGTGCTGCTTCTGCTGTCGCGGGCGATGCCCCGCCGGACGGCGACGGGGAGCGAGGCCTTGCGGCGTATCCTCGGCTTCCGGCTCTACGTGGCCACGGCGGAGACCCGCCGCCAGCAGTTCAACGAGCAGAAGCAGATCCTGGACGACTTCGCGCGCTACCTGCCTTACGCGATGGTGTTCGGCTGCGTCGGCCGCTGGGCGAAGGCGTTCGAGGGCCTGGAGGGCCCGGCCCAAGCTGCGACCTCCGCCTGGTACACGGGCAGCGCGCCCTTCCGCGTGGCCGCGTTCAGTTCGGGGATGCACTCGTTCGCCTCCACTGTCTCATCGACGATCACAAGCACGCCGGGGAGTTCGGGCGGGTCGGGCTTCGGGGGAGGCGGCGGGAGCGGCGGCGGTGGCGGCGGTGGCGGCGGGGGAAGCTGGTAGGCGGCTCGCGCTCAGGGGTTGGCGTTCAGCCAGGCCCGCATGCGCGCAGGGACGTTCGTGATGATGCCATCGACGCCGGCGGTGGCGAGCCGGGCCCAGTCGGCGGGAGTATCGGCGGTCCAGGCCCACACGGAGATCTGACGCTGGCGCGCGCGCACGACGAGGGCACGGTCGATGCAGGCGTGGTGGATGGAGACGGCCTGAGCGTTGCGCTTGACGGTCGCGGAGAGGAGGCGTTCGAGCCGGTCGCCGTCAACCGGGAGGCTGATGATGGCCGCTGAGATGCGCGCCTCCGTGGCGCGCGAGTGGGCTACGATGCCGGGTTTGAATGAGTGGATGGCTGTCCAGGTGTGGGCGCTGTGCCGCTCGATGACGGCGAGGGTCGCATTCACGAGGCGCTCGTCGCAGGCCGGCTCGTTTGGGGTGGCCTTCAGTTCGCACATGACCGTGAGCTGGCCCGCGACCAGGTCGAGCACCTCATCCAGGGTGGGGACATTCTGACTAGGGCCCGCGCTGGCGGCGCGCAACGCGGCAAGAGACGCTTCGCGCACGGTGCCGCTCAGGCTCGTCGTGCGGTCCAGCGTCTCGTCGTGCATGAGGACAGGGACGCCGTCGGCGCACAGCTGGACGTCGATTTCCATCGCTTCGGCGGCGGCGGCGAGAGAGGCGCGCACGCCGGCGAGGGTGTTCTCTGGCGCTTCGCCCCCGGCGCCGGCGTGGCCGATGACCAGCAGGTTCGGCATGGGAGGAGCATACGCGAGAACCATCAACAGGGCGCTGGGGCGCGGCATCGGCAGGTCGCGGCAGCCGTGGTCAGGCACCGTCCCCGGGGGCGAAGAGGCTGGGTTGTGGCCCGGAGGCGGCTTCGGCTTCTTCGAGCAGGCGCGGGTCGTCGTTCTTGACGCTGTTGACGAGGGGTGAGACCGCGCGGATGACAAGCGCGTCGTCGGGCGCGGGGGCGAGCAGGCGCAAGAGGTCGTGCGGGCGCGCATGGCGGGCGTCCATCCATTCGGCGGCGGCTTCCGCGGAGAGCACCACGGGCATGCGGTTGTGGATGGGCTCCATGAGGCCGTTGGGCGTGGTGGTGATGATGGTGAAAGTGCGCTGCCACTCGTCGTTGCGCGGCATCCATGATTCGTAGAGGCCGGCGAAGAGGACCAGGCCGTTGTCCGCGCGGTGGAACCAGAGAGGCTGGCGCGCGTCTTTGGGGCCGGTCCATTCGTAGAATCCCGTGGAGGGGACAACGCAGCGGCGCTTCTGGAAGGCTTCGCGGAAGGCGGGCGCGTGCTCGATCGTCTCGGCGCGGGCGTTGATTTGGGCAGCGGCACGCTTCCCGTCTTTGGCCCACGAATTCACCAGCCCCCAGCGCGCCAACAGCACTTCGCGGGTTTCGTTCTTCTCACGCAGGATGAAGTGCTCATCGGTCGGCGCGATGTTGTAGCGCGGGCGCGTGTTGGGCAGCGATTCCACGGGCACGCCGAGGTCGGCGGCGAGCAATTCGAGCTGGTCGTAGGTCATGGTGAAGCGCCCGCACATGAGGACATGGTACGACGGGCCGGACGCTGTTTCAGGGGATGGTTAGCGCGCCACCGTCGGCGGCGCGGCAAGCGCCGGCCTGGCAGTGCTCCAACTCGGCAAGGCTCGTCTTGAGCCCTGCGATGAGGGCGAGGTCGCCCCTGGGGATCAGGTTCTGGAGCTGGAAGGGGTCGGCCTGGAGGTCGTACAGCTCCGTTTCGCCGCTGGAGTATTCGATGTACACATGACGCGCGGTGCGGACGGCCACGAATCCGGGCGTGCGCGTGGCGTCGCGGTTTTCGTTCTTGCGGCGGGCGCGTTCGAAAAGGATGGCCGTACGCCAGCTGGCTAAGGAGTGGCCGCGGAGGAGGGGCACGAGCGACCGCCCATCGACGAACGCAGGCACCTCCGCGCCGCCCAGCGCTGCAAACGTCGGGGCAAGATCGATGTTGGCGGCCAGGCCGTCGGCGTGCGAACCGGGCGCGATCCCGGGGCCGCTCACCATCATCGATACGCGTACGGATTCCTCGTACGGCGACTGCTTGCCCTTCTCGATGCGATGCTCGCCCTGGTGCCATCCGTTGTCGGAAGTTACGAAGATGTACGTACTCTCGAGCTCGCCCGTTTCCGTGAGCGCGCCGACGACGCCCGCGAGGAGTTCATCGACGGCCTGGAGAGAACGCAAACGCGCGCGGTAGTCGGCGTCGATCTCGGTGATCTGTGCCGCGGTGAGGGGCGGGCTGTCCCGGAGGAAGCGCGGTTTGTCGGAGACATCGGCCTCGTCGAAGTTCGGGTTGCGCGGCGCGGTGGCGTCTTCGAAGAGCGACGCGTGGCGGGGCGCAGCGGTCGCGGGGCCGTGGGGGGCGTAGACCGGGAGATAGAGGAAGAATGGCTCTCCGGAGGCGGCGGATTCGCGCACGAAGCGGTCGGCTTTGCCCGCGATTACATCGGTGAGGTAGTCCTCCGGGGCGTTGTCATAGTCCACGAGGGAGCCGTTGTCGTTGAGGATGTAGTTGTAGTAGCCCATGTCGCCCGCGACGGCGCCCCATTCGTCCCAGCCGGGCGGCATGAAGTTGGCGGGCGCGGTTTCGGGGTAGCCGTTCATGAACTTGCCGTAAAGCGCCGTTCGATAACCAGCCGCATCGAGCCAGGTGGCGACGGTCGATTCGTGGAGTTTTTGTTCGTAGAAGGTCTCGAATCCGCCATCGGGGGGCGCGTTGCGCCAGATGCCGGTGTTGTGGGCGTACTGTCCGCGCAGGATGGAGGCGCGCGAGGGGCAGCAGAGGGGGAGAGTGATGAAGAAATTCGGGAGGGTTACGCCTCGCGCCGCCACCAGGTCGCGGACGTTGGGCATGTGTTCGAACGCAGCGGCGTCGTGGTCATCGAGGAGCAGCAAGACGATGTTGGGGCGCGTGGCTACGGGCGAGGGCGAGGCGCCGGACGCGCTTCCGGGCGCCGCCGGGGCTGCTGTCGTGGCATCGGCGGAGGCGGCCGGCCCCGGCGAGGTTGACTCACCGCCACAGGCCGAGAGGATGACCGCGACGAGCGCGAAGACGACGAGCTTCGGGAGGGCGCGAGGGGACATGGCAACTTCCAGGGGCCATTGCAGTCTTTCAAGCTTCTGTCCCGGCGGCAAGCGCCCAGGGAAAGGGCGGGAAAGGGCAGCTGCTTCCCCGCTACCTCGTCCAGGCCCCGCCGGCGTTGGTGGTGTAACCGAGGGAACGGTAGGCGGCATCGACGAGGGCCTGGCCGCGTTCGTTCAAGAGGATGCCCGGGCCCATGCGGTTCATCGCGTAGCCGAAGCTGAGCGCTTCTTGGGGGTCGGCGAAGCCGATGCTGCCGCCGGCGCCGACGTGGCCGAAGGCAGCGGCGCTGAGGATGGCACTATCGCGGCTCCCGTGTGCCCGCCTGCGGTTGTCCATCGACTTCATGAAGCCGAGCGCAAAGCGCGTCGGTAGGAGCAGGGTGGCGTCTGCGTTCCCCGCCACGGAAACCTGGCCCATCCGTGTGAGGGTCTCGGGATCGACCAGAGTGACCTCGCCCAGGCTGCCCCCGCAAGCGAGGGGCGCGTAGATTCCGGCGAGCCCGCGCGCGTTGGAGATGCCGCCGCCTGCCCCGATCTCGGCGGCGTGGCTGGCGCGGCCGTTGGGGTCGAAGCCGCCGTTGTTGAGCCAGGCTCGGGCCTGGAGGGACGCCCGGTCCGACACGATGGCCAATTCGAATTCGCCGAGAGGGTCGCCGTGTTCACGGGTGAAGGCGATGACGGGGGCGATGCGCTCTTCGAGGGACTCGGGCGCGCCGATCCAGAAATCGAGCCCGAGTGGCCGCGCGACTTCGTCCTGGAGGAAGGCGCCGAGTGCCTTGTGTGAAACGCGGCGCACGAGTTCGCCCACGGTCCAGCCGAAGGTGAACATGTGGTACCCGTGGCGCGTGCCGGGCTTCCACCAGGGTTCTTCTGCTTCGAGCCGCGAAACCATGTAGTCCCAGTCGTAGGCGCCTTCGGGGCGGAGGGATTCGCGAAATGCGGGCACGCCGGCGGAGTGATCCAGCATCATGCGCACGGTGACATCGGCCTTGGCGCCCTGGGCGAACTCGGGCCAGTAGCCGGCTACGGGCGCTTCGATATCAAGGAGGCCGCGGCTAGCGAGGATGTGCGCGCAGATGGCCGTCGCGCCCTTGGTGCAGGAGAACACGGTGCAGACGGTGTCGCGCTCCCAGGGAACGTTATCAGCGGGGCGGGCAAGGCCGCCCCACAAGTCGACGACGGTCTCACCTTCGTACGTGAGGTAAACCGCGGCGCCCACCTCGCGCCGCTCGTTGAAGTTGCGTACGAACTCCTCGGCGACGAGGCGGAAGCGGGGGTCGCAGAAGCCCTGGGCGGTGCCCTCCGGCAGGCTGACGTCTACGGGTTCCATGATGGCGCTCCCCCTGCGGGCAGGTTGTACCGCCGATGGTACGGCCGCGGAGCAGCGGCGTCAGCCAGCGCCGTCACCGGTGGGCAAAGGCGCTGGCTAGCCGGCCGTGGTCATCGGAAGTCCGGTCTGGCCGAATAGTTGCATCCTTCGCTTCGGTTTGGCGGCGGCTACGCCATCTGCGAAGGGTCGAAGTTGGGGTTGGTGGTGTGCAGGGACCAGCGATGCCCGAAGGGGTCCACGAGCCAGGCGATGCGGCCGTAGGGCTCGTCCGTGGCCGGACGTTCCAGGGTTGCGCCAGCATCGACGGCATGCTTGACGGCGGTATCGACATCTTCCACTTCGAGCACGAACGCGGTCGAGCTGCCCTTGAGGGTCGCCGGCGAGAAGACGCCGAACTCGGGCGCTTCATCGGAGAGCATGAGGGCGGTGGCGCCGATGGTTATCTCGGCGTGGCCCACCGAACCGTCGGGATTGTCCATGCGCATGGTTTCGCGCGCATCGAAGGCCCTGGTGTAGAAGTCGATGGCCTGGGCAGCGCCTTTCGCGCAGAGGTAGGCGGTGACGTGGCGGTAACCGGGCTCGGTGGGCATTGAGCAATCCTTGAGCGTGAGGTGCCCAAGAGTTTACGACACGGGCTGACGGACCGCGCAGCACGCGGCGGGGCCCCGGCCTCGGCCTCAGACGTACTGCATCAGTTGCATCGCGACCCCCGCAAGTTCACCCCCCGGAATGGTCGCGGTGCGCGTACCGGGAAGGACGCCAGTGCCGGGATCATTGGGAGTGAAACCGCGTTCGCGTGCCAGGGCCACAGCCTCGTCGAGATCCGGGACCTCCCAGGCGAGCATGCTGATGAGGCCCGGGGGCCGGCTCGCGACGTGGCCCGGGGACCCGTCTGACCCGATGAGTTCGAGGATGCCATCTCCCATCTTCAGCTGGCGGATGATCGCGCCCGGCCGGCGAACCTCGCCGTGGACCGTCACGCCCAGCGCCTCGGACCAGAAGCGCGTCGACGCCTCCAGGTCGGCGGTGATGGCGGCCAGGTGGTCGAAGCGCTTGAGCGGGAAGTCATGGCTGAAGCGCCCCTCGGCCGCGCGGCGTGCGAACGCGTTCGCATCGGGCGGCGGCTCGAACAGGCCCGCGTCGATGGCCATGTCGGGGATCGCCCCGAGAATGGCCAGGTCGGCCATCTTCCGGTCGCCCATCCATATCTCCTCGATGGGGGTATGGACGCCGCGCCGCTGCAGCCCATCCACCAGTGCTGCAAGGCCCGCGACCTTGAGCATCACCCTGGTGAGCCCGCCACCGCGAGCGATCGCGTCCAGGTAGACCGACCGACCCGCGGCGCGGGCCTGTTCGGGGTCGAAGATCCCGAACAGCTCCACGTAGAACGACTGGTCTGGCCGGGCGCCGACGAAGAACACGCGGCTTTCGCTGCCGAGGCCCGCATGGCGAACGGGCGCGCCCACACGCAGCCCAAGGCGTTCGTAGGGCGCCGCGGCCGCGGCGGTGGAGGCCACCGCAACGACAGCGTGGTCCATGCGCTCGATCATCGTTCGCCATTCTAGACCGCACGTGACCGGCCGGATCTTTGGCGGCGCCGATGTGCCCAGACCTAACGAAGTCGCGGCAACACCTGTTCTCCGAGCAACCGCAAGCCCTCACGAGCTGTGAGCCCGTGCGGTGTGCCGAACTCGATTCGCGTGGCGCCCGCCGCGAGGAGTGCCTGGGCCTGGCGCGCGAGCTGGCGTGGTGTGCCCGCGAAGGCGAAGCGGTCAAGCACCGAATCCGGGATGAGTGAGCCCGCTGCTCCGAGATCGCCGCCGTTTACGGCATTCTCAATTCGCGCCAGGAGATCCGGTTCGAGTTTGGCTGTGGGATCGAGCGGCCCGACAATGGGCAGGTAGCGCGCGACTTCGGCCCTGGCTCTCTCTCGTGCGCTCTTCCCGTCCTCATCGACAACGGTAACTGCGCCGAAGACGAGGCCAACCTCGGCTGGTTCGCGGCCCGCCCGCCTGGCACCGGCGGCGATGCGCTCGAGCATCAGGGGCACGAGAGCGGGGTTGGCGGAGCCGCCTACCTTGACCTCTGACGCGAGCTCGCCCGCGAGGGAGGCCAGCTTCGCGCCCCAGGTGCCGATCAGGATGGGGACGTCCCGCCGCCCCACCGGAAAGTGAAGCCGATGATGTTCGCTGAGGGTGTAGAACGTGCCGGCCAGCGCACTTTCATCGCCCCGCAGCAGGTGGCGAATGAGCGCCACCGCTTCGCGCATTGCCGTCAACGGGCGCGGTGGGCGGATGCCGATCGAATCGAGCCACGCGCCGCGCGAGAGTCCAAGGTATGTCCGCCCACGAGAGGCGGCATCGAGCGTCGCGACCTGGCCGGCGATCTCAACAGGGTGGATGGTGAACGGATTCAGGCACGCAGGCCCAAGCCTGATGCGCCGGGTCGCGTTCGCGATGGTGAGCAAGGCCGCGAGTGGCGGCTGGAACATCAAGTCGCCGTACACGCTGACCGTATCGAAGCCGTACGTTTCGGCCAGCAAGCCCAGCTCGGCATATTCGCCGAGAGCTTTATCAGTCTGGAAGGCGACGCTCAATTGCGGGAACTGGTGCTTCATGTCAGATCGCGCCGGCGCAGCTCGCGGCGGACGGTCCGCTCGATCTTCATGACCAGGCGTTCCTCGGGGTCGGGACAGGCTACGAAGCTCTCGGAGGCGAGCCAGTCCGCGGCATCGAGCGGGCGCTGTCTTGCGGGCAGCAAGGGCAACACGGCGGCGAGGGCGTACAGGCAGAAGTGCTTCCCCGGAGGCATGGTCACCCAGCTGCTCTCCGTCAGCTCGAAGTAGTCTCCGACGGCGAGACCGCACACGGAGCGGCCCTCGACACGGTCGACCGTCACGCGGAGGTCGTAGAGGGGCAAAACCGTCGCCCGGCCGTTCCGCGCTTATGTCATCAGCGGGTTCTGCCATCGCCCACTCCATTTGGCTCGATGCTGGCGGCAGTATGACACATATGTGGCTACCGTACGGTCGCCGTTGGGGCGGTGCGATGAGCCGCCAGAAGCGGCTGGCTACGGTGGACTGCAAAGCGCGGCCCGCAGAGCAACCGGAGCGCAGCGGACGTTATCGCGGGCATGCCCAGGGGGGGCGTTGGCAATGCGCGACGAGTCGGGCTCGCGGTGGCACGGGCGAGGCAAGAAGGCCCTCCGTTGCCGGAGGGCCTTGATGGTCTTGGTAGCGGGGGAGGGATTCGAACCCCCGACCTTCGGGTTATGAGCCCGACGAGCTGCCACTGCTCCACCCCGCGGTGTGCCGGTGCGAAGGGGATCGCACCTTGAAAACTGAAGAGCGAAAGAAACTGCCTGGCAACCATGCCTGGCGACCCTTTGTGGAGGTCAAGCCCTCGACCATTAGTACGCCTCAGCTGAACGCATTACTGCGCTTACACCTGGCGCCTATCAAACAGGTAGTCTTCCTGTGGTCTTACCCGATTAACTCGGTGGGAAGTCTCATCTTGAGGTCGGCTTCGCACTTAGATGCTTTCAGCGCTTATCCGATCCGGACATGGCTACCGGGCAATGCTCCTGGCGGAACAACCCGCACACCAGAGGTCCGTTCACCCCGGTCCTCTCGTACTAGGGGCAACGCCTCTCAAACTTCCTGCGCCCACGGCGGATAGAGACCGAACTGTCTCACGACGTTCTGAACCCAGCTCGCGTGCCACTTTAATGGGCGAACAGCCCAACCCTTGGGACCTACTCCAGCCCCAGGATGTGACGAGCCGACATCGAGGTGCCAAACCTTGCCGTCGCTGTGAACGCTTGGGCAAGATAAGCCTGTTATCCCCGGGGTAGCTTGTATCCGTTAAGCCACGGCCCTTCCACTCGGTACCGTAGGATCACTTTGACCGGCTTTCGCCCCTGCTCGACTTGTAGGTCTCGCAGTCAAGCCCCCTTATGCCAATGCACTCGACGGGTGATTTCCATCCACCCTGAGGGGACCTTTGTGCGC
>JBPCLM010000166.1:0-4873 GCA_051003295.1 Tepidiformaceae bacterium | reverse complement strand
CACCCACCGTCCCGCCCACCACGGCCCCGACGGCAACGCGCCCGGCGGCCTCACCGACGGCCACGCGCACGCCCATGGTTTCGGTAACCGTGGGGCCCGGCGCGACCGCTACCCCCTGAAGGGGCTGGGGGACGGGCGCGCTTCGCCTGTGGTAAATTGCGCCCCATACCGAACCTTCGAGGTGGGCCATGAAGTTTGGCATCTTCTACGAAATCTCCGTCCCGCGCCCCTGGGAAGCGGACACCGAATACAACGTCTACCAGAACTGCCTGGAACAGGTACGCCTCGCCGACGAACTGGGGTTCGATCAGGTCTGGGCAGTGGAGCACCACTTCCTGGAGGAGTACTCGCATTGTTCGGCGCCGGAGATCTTCCTCACCGCCTGCGCGATGCAGACGAAGAACATCCGCATCGGGCGCGGCATCGTCGTCTGCGTGCCCCAGTTCAACAACCCCATCAAGATCGCGGAAGTGGCCGCAACCATGGACATTGTGTCCGGTGGGCGGCTGGAATTGGGCACGGGCCGCTCGGCTACGTGGACCGAACTGGGCGGTTTCGGCGCCGACCCGGACGAAACCAAGAAGACGTGGGACGAGTGGGTGCGCATCATCCCCAAGATGTGGACGCAGGAGCGCTTTGGCTACGAAGGGCGGGCGTTTTCGATGCCCCAGCGCGCCGTCCTCCCCAAGCCATACCAGAAGCCACACCCGCCGCTGTGGGTGGCCGTTACCAGCCCCGGCACCGAACTCGACGCCGCCGATCGCGGCATGGGTAGTCTCGGGCTCACTTTTGGCGGCTTCCAGGAACAGGAAAAGAAGATCGGCGAGTACCGCCGCCGCATCAAGTACTGCGACCCTGTCGGCGCCTTCGTGAACGAAGCCGTCAACACCGTTAACTTCCTCTTCTGCCACGACGACAACGAATACGGCGGACGGACGGGCCAGCGCCTCGCCGGCACTTTCAACTACCTGGCCGAGCAACTGCTCGCCGCCCGCCAGGCCTACCCGACGCGCTCCTACCCGAACCTCGGGCTGCTGCCCGCCCTCCGCCGCGAAGCCACGAGCGGCCCCGAAGGCACCATCCCCGAGGGCCTGGCGATCGGCAACCCGGACCGCATCGTCGAAGTCGTCCGCAAGTGGGAGGCAGCGGGTGTGGACCGCATCAATTTCCTGCTCAATGCGCTGGAAACGGTGCCACAGCAGGAAGTACTCGCGAGCATGCGTCTCTTCGCGAAGGAAGTGATGCCGAAGTTCGCCGATAAGCGCCAGCCGGTGGCTGCTACCGCCGCGGGCGGCGCCTGATGCCGCTCGTCGGCACCCGCGATGTCGCCTCATTGGCCGGCGATGCGCCGCTGGTCAAGGACCTGGCCTCCGGGCCGGCGGAACTCCCTGGCGCCCGCATCCTGCAGGTGATGTACGAAATCGACGAGCGCGCCATCACCAGCCTCTTGCCGCCCGCGCTCCACCCCACCATCCCGCCGGTGGTGTTCTTCACCATCACGCACGCTCCAGAGAGCCCCTGGGGGCCGTTCACCCTTGGCGAAGCGCGCGCGGGTTGCCGTTCCGGTGCCCGGCCGCGTTCGCTGTCACTGCGGGCGTACTGCGATTCGCCCGCCGCCATCGAGACCCTGCGCACGCGCTGGGGATACCCCCTGTTCGAGGCCAAAGTTTCCCTCTCCAAGAACTACGACCGCATTGGCGGCAGCGTGCAAAGCGACGAGGGGCTCATCCTCGAATGCGGCATCCGCAACCCCGAGCCGGTCAGCGGCAACGATGTCCAGTATATGGCCACACTGAACGTGGCCCGTATTCTGCGCGACGGGTCGGAACTGACGCGCCTCATCCAGGTAGACCCTGACTACGTCTTCCGGGGCGCTGACCGGGGGCAGCCGCAACTGACGGCCTTCCGCGCGGGCGCCTTCGGGCTCGAAGGCGCCGAGCCTAACCACGCGGTCTCGGCTTCGTACACCGTGGCGGACATCTCCCTGCCGCAGCTGCGCTACCTGGTGGACCCCGAAAAGCCGCCGCTGCAGAGTGTCGAGCGGCTCTAAGCCCCCGCCGGCGCAGGAGACTCCGATGGTCAGCTGACACGACCCCCTTCGTACGCGGCCCAGCCCCGCCTGGGCGCACCTGAGAGGAGACGTCCGTGTCCAGCTTTACATCGCGCCCCTACGCGGGCGCGGCTGACCTTGACCTGCTGATTGCCTTCGCCCGCGAAGCCACGACCGCGCGCTGGCCCGGCCTGGCCTACCTCCACCCCGGCGACGTGGCCTGGCAACTCTTCGCCGTCACGGAGGCGGAAGGCCGCAGGAACATCCGCCTCTGGTTCGACGCGGGCGGCCTCGCGGCGTTCGCGCTCTTCGAGCCCCCATTGCACGCGCAGTTCGACGTGCGTGCGGGCGTCGACCTGCACGCACCGGTCACCGCGCAGCTGCTGTCCTGGGCGCAGGAGCGGCGCCGCGAGGTGGCTCGGGCGGGCGGCGAAGAGACGCCCCGCGCCTACGCGATGCTCGGTAATGAAACGCTATCCACAGTCGCGCTCGATAGCGACCATGAGCGCATCGCCTTCCTCCGGGCGAACGGCTTCGAACGGACGGAACGGCATAGCGTGCGCTACTCCCGCGACCTCGCAGCCCCGATCGCGAAGCGCGAACTGCCCCCGGGGATGCGGCTCCGGCACGCCACCGGCGCGGACCTCGCGGAGCGGAGCGCCCTCCACCGCGATGCCTGGTCCACCTGGGGGCCATCCAGTTTCACGGAAGAGGAGTACCGCCTGCTTCGCGCATTGCCGGTGTACGACGACGAGCTCGATGTCGTGGCGGAGGCTCCCGGCGGAGCGCTCGTCAGCTACTGCATCTGTTGGGCCGATGAGGCGACGGGCGTGAGTGCGTTTGAGCCGGTGGGCACCAGGCCGGGACATACCGGGCAAGGCCTCGCGCGGGCCGTTATCCTCGAAGGCCTGCGGCGTCTGCGGGACCGTGGGATGCACACCGCCCTCGTGAGCACCGCCAGCGTCAACGAAGCGGCCATGCGCCTCTACCCGTCATGCGGGTTCGATGTGGTCGAACGCGAACACTTCTACGTGAAGCAGGTACTCTGAGGCTCGCGACCCCGGCCCGCACCCGCCTGAGAGGAGAGGTATGTGCCCCGCTTTGCATCGCCCTCTTCCGGGAATTGCTCGCCCGGGGGCTCTAGCCATCCAGCACGGCGAACAACTCCGCTAGCGGCAGGCGGAAACCGGGAAGGACGGCCGGTTCGAGGACGCCATTGCCGGGCATGGCCAGGCCATCGTGGGCGTCGTCGAACACCTCGACGGTGCGGCGGGTGGGCAACACCAGCCAGGCGACGTCCACGCCGCGCGCGCGGTACTCGCGGCATTTCGCCCGCAGGAATCCCAGCGTTTGCCCAACGGACTGAACTTCAACGGCGAGCGTGGGAGGTAAGAGGATTTCGCCGCCTCGCTCTTTCGCCGGTGACCAGTACGCAACATCGGGGGCCCGATAGCGGCGGTCTATCGAGCGGCTGAGGTTCACGGTAGGGTCCTCACCCGAGAGCCCACCGGCGCCGCCGAGCCGATAGGCCCGGAGTGCCGCCGCGAGCTCGCCCGCGAGCAGCATGTGCGATTGCTTTGTCATCGGTTTCTGCACCACCTCGCCGTTCACGAACTCGTACGAGGGCCGCTCGTCCGCATAGCGCGCGAGGAACTCCTGCTCGGTCATGTGAAGCGTGGCGGGTGCTGTCGCCTGGGCGCTCATGGTGGCATCTTACTCGCTCCTCGTGGTTGCGCCCGCCCCGCCCAACGAAACGGGACGCCCTTGCGAGCGCCCCGTTTTCGAAAATCGAGAATCAAAATGCCACCACGGGCTACACCCGGTGGCACCAGACCCAGTGCTCCTTGCTAGCCGTGCCCACGTTGCGCCACTCGGGCGTGCGCACGCGGCATTCGTCGATGGCGATTGGGCAGCGCGTGTTGAACACGCACCCTGGCGGCGGCCGCAGCGGGCTCGGCACGTCGCCGAGCAGGATGATGCGCTCGCGCTTGCGCTCAATCTCCGGGTCCGGGATAGGTACCGCCGAGAGCAGCGCCTTCGTGTAGGGGTGCAACGGGTTCTGGAAGATCGAATCCCGGTCCGTCAGTTCCATGATGTGCCCGAGGTACATCACGGCCACGCGGTCGCTGATGTGGCGCACCACCGAAAGGTCGTGGGCGATGAACAGATACGTGAGGTTGAACTGGTCCTGCAGGTCCTGCAGGAGGTTGATGATCTGCGCCTGGATGGATACGTCGAGCGCCGATACGGGCTCATCGCAGACGATGAAGTCGGGCTCGACCGCGAGCGCGCGCGCGATGCCGATACGCTGGCGCTGGCCGCCCGAAAATTCGTGCGGGAAGCGGTTCGCGAAGTACGGGTTCAGCCCCACCGTCTGCAGCAGGTTCTGGACCTTGTCCTTCTTTTCCCTGCCCTTGGCGAGGTTATGGATGGTGATGGGCTCGCTGATGATGCTGCCCACCGACATGCGCGGGTTCAGGCTCGCGTAGGGGTCCTGGAAGATCATCTGCATTTTGCGGCGGAAGCGGCGCAGGTCCCCGCCCTTGATGCGCGTCAGGTCCGTGCCTTCGAACCGCACCTTGCCCTGGGTAGGGCGGATGAGCTGGAGCACGGCCTTGCCCGTCGTGCTCTTGCCACACCCCGATTCCCCCACGAGTCCCAGCGTTTCGCCGCGCTTGACCTGGAAGGAAACGCCATCGACGGCCTTCACATCCGCCACTTTCCGTTGGAAGACGATGCCGGCCGTCACGGGGAAGTAGACCTGGAGGTCCTCGATATCGACGAGCGTTTCGCCAATGGTCCCGACTCGCTGCCGGGTAGAGC
>JBPCLM010000165.1:0-7749 GCA_051003295.1 Tepidiformaceae bacterium | reverse complement strand
GTTCTGGTAGACGGCGTCGGCGGTGCCCTGGTACCAGTCCATATCGGCGCGGCCGAGGTACGGCTGCAGGATCTGGATGCCCCCATCGGGCGTGTCGAAGCCCCACGGTCGTCCGGCGCCGATATGGTTGAAGAGAGACCGCGGCCGATACTGGGTAGCCACGGCCACGCGTGAAATGCCGCTGTTCGCGCAATTGCTGAGCGCGAAATCAATGATCCGGTACTGTCCGCCGAAGACCACCGCCGGCTTTGCGCGCTGGTCGGAAAGGACCGAAAGGCGGTCGCCCTGGCCGCCCGCGAGGATCATCGCGAGGACGTTCTGCATGCTGCTACCGGCTCGCCCGAGGTGGCCCCATTGTACGCGCCGTCAGCGGAGGCCGTCAGAGAGAGGCGGTGGGCGCGGTATACTGGAGGTGGAACAAACCGGAGTGCGCCTTTGCGTTCCTGCCGCGTCGGCCTCGCGCAGATAAACACCACCGTCGGCGATATCGGTGGCAACGTGGCGCAGATTCGCGCGGGCATCCGTGAGGCCCGTGAACGGGGCTGCGGCATTGTCGCCTTCCCGGAACTCGCCATAACGGGCTACCCGCCCGAAGACCTCCTCCTGCGCCGGTCCTTCTGCGCCGCCTCACGCGATGCCACCGAATCGCTGGCCGCCGCCACGGAGGGCATCATCGCCGTCGTTGGCTTTGTCGATTGGCGCGATGGCGACGCGGCCAACGCCGCCGCCATCTTCGCCGATGGCCGCTGGGTCGATAGCTACCACAAGCGCCGTCTCCCGAACTACGGCGTCTTCGATGAGGAACGCTACTTCGCGGCCGGCCGCCGCGTGGCCGTTTACCGCGCGGGCGACATGTGCTTCGGCGTCAGCGTCTGCGAAGACATCTGGTACCCCGGCTTGCCGCTCGATGCCATGGCATTCGCTGGGGCCGAGCTCTGCGTCAACATCAACGCCTCGCCATACCACCGCGGGCGCCTCGCCGACCGCTCGCGCATGCTCGCGACGCGCGCCGCCGATAACCTGATCGCCGTCGCTTACGTTAACGCCGTCGGTGGTCAGGACGAACTCGTCTTTGACGGCGGTTCGCTCGTATTCGATGCCGAAGGGCGGTTGGTGGCGCGCGGCCCACAGTTCCAGGACGACCTGGTCGTCGTCGATGTTGACCTCGACCAAGTTGCGCAGCGGCGCCTCCACGACCCCCGCCGCCGCGCCGAGCTCCGATCTGGCGTAAATCAGCACCCCGTCGATGTCGTCAATAGCGGCTTCGCGCCCTCGCTCAGCCCGCCGCTCCCCCAGAGCGCCCCCGTAACCGCGGCGCTCGGCCCGGAGGAAGAGGTCTGGGAAGCGCTCGTCCTTGGTACACGCGATTACCTTCGCAAGACGGGCTTCAAGGAGGCCCTCATCGCCCTCTCCGGGGGCATCGACTCCAGCGTTGTCGCTGCGATCGCCGTCGATGCGCTTGGTGCCGCGAACGTGGCCGGTGTCTCTATGCCCAGCCGCTACTCTAGCGAGCACAGCCGCGACGACGCACGGGCGCTGGCAGAGTCGCTCGGCATCCGCTTCCTGACCATCCCCATCGAACCCGCCCACGCCGCGATGCTTGGCATGCTCGCGGATGCGTTCGAAGGGACGGGCGCTGGCACCGCGGAAGAAAACCTGCAGGCCCGGCAACGCGGCAACGTCCTCATGACCCTTTCGAACAAGTTCGGCTCTATGGTGCTCACCACCGGCAACAAAAGCGAGATGGCCACTGGCTACGCCACGCTCTACGGCGATATGGCGGGTGGATACGCCGTGATCAAGGATGTCCCGAAGCTGCTCGTCTATGAACTCGCTCGCTGGCGCAACGCGAAGGCGGGATGCGCGCTCATCCCCGAAGCCGTGCTCAACAAGCCCCCGAGCGCCGAACTGAAGCCCGACCAGTTCGACCAGGATTCGCTGCCCCCATACGAGGTGCTCGACCCCATCCTCGAGGCGTACGTCGAAGACGACCGCACGATTGAGGAGATCGTCGCCCTCGGCTTCGATGACGCGGTCGTGCGGCGCGTTGTGGCCCTGGTCGACCGGAACGAGTACAAGCGCCGCCAGGCGGCTCCCGGAATCAAGATCACTCCGCGGGCCCTCGGTCGCGACCGTCGCTTGCCGCTGGCGAGAAAGTGGCAGCCGGGCTAACAGGCTCGTCTCACAAAAAAAGCGGGGAGCGGGCGGCTGTGCATGGCGCTGGCTTCACCCGGGCAGCTTTCCTTCTGCTGTTGCCTCAGCATGGAGCGTTGGCGCCCTGCCAAGTAGGGTACACGCGTGATGGAGTGTGGCGCGGGCGTCTGCAACCTGTGCGGCAGCGGCGAGGCGACCCCCTACGCGGAGGGTTTGCCACACCTGGTGCGCTGTTCCGGCTGTGGCCTCGTGCGCGTCGCGCAGCTCCCCGGTCTGGACCGTCTTGAGCAGGTGTATTCCGCCGACTACTTTCGCAACGAAAGCTCGCACGTCGTGGGCTACGCCGACTACGAGCAGGACAAGTCCCTCATCCTGCGCACCTCTCACCGGCGGCTCGCCCGGCTCGAGGTGCTGCGCCCGCGGCGAGGCCGCCTGCTCGACATTGGCTGTGCCTTCGGGTTCTTCCTTCAGGCGGCGAACAGGCGCGGATGGGAGGTTGAAGGCATAGACCTTTCCAGCCACGCCGTCGATTACGCTCGCCGCGACCTGGGCGATGACGCTGTCCGTTGTGGGCAGCTCGAATCCGCTGGATACGAGCCAGCCTCGTTCGACCTGATCACGCTCTGGGATGTGGTCGAGCACTTCACCGACCCCCGCGAGAAGCTCGCCTATTGCCGCGAGCTCCTCCGTGACGACGGCCTGCTCGTCCTCTCGACGCCCGACGCCGGGAGCCTCGCCGCCCGACTCACGGGCTCGCACTGGATGGGTTTCAAGCTGGCCGAGGAGCACCTCTATTACTTCTCGCGCAAGACCATGCACGCGATGCTCGAGCGCGCCGGCTTCGAGCCCGTCGAAACATTCCAGGTCGGGAAAGACGTTGCGCTCGAACTGTTCGCCGCTCGTCTGCGCCTCTATGCCCCGCCGCTTGCTGCCCTCGTTGAGCGTGTCGTGCGGCGCGCAGGTCGGGGGCGCAGCTCTGTGTACGTCAATCCGCGCGACATCATGTGCGTGGTCGCGCGGAAGCGCCGCTAAGCGTCACCCGCTCAGCGCGCGCCGGCAGCGGCCAGGTTGGTGGGCGGCGGCAGCTTCGAAGGATCCACGCGGTAGATGACATCCTCCCCTGACCGGAAGGCTTCGCTGAGCGCGGGGATGCGGCCGAGCTTTTCGATCCCCGCGGGCGTCGCCAGGGCTCGTTCCGTGCCCCCCACGACCACGTAACTGACGTTGTACTTGCGCAGATACGCCTCCGCGGCCCCCACATCGGGCTGCGCGTAGAAGCGCGCGGTTTCCGTGCGCCGTTCCTGGATCAGGTGCGCGTAGTCCATCCGATCGGCAATTTCGTGCCAGTCCCAGCCGATGACCGCGGGCAGGCCGGTGTTCACGGAAATGCGGCCCGCCCAGTGGTAGAGGTTGCCCACCCCTTCGACGATGACGGGGCTGCCCTCCACGTTCTGCCGCAACCAATCGATGAGCACGCGGTCGTCGCGCAGCGCCAGCGCGCGGTCGTCGCCGGACGCGGTGGTACCGGCATCCTCCACGAAAACGGCGTCCTGCTGGTAGGCGAGCCCATCGAGGGTCCACGGCAGTTCGGCGAATCGCGCCTGTTGCCGCGCCGCCGTCCCGGAAACCAGGTAGATGCTCGCCCCGAAGAGCAGGGCCGCGGTTGTCGCGGCCCACGTCCACGCCGCGAGCCGTTTGCGGGGCATGGACAGTGCCAGCGAGTTGCCGTGGCGCCCCCACAGAGCGTCTGCCACGTACCAGCCCGCGGCTGCGCTCGCCAGCGCGAACAGTTGCCATGCCTGCAGGGAGAACTTGAACACCGTGTTCATGCGCACGATGTCGTTTTTCACGCTTACGATGTCTACCCCGGCGGCTATTGCGAAGGCGAGCGCGAACATCAACGTGATCAGCAGGCGGGGCACGTTGCGCGGCTTCGTTGCCAGCTCAAGCCACGCGAGGTTCCCCAGGAACAGCAGGAGCAGTGCGCTAAGGGCGATCACGGCCAGCCCGAAACCCCACGAGAAGGCGGCCAGCCCGGCCGCGAACACCACCAACGCCAGTAGTTCCCGCGGACCGCTCACCACCGCCAGGAAGGGGTTGCGCCCGTAGCGGCCGGCGTGCGCCGCAAGCTCTTCGCGGTAGCGCACAGCGATGAACGCGAGGGCGAACGCCACGAAGACGCCGAAATGAGCGAAGTACTGGTTTGCTTGCGTCGTCTCCGGCGCCCGCCTCAGTCCGCTGTTGAATACCTCGAAGTGAGCCGTGTACGGCGCGAAAGCAACCAGTAAAATCCCTGCGGCGAGCGCCAGGTGGGCCACTCCTTCCCACCAGCGGCGCTGCCAGCGGCCCCTCGCCAGCACCTGCCCCAGCACGATCGCCGCCGTGATGAGCAGTGTTGCCGTGGGGAAGTCCCACGTGTGCACGGTGCGGACCACTCCCAACACGACTCCACCAGCCGCGGCGAGGACCCAGCCTTGTGCGCGCAACCCGGCCGCCGCGGAGGCGACGTAGGCCGCACTGAGGGCGATCACCAGCCCGAAGAACGGCAGGCCCATGACGTGGGGATGCAGGTCGGCGAACAGGAATGACCAGTAAGGGAACTCCGTGATATCGAACTGCCCGATGTGGACGCGGCTGCTCCGCCACCAGTCGAACGGACCGAGCTGCCCATCGTGGAAGGCCCACTGGTTCAACCCGCTGACGAACCCGACCAGCCCGCCCAGGAATGGGGTGTCGCTAAAGAGCGGCCAGTGGTAGCTGACATCCGCTCCCGTCCCGGTGGCGACGTTGAGGTGCTGTAAGCGCTCGATCGCCTGGTGGGCGCCATCGAGGTTGCCGATGCCGATGAGCAGCACGGCCCCGAGCAACGCCGCCGCAAGGGGTCCCCGCCACGGAACACGCCGTATGCCCTCCCCCACCGGTGGCCTGCCGGCCATCAGCGCCGTCAGGTTGTAGGCGGTCGAAGCGGCCACCGTGGCCGCCAGCGCCGCGAACGTGGGGATGCCCAGGTTGAACCCCACTTCCGGGAGAGTCCGGAAGGCGCGCATCGGCACGGCGAGGAAGAACCACCCCATGTAGTAGTAGTTCATCGTCCCGCCGGCGAACCAGGGGTCGAACGGCGGCAGGTGTGTGGAACGCGCCACCGCCGTCAGGTAGGCGAGTTCGACCGGCTTCTCGCCGCCCTGCGGGTGGTGCCAGAGGTCGGGGTTCGCGTAACGCAACGCCAGGAACGCGAAGAACGCCACAAAGAAGACCGCTTCGGTTGCGAGCACGGCCGGCCAGCGCTCCCGCAGGTCCGCCGCGAGCGAGCGCCGTCGCAGCGCACCGAGGGCGAGGCCCACCGCGAGCACCCCGGCAAATGCCCCCCATGCCAGCGCGCGCGAAAAATCGACCACACCCCACGCCACCAGGAGCCAGGCGGTCAGCGTCACCGCGATAGCCCCGCACACCTTGGAAAGCCCGTACCCGCGGTCCGGCAGCGCGCGGAAAAGCCACGTCACCCACGGCAATGAAGCAAAGGCCGCCAGTTGCAGCCAGAGCAGCCACCAGACCCACGGCGCTTTGCTCGCCCAGCCTTCACCAGCGAACACATCACTAAAGGTGCCGCCCCCTTGCTGCACCGCGGCCTCTTCCGGCGTGAACTGCAAGCCGTTGGTGCCGCCCTGGCGCGGCAGCAGGTTCACGGCCCGTTCCGGATGCGCTTCCTTCAACAGCGCGACCGCCCGCTGGGGATCCCACGCCGCCGTCTTCCGGTAGATGCGCACCTCCGGGTGGTCGTACACGGTGAACGACTCGTCGGCGGCGCTATCGTTTAGCGATACGCCGAGGAAGTTGGGCCGCAGCCTAAAGGTACGCACCAGTTCGAACCCGAGTTCGCCGCCATCGAGCAGTTCGTAGTAGCGCGCAGAAGCCGGGTATTCGCGTTCCAGGCGGGGCACGGAATGGCGCACCCGGTTGGAGGAGACGACGATGAAGTCCGCCCCACTCAGCCCCACGGTGGCTGAGGGCCCGGGCCGCCCGTAGACGAGCTCGCGCACCTTCTGCAGCGAGTCCGTGGCGTAGAGTTCGAGTTCGATGTTGCGGTATTCTCCCGCGTTGCGTTCGCCCAGCTGGTAAGGCAGAGCGTCGTCCCAGATCTCCGCCGTTATCGCCGAACCAGGCGGCACGTGCTGGTAGATCCAGCGGCTGGCGGCGATGCGCGGGTGTTCCTCGCGATAGACCGCCTGGAAGGCCATCGCCCACCACGCCGTCGCGCCGAACAGCAGGAGCACCCCCGCGGCCGCGGCGACGCGCACATGGCGCGCCGTCACCCTCGGCGTGCGCAGGCTGAACCAGAGCACGTCCGCCGAAAAGGAACTGGCGCGCCAACGCGCCGCTGCCCGCCATACCGCCAGCGCCCCCCAGGCCGCGAACAGGCAGAGCACGGGGTAAATGGGCGCGAAGTAGCGCATGAAGGCCACAAAGCGCGGGCCCTGGAAACCCAGGACGGCCGCCGCGAAGACGAGCGGCAGCAGGAACGTCAGCTCGCGCCGCCGAAAGAGCAGCACCGTCCCGGCCGCGACTGCGCCCCAGGCCGCGACGCCGAGCACAGGGCCGAGCCCCCAGACGACCATGTTCTGCAGCGGCCACGCAAACGGCATCCGCCCGGCAAACTGCACGAAGGGCGGAAAATCGACGTTCCCATCCTGGAAGTTGCGCTCGCGCTGGATGTCATCCCACCAGTACTGGCTGATGCTCATGTCCCAGAAGTTCGGGCCGACCCAGGCATATGGCTGCGCGACCCTGAAGACGACGATCGCAAGGGCGAGCGAAAGGCAGAGCCATGAGATGTCCATGGTCCAATGGCCTGCCGTGCGCGCCGCGGCGGGACGGGCGGGCCTGGCCACGGCCTCGCCTCGCCAGCGCAGCCCCAGCCCTGGTGCTTCGCGCAGGGCGATGCGGATAGCGGCCGCCACCACCGGCGAAAGCAGGATGGGGAGCGCCGTGACCTTGCTCGCGAGCCCGAGCCCCACCGTCAGGCCCATCAGCCCGAACAGCACGCCCACGGGCACACCTCGCGGCGGCCGGACGCTCAGCGCCGCGAGCAGGAGGGTGGCCGTGGCGAAGAACACGACGTAGGGGTCCATCGCCCAGAAGTGCGCGAGCTGCGTGGGCAGCACGGCGAGCGCGTACAGCAACGCCGCCGCGAGGCCCGTGTTGCGCCCGAACAGCGTCGCACCCAACGCGAAAACGAGCAGGATGGTGAGCGTGTCGAAGGTCGCTGTGATGCGGCGGCCCCAGACGATTGTGTGCTCGTAGCCGTTGTTCGGCCCGCCCGGGTCGTCGCCCGCCACCGTGCTCACCGCCTTTGCGAGGAACAGCGGGAACGTCCCGTACACGTAGGAGGGCGTGTCGGCGGCGTTGTAGGGGTTGAGGGGGCTGTGGGCGGTGTCGAAATACTGGCCGGGGCCCGAAGGCCAGTCGATTCGGGCGTTGACGAACGACAGGAAGCGCTCGTCGGGGTGCATCTGCAGCGGCGCCGCGGGGCCGCCGGGATGGTCCCCGGCGAGGTCGTTGAACCGCCAGGCGGCGCCAAGCACAAGGACGAGCGCGAGC
>JBPCLM010000164.1:0-12849 GCA_051003295.1 Tepidiformaceae bacterium | reverse complement strand
ACGTGACATTTCGCTCGATGATCCGCCACGTAGCTTGGCGGACTCACGACCCGGAATGAAAGCGGCCCTGCAGGAACTTGACTGTGTCACCCTCGACGCGGTAAATGACGCGGTCGGCCTGGGTTAGCCTCCGAGACCACGTATTGGAATCGAAGTGCCGCAGCCGTTCCGGACTGCCGATCCCCGCGAACGGGTTGCGGGCCACCGCATCGAGCAGCGCAAGTAGGCGGAGTGCGGTCTTCCGGTCAGTGCTGACCCAGTACCTGAGGTCCTCCAGGAAGCGGGCATCGAACGCCAGGCGTCGCACCGCTCCGTTCAGCCTGCCGCCTCGATTTCGTCGTCGAGCCCCACCGACCGGCGCAGCTCGGCAACGGTCATCGCGATGCCGTGCCCTTCCTTCGCATCCCTGAGCGCACCGATAAGCCGTTCGGCGTTGGCCGGCGAACTGAGCAGGTAGGCGGTTTCGAGCAGGCTGCGCAATTCGTCTGCGGCGATCATCGCGACGGGCTCGGCGCCGCGGCGCTTGAGGATGATTACTTCCCGGTCGTTCACCACGCGGTCCCATATGGCGGCGAGGTTTCCCCGGGCGAATGTGTAGCTTGCTTCGGCGAGCGACATTACTGGTGCCTCCGTACAGGGATACCGTACAACGCTTCGGGGGGCGGCGGGCAGCCCCAGCCCCGTTCGCTTGTAGGCCCCCCAACGCTCACCATAAGCACGGTGCTCTCCCCCCGCCTCGACATCCGTAACCTCGCCATCATTGCCCACGTCGATCACGGTAAGACCACGCTCGTCGATGCCCTCCTGAAGCAGTCGCACGTCTTCCGCGAAAACGAGCACGTCGGTTCGCTCATCCTCGATAGCAACCCCCTCGAACGCGAAAAGGGCATCACCATCATGGCCAAGAACGCGGCCATCGATTACCTGGGCGTGCGCATCAACATCATCGATACGCCCGGCCACGCCGATTTCGGCGGCGAAGTCGAACGCGTGCTCAACATGGCCGATGGCTGCTTGCTGCTCGTCGATGCCGTCGACGGGCCAATGCCCCAGACAAAGTTCGTCCTGCGCAAAGCCTTTGAGGCGGGGCTCCACGCAATCGTGGTCGTGAACAAGATCGACCGGCCAAACGCACGCATCGCAGAAGTGCTGACCGAGACCCAGGACCTCTTCCTCGATCTGGCTACCAGGGACCACCAGCTTGATTTCCCCGTGCTCTACGCGAACGCCCGCGATGGCTACGCCTCGTTCACCCCCGGTGAAAGCGCCCAGGGCATGCAGCCGCTCTTCGAAGCCATCCTCGCCCACATCCCCCCTCCTCGGTGCGACCCGGATGCGCCCTTCCGCATGGTCGTGACCACCCTCAACTACGATAGCTACCGCGGCCGCACGGCCGTCGGCCGCATCACCGATGGCGTGGTGCGCGCGGGCATGCCCCTCGTGCGCTTCAACCACGCCGGTGAACGCAGCACGCACCGCGCGGCCCAGGTGTTCGGCTTCGAAGGGCTGGGCCGCACCGAGATGGATGAAGCTCGCGCGGGCGACATCATCGCCCTCACCGGCATCCCGGATGTCCTCATCGGCGAAACCGTCGCCGACCCGGCGGTCGAAGTGCCGCTGCCCGTCATCGCCATCGAAGAGCCGGCAATGAAGATGACCTTCCGCGTCAACGACTCCCCCTTCGCCGGCCGCGAAGGCCAGTTCGTGACCAGCCGCCAGCTGCGCGAACGCCTCTACCGCGAAGTGGAAACGAACGTTGCCCTGCGCGTCGAAGACGGCGATAGCGCCGATGCCTTCGTCGTCAGCGGCCGGGGCGAACTGCACCTGGCCATCCTCGTCGAGACCATGCGCCGCGAAGGCTTCGAGTTCGCGGTCACCCGCCCGGAGGTCATCCTGCGCCAGGGTGCGCACGGGCTCGAAGAGCCCTTCGAAAAGCTCTACATCGAAGCGCCCGAAGCAACCACCGGCCTGCTCATCGAGACGCTTTCCGGCCGTAAGGCGCGCATGACCGCCATGCACAGCGACCGCGATGGCGATGTCCGCCTCGACTTCGAAGTGCCCACGCGCGGCCTCATCGGCTTTCGCGATACCTTCATCAGCGCGACGGGCGGCGAGGGCATCATGAACGCCGAATACCTCGGCTATCGGCCCTGGTCAGGCGAAATCGCGCAATCCCGCAGCGGCGCGCTCGTAGCCCTCGAAGCGGGCACGGCCCTCAGTTTCGGCATCGCCAATGCGCAGGAGCGCGGCATGCTCTTCATCGAACCGGGCACGCAGGTCTACGGCGGCATGGTCGTCGGGCTGCATAGCCGCGAAAACGACCTCACCTTGAACGTATGCATAGCGAGGAAGCTCACGAACATCCGCAGCTCGACCAGTTACATCGCCGTCAAGCTCGTGCCCCCTTCTCCGCCCAGTCTCGAACGCAGTCTCTCGCTTATCGCCAACGACGAGCTGGTGGAGGTGACTCCGAAGTCGGTGCGGCTGCGCAAGGCCCAGCTGGACGAGACCACCCGCAACCGCGCCACGAAGCGCGCGAAGTTCGCCGCCGCCGAAGCCTGACCTTCCCGGAAGATTCGCCCCTGGTGCAGGGCTGGCGGTAGCATGCGGCCACCACCGCTGCGAGGTTCCCATGGATACGCTCACCTTCGGCTCCATCACAGTCGATGCCCTCTCCGATGGCGAACTGCTCCTCCCGTTCGCCACCTTGTTCCCGGAAGTCGATGTCGCCACCTTCGCCGTCCACGGCGGCATCAAAGGCGATGCCATCTCCGCACCCCTCACCACCTTCGTCATTCGCAGCGCGGGACGCACCATCCTTGTCGATACGGGCATGGGTGCCGACCTGGGCCCGCTCGCCCGCTATGGCTTCAGCGGCACCTGCGGCCTCCTGCCCGCGGCGCTCAAAGAGGCGCACATCGATCCCGCCCAGGTCGACTTCGTTGTCTCCACGCACCTCCACGCTGATCACATCGGCTGGAATGTCGCCCCCGGTGATCCTCCCCGGCCACTCTTCCCCAACGCCCGCTACATGGTCAGCCAGCCCGAGTGGTCGTACTGGTCCGCCACAAAGGACAGCACCGTCGCGCGCTGCGTGCGGCCCCTCAAGGCGTCCGGTCACCTCGAAGTCGTCCCCGACGACCATGTCGTAGTCCCCGGCGTGCAGCTGCTGCCGACGCCCGGTCACACGCCGGGCCACGTCAGCGTGCTCGTCGTCGGCGGCGGCGAAGGAGCGGTCATCACGGGCGACGCTGCAAGTCACCCGGCAGAGATCGAAGACCCGAGCCTGAGCCCGCCCTACGACTCCGATCCCATCCTCTCGGCGGTTTCCCGCAAGGCCCTCGTCGAACGGGTGGAAGCCGAAGGGCTGCTGGTGCTTGGCGGCCACTTCCCCGCCCCCCACGCCGGCCACGTCATCCGCGTTGGCCAGAAGCGTGCCTGGCGCTGGCTCGGCGGACCGTCAGCTTAGCTGGTCATGCCACGCAGACCGACCAGCGCGCGGCCGTGTTCGATCTCGCCCATATGCCTCAAGCCGTGCTGGTAGACGAAGCATTCGAGGACATCGAGCCTGCGCAGCGGGGCATCGGGGCCGATGATGACGGCGCAGAACGTGTTCTGCATGTTCGGCGGCAGCCTCGGCATAAGCACCTCGCCCAGCACACCGGCGTCAATCGTGACGAGGACGGACGCCGTACGGGCCAGGACCTGCCCTTGATACGCCCTCCACGCATCGATGTCCGCGAATCGCAGGCGCTCCATCTCGGCCACGGTCTCCTCGCGGCCCATCGCATCGACGGAGACGCCCACCTTCTTCGCCCAACCACCGCCCACCCAGAGCGGCGGCTCACTCAGGAAGGGGCCGCTGATCGATTGATCCTGGGCGCGGATGTAGTGGCTGAAGCTGAACGCCATGGGCAGCACCCCGGCGCGCTCGTGGTGGTTCATCTGTTCGACCGTGAGGTCGCTGGCCGCTCGTTCCCAAAGTGTGTTCATCGCGCGGATGCGGTTGCGAAGCGAATCGACAAAGTCCTGTATGTCCATGGCTTCCCTCAGGCCACGCACCTCCGCGTTCGCTTTACGAGGTCGGCTACCCGAACAGGTTGAGCAATCCGCAGAACACGACCGCGACCACCGCGAGCGCGATCCCGGCATAGGCCATGATCCGGCGACTGCCCACCACGCCCCGCTGGTGAGCGTCTATCCCCAACACGACGCCGCCAGCCGCCAGCGGCCAGTAGATACCGAGCCAGAACGCCGGGAAGGACAGTAGCGCAAGGGCGCCAAACACAAGCGCTGCAACCGCCACATTCTCTACCCGGCCGGAATCGAGTGCCCGCTTGCCGAACCAGAGCACGACCGCGGCCGCGATCAGTATCACCACGACCTCAATGGCCCAGCCGAGCGCGTTATCGCCCGTAGAGTCGTCAGAGGGGTCGTCGTTGAACCACCCGAACTGGCCGGCGGCGGCGAAGATAGCCCCCGCTATCACCCCCAGGACAACCGCAACCAGCAGCCGTCGCGGCATTCCAAACATGCTGTCGCCGCCCCGAGTCATCGTCGTGTCAGTCACTGGACTTCCCCCCACCCGCGGATGGTGAAGCTTGTGCACCGGTCATCGCTGTGTCAATGCCGCACTCGACACGGGGCGCGTCCGGCCACTTTTGGACGCCGGACTCCCGCAGCACGGCCTCATGGCCCGGCGACTGTTGAGAAGCCGCCTCGCCCCGAGCGCGGTCCAGTTTTTCGCGGACGTAGAGGCGGTAGAGCAATTCGTTCCCAGCCCGCCCCGTCAGGGAGGTCGTCGACGATGCGGTGTACTTCAGCCCTGAGTTCGTGAGTAGAAGTCATCCGACCCATACTACCACCGTCCGTGGGGGCGGCCGTCCACCTGCGCGACGCTGGCCCCTGCCGCCTGGCCGACGTAACACGCGCGCCGCCGCGGTCCGTTGTCCCCGCCGGAGGCGAGCGCGGCTTCCGCAGGCTGCTTCTCAGCGCTCGATCGGGCGCTCCGCCTTCGTCCAGGCCTGCATGCCGCCTTCGAGGTGGCCGACGTTCGTGTACCCCAGTTCTTGAAGGGCAACGGCTCCCAGGGCGGACCGCCCGCCAGCCGAGCAGTGCAAGAGCACGCGCCGGTCTGGCTGGAACGGCTCGAGGTGGTACGTGCTCGATGGGTCGGCGCGGAACTCGAGCATGCCCCGTGGGACGTGGACGCTCCCCGGGATGCGGCCGTTCTCCTTCACTTCCTCCGGCTCCCGAAGATCGACGACGAGCGCTTCTCCAGCAGCGAGCTCGCGCTCGAACTCCTCGACGCTCAGGTTTTGGATTCGGCTCTTCGCTCGCTGCACGAGCTCCGCGGCGGTGGTCATGGCACTCTCCTGCGCCCGGCCAGCGGCTCACGGTGCCGCGCCGGCCACCGCAGATTGCTACCCGGAGCACGCCTCGTCAAGCGCTTTGCGTAACATTGACGTTTCGGCCCTTTGCGTCCGTCGCCCGCTTGCGCTTGACTACGCGCATGTACAACGACCTCGACACCCCATGCCTCCTCCTCGATCTCGACGCCGTGGAGGCCAATATCGCCCGCATGGCCGGGCTGCTGGCCGGGACGGGCGTCGCGCTGCGCCCCCACTTCAAGACCCCGAAGACCCCGGAAGTCGCCCGCCGCCAGCTCGAGGCCGGCGCAATCGGGATCACCGTCGCCAAGCTCGGCGAGGCGGAGGTCCTCGTAGACGCCGCGCTCGGGCCCATCCTCATGGCCAACCAGGTTGTTGGCCGCGTCAAGATCGACCGGCTCATGGCGCTCCTCGCCCGCGGCGCCGATGTCACCACCGCCGTCGAATCCGAGTTCAACGTGCGCGAACTGGCGGATGGCGCGCGCCGCTCCGGTCAGCGCCCCGCCGCCGTCATCGAAGTGGATGCCGGCATGCACCGCTGCGGCACCACGAGCCCCGAGGAGACCGTGCGCCTCGCCCGTTCGCTCGTCGATGCCGGCATCGATTACCGCGGCATCATGGGCTACGAGGGGCACATGTACGGCGTGCCCGAAGAGTCCGAGCGCCGCAAGGTCATCGAGGCGGGCCTCGCCCGTGTCATGGAGCACGTCGAAGCCCTCGCGGAGGCGGGCCTCGCGCCCCGGATCGTCTCGACCAGCGGCACGGCCAGCGCCGCCATCGCCGCCGCGACGCCCGGCGTCACCGAGCTCCAGGCCGGCACCTACGTCTTCATGGATGGCTACTGCGAACGCTTCGTGCCGGACACCTTCCAGCGCGCGCTCACGCTCCTCACCACCGTCATCGCCGTCCGCGACGGCTACGCGGTGTGTGATGCTGGCATCAAGTCGCTCACCAACGAGTTCGGCGCACCGCATTCGAAGGACGGCTCCGTGAAGGTCGCGCGCCTCTCCGAAGAGCATGGCACTATCACCGGCGATGGCGTCGCCGCCCTCCGCCCGGGCGACCGCCTCGAAGTCGTCCCCAGTCACGGCGACTCCACGCTCAACCTCCACGACTGGTACAACGTCACGCGCGCGGGCAACGTGGTCGACCGCTGGCCCATCCTGGCGGCGCGCAAGTACACATAAGGGCACCTTCAAGCGCCGCCCGCGACCGGCTAGACTTCACCGTGGAGGTTCGCCATGCGCCGATGTCCCTGGTGCGGTCGCGAAAACCTGAACGTCTACGCGTACTGCCAGTCGTGCGGGCGCGGCTTTCAGGGCCCGGAAAACCCCGAAAGCCGCGAGGCGGACAAGTCAGCCCCGCGCCGTCGCTGGCCTTTCCGTTCCCGCGGCGAATAGCCGCTACGAATACACGTCGAACAGGTTGAAGCGCGGGCCGTCCTTGCAGCACAGCCGCACGCCGCGCTTCGTGAAGATGGCACAGCCGTAGCACATCCCCCAGCCGCAGGGCATGTTCTCTTCCATCAGTACCTCGGGGCGCTGGCGCCGGCCGTTGTGCCGCAGCACGTCCGCCAGCGATTGAAACATCGCGCTCGGGCCGCACGCGTAGATGCGGCTCGCCCACTGCTGGTACGCCCCGAGGTGCTGCGTCACGAATCCGTTCGACCCCGCAGAGCCGTCCTCAGTCACCACCACGTACTCCACTTCGCGCGGCCACGATGCGGCGGGGAGCAACTGCTTGCCGCTGCGCGCGCCCATCATCGCCACCACCTGGTGGCCGGCAGCCACGCCCCGCTCGGCGAGGTCCACCAGCGGCGCGATGCCCACGCCCCCGCCCACAAGCAAGAGGTTGCCCGGCTCCGCGGGAAGACGGAACCCCTTGCCCAGCGGCCCATACATGCGTACGCGGTCGCCGCGCACCCGGCCCGCGAGCCAGCCCGTGCCTCGGCCGGTGTCGCTGTAGAGCAGCGCGAACCGCGCGCCATCCACGCGGTGGTAGCTGAAGGCGCGGGCGAAGAGCGGGTCCATACCCTCCGCGCTGCAATGCACCATCACGAACTGGCCGGGCTCGGTCTTGGCCGCGAGCCCCGGCCCGTGGAACCATGCCAGGTACCCGCCTTCATAAACCTGTTCGTTCGAAAGCACACTCGCTTCCTCGCTGATCATGCGCCCACGTACTCCGCCAACGTCGCGATGTCGTAGCCAGACTGGCGGCTGAGGGCGTCGATAGCGGCGCGCGCCGTGTCGATGGACGTAAAACACGGGATGCGTTTCTCCGCCGCCGCCCGGCGAATGTGGAACCCATCGCGCAGCGTGCCCGTGAGCCGCCCCTCCGGTGTGTTGATGACGCACTGCACCGTCCCATCGCGGATGACATCGACCACATTGGGGTGCTGGCCGCTGAGCACCTTCGTGACCGCCGTCACCGGCAGGCCCAGTGCCCGGATCATCTCGCTGGTGTGTTCCGTCGCGTACAGGCGATAGCCCGCGGAAGCAAGCTGGCGGATGAGCGGCAGCGCCTCGGCCTTGCTCCGGTCGCTCAGGCTGAGGAGGATCGTGGCATCCGGGTTAAGCGCCATATCCGACGCGAGCAGGGCCTTGGCGAGCGCGCCTTCGAAGTTGCGGTCGATGCCCATCACCTCGCCCGTGCTCTTCATCTCCGGGCCGAGGTGCGTGTCCACATCAATGAGCTTCGACATTGAGAACACCGGCGCCTTGATGGCGACGAGGTCGCGCTCGGGCCAGAGCCCGCCCTCGTAGCCCTGTTCGCGCAGCGTGCGGCCGAGCATCGCCCCCACCGCGAGTTGCACCATGGGCACTCCCGTTACCTTCGAAAGAAACGGTACCGTGCGGCTGGCGCGCGGGTTCACCTCGATCACAAACACCCGCGGCTCGCCGCCTGCCTCACGTGGTAACACCACGTACTGGATGTTCGTGAGCCCGATGGCCCCCAGCCCGAGCACGATCCGTTCGGTGTAGTCGCGCAAGACATCGCGTTCTTCGGCGTCGAGATGCTGCGGGGGGTAGACCGCCATGGAGTCCCCCGAGTGCACGCCCGCAGGCTCGATGTGCTCCATGATCCCCGGGATGAGCACGGCCTCCCCGTCGCAGATGGCATCGACTTCCACCTCACGCCCTTCAAGGAATTTGTCGATGAGGATAGGTTTTCCCTGCGCCACCTCCGCCGCCTGCGCCACGAACGTCACCAGCTCCGTCGCGTTCTGCACGATCTCCATAGCACGGCCACCCAGCACGTACGAGGGCCGCACAAGCACGGGATAGCCAATCTGCTGGGCCGTCTTCATGGCCGCTTCCAGCGTCGTCACGGCCGCGCCCGGGGGCTGGGGGATCCCCAGGTCCTGCAGAAACCGTTCGAAGCGGTGCCGGTCCTCCGCGGTGTCGATGGTATCGGCGCCCGAGCCGATGATCGGCAGCGACGCCCGCCGCAGCGGCTCCGCCAGCCCGATCGCCGTTTGCCCGCCGAACTGCACGATGCTCGGCGGGGGCTCCCCTTCGTCGCCCTGCTCGTTCTCGATAACGTCGCGCACCGCCTCTTCGTCGAGCGGTTCGAAGTAGAGGCGGTCGCTCGTGTCGAAGTCAGTGGACACCGTCTCGGGGTTGGAATTGATCATGACCGCGCGCTGCCCGGCCGCCTGTAGCGCCCACGCGGCGTGCACGCTCGCGTAGTCGAATTCGATGCCCTGCCCGATGCGGATGGGCCCGCTCCCGATCACGACCGCAGCCTTGCCCGGCTGTGGCTCGGCTTCGTTTTCGCTTTCATAGGTGCTGTAGAAGTAGGGCGTGGCCGCGTCGAATTCGGCCGCGCACGTATCGACCATCTTGTAGACCGGGCGGATGCCCCATTCGTGGCGCAGCTCCCGCACCTGCTCGGGAAGGCGGTCGGCGAGCTGGCCCACCATCTCGTCGCTGAAGCCGAGGCGCTTGGCGGCGCGTAGCATCTCCGGGTGCAGCGCCTCGCCCAAGAGCCGCCTCTCCATCGCCACGATCGACAACATTCGTTCGAGGAACCACGGGTCGATGCCCGTGATGCGCGCCAGGTCGCCGGTTCTGGCGCCGCGACGCAAGGCCGCCATGAGCGCCCAGAGCCGCTCATCGGTGGCGTGCAGGGCGAACTCGGCGCCGTTGCGCCACTCGGGCCGCTCCCACAACAGGCTGCGGCCGCCCACCTCCAGCGACCGCACGGCCTTGTTCAGCGCCGCCTCGAACGTCCGTTCGATCGCCATCACCTCGCCCGTCGCCTTCATCTGCGTGCCCAGCGTCCGGTCCCCCAGCGCGAACTTATCGAAGGGCCACCTGGGGATTTTCACGACGCAGTAATCGAGCGCCGGTTCGAAGGCGGCAGTCGTCCGCTGCGTGACGGCGTTCGGGATCTGGTCGAGCGTCTTGCCGCAGGCGATTTTCGCCGCCACCCGCGCGATCGGATACCCCGTTGCCTTGGATGCGAGCGCCGACGAGCGCGAGACACGCGGGTTTACTTCGATCACGTAGTAGGGCAGCGGCTCGCTCGGGTCGCCCTCCCAGGGGCGCACATCCTTGCGCGGCGCGAGCGCGAATTGCACGTTGCAACCCCCTTCGATGCCCAGTTCGCTGATGATGCGCAGGCTCGCCGAGCGCAGCATCTGGTAGTCCTTGTCGCTCAGCGTCTGCGATGGCGCCACCACGATGGAATCGCCAGTGTGCACGCCCATCGGGTCCAGGTTCTCCATGTTGCAGATCGTGATGCAGTTCCCCGCGCCATCGCGCATCACTTCGTACTCAATCTCCTTCCACCCCAGGAGGTTGCGCTCGAGAAGCACCTGGGTGATGGGGCTGGCCGCCAGGCCGCTCTGCGCCACGCTCCGCAGCTGCTCATTCGTGAACGCCATGCCGCCCCCCGTGCCGCCCAGCGTGTACGCCGGCCGGATAACCGCCGGCAGTCCGATTTCCTCCGCCGCCGCGATGCACTCTTCGACCGTGTGGCAGATGCGGCTCTCGAGCACGGGTTCGCTGAGCTTCACGAGCATGTCGCGAAACAATTCGCGGTCTTCGGCCCGCCGGATGGTCTCCAGCGGCGTCCCCAGCAGGCGCACCGCATAACGTTCCAAAACGCCCGCCGCCGCCAGGTCCACCGCGAGGTTGAGCCCCGTCTGCCCACCCAGCGTGGGCAGCAGCCCTTCCGGGCGCTCGCGGGCGATGATGCGTTCGAGCACGGGCACCGTCAGCGGCTCGATATATACGGCGTCCGCCATATCGAGGTCCGTCATGATCGTCGCCGGGTTCGAATTGACGAGGATGCTGCGCACGCCCTCTTCACGCATGGCCTTGCACGCCTGCGTCCCGGCATAGTCGAACTCTGCCGCCTGCCCGATCACGATCGGCCCCGACCCGATGATGAGGACGCTCGCTGGCCGTCCGCTCATCGCCACTGATCCGGAAGCGACCGCGCGACCCAGCGCCGCACAGGCCGGAAGGCGAAGATCAATAGCGCAAACGGAGCAATCAGGAGCTCTTCCGCGGGCAGCAGGAAGATAACGGACTCGAGCGCACCGATGACCGCTCCCAGGAGCAGCGGCACGACGTAGTGGTCGCTCTGGCGCACGTCGTCGCGCAATAGCCCCACGCCGAGCAACCCCAGGAAAAGGCCGCTCACGAACAGCGAGCCCGCGAAGATGCGCGCGAGCACCCGTCCCGCATCGCCCGCTGTCACGTTGTCATCGAAGAAGGAGGCGGCGAAGAAGATGACCGCCATCGTCCAGGCCGCCGCCGCGACGGCGAAGAGCAGGTCCGGGATGCTGGTTGCAGGGCGCCTGCGCCGCATGGGAGCGTTGTTGCGCCGCGGCGCCGCCCCGCGCGCGCGTCGTGCTTCGGGGCTTCGTTGTGTCATGGAGGGGTCATCGCCAAGCGCGTTTCCCACCCTAGAGCGGCAGTTCGAACGACATCTCGGGGTTACGTAGCGGGACCATCGCCCCGATTGAGGAAAGGAAGCTGAGGGCGGACTCATTGCCTTCCGGCAGCCTGCCCCGGATGCGCCGGTAACCCCTTTCGCGCGCGAATTCCAGCAGGTCTTCCGCAACCTCAGTCGCCAGCCCCCGCCGACGATGGTCAGGCAGCACCCACACGCCCAGCAGCCCCGTCTCCGGCTCCATCGTGTTGTAGTCCAGCGCCCCGAAGGCGACAGGAATGCTGCCATCGTAAGCGACCACGATCGCGCCCTGGTCCCCCAGCCGCTTGATCCATTCGCGCGCCCTGTCTGGCGTGAAGGCCTCGGGGAGGGATGTGTTTTCCGTGCCGATGCTTCGCGCGATGCTCGAAACGCTCTCGCTGTCTTCCACGGTGGCGCGCCGCCGTTCTGTGTTGCGGGTCATGAGACACCTCCTCGCACAGGGACCATCATCTCCACGAAACGGTCGAAAATCGATGTGTTGTCCAGCGGGCCCGGGCAAGCTTCCGAATGATACTGGATGGTGAGCAGCGGTTCCGTGCGCATCGCTATCCCCTCGACGGTCTGGTCGTTGAGGTTGAGGTGGCTCACGTAGGCGGCGCTCGTCAGGCCGTCCGGGTCCACGGCGTACCCGTGGTTCTGGGCCGTGATCGTGACGCGCCCGCTGACGATGTCCTGTACCGGGTGGTTGCCGCCGCGGTGGCCGAAGGGCAATTTGAACGTGCCCGCGCCCAGCGCCTGCGCCACCACCTGGTGGCCCAGGCAGATGCCAAGTACCGGTACCTTCCCGATGAGCCGCCGCGTTTCCGCCACCATGGACTCCAGCAAGCGCGGGTCGCCGGGCCCCGGTGAGAGCACAACCCCATCCGGGCGCGCCGCGAGAAGTTCGCCGGCGGTCGCCGAGGCAGGGAACACACGAACCGCACAGCCGCGCGCCGCCAGCGACCGCATGATGTTGCGTTTCACCCCACCATCCAGCAACGCCACGCGCTGCGCTCCGCCACCTTCCCAGTCGTATGCCCGCTCCGCGGTAACCGTGGCGACCCAGTTGATCCCGTCGTACCCCGGAAGCGACTGCAGGCGGGCGAGCGCCTGCTCCGCGGTCTCGTCCGTGGTGATCGTGCCCGGCATCACACCGTGGCGGCGAATGCGGCGCGTGATGGCGCGCGTATCCACGCCGGCGATGGCAACCACGCCCCGCTCGCGCAGGTAGCCCGCGAGCGTCCCCGTGGAACGCAGGTGGCTCGCGAAAGCTGCTACTTCGCGCACCACCAGGCCCGCGGGCTGCACGCGCGCGGATTCTTCCACGCGCTCATCCACGCCGTAGTTGCCGATCATGGGGTAGGTGAGCACCAGCAGCTGCCCCGCGTACGAGGGGTCCGTCAGCATCTCCTGGTAGCCCGTCATGGAGGTGTTGAAGACCACTTCGCCGTCGGCGGGGGCGGACGCGCCCGCGGGTGTTCCCACGAAAGTGCTCCCCCCGGCCAGCACAAACAGAACCCCAGGAAAGGGTGTG
>JBPCLM010000163.1:0-9420 GCA_051003295.1 Tepidiformaceae bacterium | reverse complement strand
GGTGTGGATCGCCTGGGGCCGCCGGATGCGTGGGATGGCCTCCATTTCCGCGACGGTTTCGAACAGCTTCATGCCGATTGGCGTGGTCTTCAGGCGGAGGAGCGCATTGAGGTCATCGACGAGCGCGGGCCATTCGTAGGCGGCAGGTTCGTCGGCGGCGATGTCGTCCATGGAAATGAGGGACATTGAGACCTCCCGAAGGGCTACGGCGAGGAGAAACTAAGCCATGATAGCTCCGCCCGGTATGCTTTGCGCGCGGGGGAGGGCGCGGGCGTGACCATCCGGGCGGTGGATGCGCTGCTTCGCGAGCCGTAGCGGCGCGCCGCCGCGGGCTGCCGTAGACTCCCGCCCAGAGCCGCGAGCAGCGAGGGCAGTGATGGCCAATTACGTGCGCTTCGAGCGCAGCAACGGGAGCAGGGGCGCGGGGCTGCTCGCGGACGGGCGGATCGAGGTCATCAACGAGCCATTTTGGGAACGTACGGAGAGGACGGGGGAAACGCTGGCCGTGGTCGGCGTGCGCCTGCTGCCGCCGTGCGAACCGCGCTCAATCGTGTGCGTGGGCCTCAATTATCGCAGCCACCTGGGCGGCCGGCCGGCGCCCGACACGCCGACGCTGTTCTTCAAGCCGCTTTCGAGCATAGCCGGGCCGGGTGACGAGATCCTGCTGCCGGAGGGTGCTGGCCGCGTGGACCCGGAGGGCGAAATCGTCATCGTCATCGGCAAGCGGTTGACGCGCGCCAGCCGCGAGCAGGCGCTCGAAGGCATCCTCGGCTACACAGGCGGCAACGATGTCTCCGCGCGCGAATGGCAGCAGAAAGACGGGCAGTGGTGGCGCGCCAAAGGCAGCGACACTTTCGGCATCTTCGGCCCATCGATCGTGACGGGGCTGGCGTACGACAGCATCGAATTGCGCACGCGCGTGAACGGCGAGGAAGTGCAGCGCGGCCGCTCAGACGAACTGATCCTCGATATCCCGGAGATCGTTCGCTACGTGAGCGCCGTGATGACGCTGCTGCCGGGAGACATCATCTACACGGGCACGCCCGGCAGCCCGCCGCCGCTGCGGCCCGGCGATCAGGTGGAAGTGGAAGTGCTGGGGGCTGGCGTCTTGCGCAACGGGGTGGCACGAGCGGCCGGGGGCGGCTAGCGCTCGATTTCCCCTGCAAGGGCCCAACCGGCCGTCCCATCGGGCAGGGCGAGGGGGACGAAGCCTGAAGCTTCGGCTCCTGTGACGCGCAGCAGGGTCGCCGCCGAAAGACAGGTGGTCGCGGGCGCAGCCGCGTCTGGCCGGGCGCGCAAGCCCACGCAGGTTTCCCTGCGCACCGCCCGCGCGAACGGCCCTTCCAAGGCGGCCAGTACTTGGGCGGGGGTGCGTTCCCCAGGGCCGGCGAAGGGCACGGCGATGGGGTTGACGGCGCCGCTATCAAAATCCACCAGGCCCGGGATGCGGCTGATCCCGAGGACGGAGCGGCGGTCGGCCGGTAGGGTCACGTCCGCCCCCGTCGTGGCTCCCGAGACGACGGCGGCTGGCCGCACGTGCAACCCCGTCCAGCCCACCTGCAGGCCGGATTCGAGACCGACCACCGCGTAGAAGCGCGGCCACTGGTCGACGGGGCGTTTGCTCTCCACCTGTGAGGTGATCACGACCCGTGATGGATCGATGAAAAACGGCGGGCCCGAGAGCTTTGCGTCCCTGGCCAGCGCAGGCAGCGGGTAGGACTTCCCGGCGGCTTCCAGCCGCAGGCCGCCCGGCGCCGCCACGACCCATGCGAGGTCGCCTTCGGGGGTGACGCCCGGCCGGGGATAGAGCAGCCCGGCTGGCGCTTCGACCGCTGCCCCGGATGGGTACAGGGTGAACGACGCGGCGGCCGCACCCCGTCCCGGCTGCAAGAGCACGGACCCTTCGCGGGCGAGGGCGATGGCGCGGGGCAGCAGGGGGTCGCCGGCCCGCGCCGGCTCGGCTTCGAAGCGGCCGTATTCAGCCCACGTGACGCCGCCATCGGTCGATCGGTAGAGCGCCACGGCGGGCCGTTCCACGGCTTTGTCGAAGCTCGCGCAGCCTCCGCTCAGGCACACCGTCGCGACGATCTCGCTCGCGTCGGGCTTCGTGGCCACCTCGAGGATGTACGCGCTGGCGGGAAGCGGCGCGGCGGGGGCGGCCACTGCCTGCGATGGCCGGGCGGTAAAGAGCGTCTCTGTGCGGATGGTCCCCTGGGAATCGCGGTACACGCGCGCGATGGTCTTGATGTAGTGGTCGGGTGGGGCGCATTCGAAGCAGCCGGTGGTCACGAACAGGGCCGTCGTTTCGGGGAGGCGCGCCGCCTCGCCCACGAAGAATGGGCGAAACTCCACGCCGCCGATGGTCACCGGGCCGGCAGGTACCCCACCGTCTCCGCCATCGTCGTCATCGCCGCCGAAAACCACGACCGCCGCCACGAGGGCCGCGGTCGCCAGGATGACGGCGCCCAGCGCGTAGGGAAGCAGCCGGCGTCTCTTGGGCGAAGCGTCGCGATCCATCCGGGCCAATGCTACGTCAGGCGGTGCGCAGGGTCAGTCAGCTTCGATGGTCGACGGGGGGAAGCGCTGCTGGAACGTGAAGCCTTGCGGACCGGGCCGTCCGCGGCGAGGCCCCAGAGGCGTCCCCCGCCTCCTTTGGGTCGAGGACGTGGCGGCGGCGAGCGGTTGAGAGGCCGGCCGCACGCACGTATGCTGCCCGCAACTCCCGACAGGATGTGGACCCATGACGGCTGCCACGGAACCGATGCTCGCGCTCGCAGAGCGCTTCTTCGCTGCCATCGAAGCGGGCGATTTGGAGACGATCCGCTCTATTTATGCCCCGGATGCGCGCGTCTGGCACAACTTCGATGGCATCGAGCAGACCGTCGAAGAAAACCTGCGCGTGCTGAAGTGGATGGTCCGGGCTGTCCCGGGACGGCGCTACGACGAGGTGCGGCGCCAGGTCACGCCCGGTGGATGGGTGCAGCAACACGTGTTGCGCGGGACGGCGCCCAATGGACAGCCATTCGAAATGCCCGCTTGCATCGTGTTCACCGTGGCCGCTGGGCGCGTTACGCGGGTCGATGAGTATCTCGATTCAGCCCACGCCGCGGTGCTGCGCGGATGACGGCCAGCCCCGGGGCGCGCCTGCGCGAGGCGATGGCGCGGGGCATCGTGGTTGCGCCTTTCATTTTCGATGGGGTGCAGGCCAAACTCGCCCAACAGGCGGGCTGCGAGGCCGTCTACATGACCGGCTTCGGGACCGCTGCCTCGTGGGGGCTGCCCGACATGGGCCTGATCGGTCTTGGTGAGATGTCGGCGAACGCAGCGCGCATCGCCGCCGCCGTTTCCGTGCCCGTAATCGCCGACGCGGATACGGGCTACGGCGACGAAGCGGCGGTGGCGCGCACGGTGCGCCTCTACGAACGCGCAGGCGTAGCGGCGCTGCATATTGAAGACCAGGAGTGGCCGAAGCGCTGCGGCTTCCTCGATGGGAAGAGGGTCATCCCGCAGGAGGAGATGGTTCTGAAGGTGCGGGCGGCGGTCGCTGCCCGCAACGACCCGGGCCTGGTCATCATCGGACGCACCGATGCGCTGCAGCCCAACGGCTGGACCGACGCCATCGCTCGAGCGAAGGCCTACCGCGAAGCCGGCGCCGACCTGGTCTTCGTGGATGGCCTGAAGGACCGCGAAGCGATCGAGCGCGCGGCGAAGGAACTGCAGCGAGTGCCGCAGGTGCTCAACTCCTGGCTGCTGACGCCCGCCGAGGCCGAGGCACTCGGGTTCGCCCTCTACATTCACATCGGGACGATGTTCCGGCACTTCGTGGGCTTTCGCGATAGCCTGGCGGAACTGCGGGCCACGGGCGTAATCGCGCTGCGTCCGGAGGACGCCCGCGTGGGCCCGATCACAGAACTCCTGGCCGGCGGCTAGCGGCTCACCGGCGACGCGTCGCGACGACAGCGGTGCCCCCGCGTGGCTGGTCTTTCTCTCTTGGACGAAGCCTAACGCCGGCCCGCCCCCAGCCCGAGCCGTCGCTCCAGCGCCTCGCGCAGCTCAGCGGGGCGCAGGATCGCGCTGTATTCGGCCAGCTCTTCGGGCGTGCACTTGACGGCGATCAGCGTCCAGGGGTCCAGGCGGATGCCGAAGTCCTCGAGCACTTCGAGGACGGCGCCGGCGTCGCGTTCGAGCAGCTGCTCCATGGTCGCTCCGGGACGGCCGCCATTGGTGGCCACGGTTACCTCGCGTGCGCTGCTCATCCCGCTGCGAACACGGCTTCTTCAGGGATCTTGCCCCAGTCGGGCACCCATCCGGGCATCTCCAGCCCGAATTCGTGCAGCCGCGAGCCAACGTCAGCGGCGAAGGCCTCGCGCACTTCCTGGTTGTCGCGCACCTTCAGCCCCACTTCGCGGTAGAACCGGTTCTTGGGGGCGTTCGCGCGGCCGAAGATGTTCATGGTGCGGGGGAACCACTTGTCGATGGCGGCCTGCATCTTCGGTTTGGACTCGGCGTTCGCCGCCAGTCGCTTCACCCAGTTGTCGCCGTGCGCGATGTGGAACATCTCCTCCTTGAAGATGCCTTCCATCACGCGCGCCCACGGCCGGTAACTCGACATCAAGACATCTTCGAGCTGGTGGCCCGCGCCACGGTCCATGCAGAAATTGAAGGCGATGAAGTCGTACCAATCCTCTATGGGGTAGTAGAAGATGTTGACCCGCTTATCGCCCCCGGCGCGGGCCGTGCCAAGGTCGTCATCGTTGACGCGCATCGTGTAGTCGAAGCTCTTGATGCGTGCATCGACATCCATGCCCAGGTGTTCGAGCAGCTTGTAGCAAACGCGCGCGTGCCGGAACTCATCCTTCACCATCATGGCGACGGCGAGGTACTCTTCGATGTTTGGCGACATGGGAATGCAGGGCACGTACCCCTGCGCACCCGCGAGCTCGGAATCGGCCTCCTGGGTGAGGAGGTTGACGAGCGCTTCCCTGTAGGCGTCGTCGGGGATGGCATCCGGGCCCGTTATTTCGCCGGCGGCGTAGCGCGATTCGCTCGTGCGCTGGCCATCGCGCACCATGCTGCCCTCGTGCTCGGCGTCTTCGACTTCGAACGCGAGCCGGTCGGCCATGCGCGCCTCTTCGTCCTGCTTGAAGAGTTGCTTGCCCTTGAGGGGTTCGTGGATGGAAGTCATGCGGCTGCTCCTTGCGCGGCCAGCCCGGCGGCACGGCGGCCTCTCGTTCGGTTCAAGATCATCATAGCCGCCCGGGCGTGCGCCCTGCAGTCCCGCGCCCGTGCCGAAAGGTGGTAGGCTGCTGTTGCAACTTCTTAGGGGGTGTCAGTAATGGCCTGGCAGCTTTCCGGTGACTACTTCGAGTCATGCAGCTGCGATGTGCTCTGCCCGTGCATCACTTCGCAGGTGACGGCGCGCCCGACGCGGGGGTACTGTGACGCCGTCCTGGCGTTCAACATCCAGGATGGCGGCATGGATGGGACAAGCCTCGGGGGCCTCAACGTGGTGGTCGCCATGCACACGGATGGCCCGATGGGGGATGGCAAAGGCAAGAACGAGGTCTTCATCGACAGCCGCGCTTCGCGAGAACAACGCCAGTCGCTGGAGACGATTTTAAGCGGCAAAGTCGGTGGCCCCCCCGCCGGCATCCAGGGCCTCGTGCCCACCTTCTTGGGCTTCAAGCAGGCAGCCATCACCTTCGAGCAGGATGGCGCTTCGCGCCGCCTGGTGGTGGATGGCTTTGGGGAGCAGGCGGTGAGCGGGCTCGCCGGCCTCGGCGGCAAGCCGCTCGCTATCACCGGTACCGGTCACCCCGCAAACGACGACCTGTCGCTGGCGAGAGCTTCGACCGCGAAGTTCAAGGACAATCACTTCGAAATCGACAACTCCGGCCAGAACGGGCACTTCGCGCCCTTCTCCTGGTCGGGCTGAGCAATCGGGGCCGGGGGATCACCGGCCAGTGAAGCGCGCCGGCTCTTTGGCCAGAAACGCGGCCACGGCGCCACGGTGGTCGGTGGTATCGCCCGCCGCCTGTTGGAGCGCGGCTTCGCGTTCCAGCACCTCATCGAAGGTGCCGTGCTCGGCGGCTGCGACCAGTTGCTTGGTGTAGGCGAACGCCTTCGTCGGCCCGCTGGCGAAGGCGCTGGCGGCGGCGAACGCTGCGCTCGCGAGCTCAGCGGCCGGGACGACGCGATCGACCAGGCCGATCGCAAGCGCGCCGGCGGCATCGAGCGGTTCGCCCGCAAGCATGAGGTAACGCGCACGGCCTTGCCCCACGAGCCGCGGCAGCGTGTACGCCATGCCGCTATCAGGCACGAGCCCGATCTTCGTGAAGGCGGTCGCGAAGCGCGCGTTGTCAGCCGCGATGCGTATGTCGCAGGCGAGCGCGAGGCTCATGCCCGCGCCCGCGGCCACCCCGTTGACCGCGGCGATGACGGGCATCTCCAGTTCGCGGATGCGCCGGATGACGGGGTGGAAGTTGTCCCGCAACAGGGCAGTGAAGTCCGGGCCTTTACCCGCGTAGAGGTGCTGGATGCTGGCGAGGTCCATGCCGGCCGAAAAGCCCCGCCCGGCGCCGGTCAGCAGCACCGCGCGGAGGCCATCGGCGGGCGCCCTGGTCAGCGCGGCATCCAGTTCGGCGAGCGCTTCCGGGGTGAACGCGTTGAGGACCTCCGGCCGGTTGAGCGTGATCACCGCAACGCCTTCGCGCGGTTCGTAGAGGATCGCGGGGTCGGCCATGGGACGCCTCCGCAGGGCGGCAGCCCTGAATAGGCATTGTAGCCTGCGCCGCCGCCGGGCTGACGACACTTACTCCTCGATGCGAACCACGCCAGCGGTGCCATCGACGGTGATAAGCATGCCGTCTTCGATGCGCGCGGTGGCCGTGCGACAGCCGACGACGGCGGGAATGCCGTATTCGCGAGCGACCACCGCACAGTGCGAAAGGACGCCGCCCGCGTCCGTGACGATGCCGGCGGCGATGGCGAAGAGCGGCGTCCAGGGTGGGGCGGTGGCGTAGGTGAGCAGGATCTCGCCTTCGCCGAAACGGTCGATATCGGCGAGCGAAGCGATGAAGCGGGCGATGCCGCGCACCAGGCCGGGGCTGCCCGGCGTGCCCTTGACGATGCCAGGCTGCTGCGGCTCTTCTGCGAAGCTCCCGAAGAACCGGTCGAGCGGGGCCTTGCCGAATGCCGCGGGCGGCGAGCCGATATAGGTCGGGGGGAGCACGCGCATCCAGCGGGCGCGGTCGGCCTTTCGTTCGGAAACCAGGGCGCGAAGGTCGATCCCGGGCTCGCAGGCGGCCTTGCGGATGTCGGTCAGATGGAGGTGGAACACGTCGTCGGGCGCTTCCATGGCCCCGCGGGCCACCAGCGCGCGCCCAAGCGCCAGGCACGGCCCGCGCGCGCCGACGAGACCGCGCTGGTCGATGTAGAAGTTGTGGTCTTCGAGGAGGATGGTGCGCTGGATGGCAGACTTCTGGAAGCGGCGGAACGTTGCCAGTTTTTCGGGGTCAGCGACGAAACGTGCCTCGCCCTCGGACGTCCGTTCCTCACGGCGCCGGGCGCTCGCGGCGTGGAGGCTCGCCGGGCTGGACTTCTCCGGCGCATCCAGGTAGCGGCGAATGAGGAGGAGGGCCAGCCGCGGGTCCTCGCGCCATGTCGGGTCCGAAAGTTCCTGGAACGACTCGCTGCGTTCGCCGAATTCCGCCAGGTAACCATCGAGTGCATCCCGAAACTCCGGGCCGCCGACGACCGCGTCGAGAGCTGCAAGGAAGGCGCCGGGCGGGCTGGAGCGGAGGGCAGCGCTCACCGCGGGAAGGCCGAACGCCAAGCGCGACAGGTCCCAGAGACCGACAGCGGAATCGAGCGCCCGGTTGGGAAAGCCCTGCGTCAGTTCGGAACTGAGCGATTCGCCTTCTGATCCCAGTTCGGCGCCGCACCAATCGAAGAAACGGTTCCCGGCGGCGTTGGCCACGCCCATGACGATCATGTGCAGTTCGCCCTGCCGGCGGCGGATCGCCTCCACCTGGTCAAAGCGATCCAGGAGCGTTTCCAGCGAGGCGGCCTCGGGCGCCCATGTCTGCAGCGAGCGATTGAGGGCTTCGACTTCCGGGCGGTACTCCGATTCCCAGAGTTCGAGCACGCGGTCAATGCGGCGCGCAGTGTCACGTTCGCGGATGGCGGTACGCACGGCGGGGTCGTCATCGAATGGTTCAGGCCTCGAAAACATGTAGCCGTGCACGTAGAGCCTGGCCGCGCCCATCGGCGCCCCCACCATGTCGAACGCGCGGCTGAATCCCTCGCGAAGGATGTTGGCCAGGTCCTGGGAGAGGGCGGTGGCAGGGAGGGGACAGTGCATCTGGTCCCAGCGCCAGGTGCGTTGCTCCATCCGCGGTTCCGGCCATTCGACAGGGAAGGGCGTGCCATCGGGGCAGGTATAGGTGGAGGTGGTCATGTGAGTTGCCGTCTCGCGCCGGAAGTGTCCGGGATCGTAAGCGCCAGGGGGGCGCCCGCCAAGCGAGGCAATCACAGTCGATGCGAGGGATGCTCGGTTCCACCGCTCGAGGAAGGCCGTGGACGGTTGGTTACCTCGCGCATCCCGCCGTGGCGAGTAAGGCGATCGGTGCGCGCACACGGGACGGCGCAGAGTCATTGGCGGTCGAAGTGTTCGTTGAACCGACGGGCGTCTTCCGGCGCGCGTGAGAAACGGCCGGGCCGTCCTTGCCATTGGCTGGGGCAGGTTCCATACTTGGGACTTGATCCGCCGCGGCTGATCGTTTTTGTGTTGGCATCCGTGTGAGGAGTGGGACCCGGGGCCGGGTGGCGCAATTGGCAGCGCAACCGATTTGTAATCGGTAGGTTAGGGGTTCGAGTCCCCTCTCGGGCTCCACGCATGAAGACGGTCCTCCGCGCTGGTGGCGGCGCCCGTGGAGGGATGGCCGAGTGGTTAATGGCCGCAGACTGTAAATCTGCCGCGCTAAGCGCTTCGCAGGTTCGAATCCTGCTCCCTCCACCACCCGACCGCGGGCGCTGAGTCCCTGGCCAATGGTGGAGAGGATCGGCCACCCGGGACCCATCTCGGCACCCGCGAATAGCGAGAGGAACCGCGAAAGGAACGAACAAGGGCCAATGGCTAGTGGTCTCCCGCCCTCATAGCTCAGTTGGCAGAGCGCGTTCTTGGTAAGAACGAGGTCTCCAGTTCGAATCTGGATGAGGGCTCCAGCATACTGGTACGGGACCACTCCAGCGCGGGCGGCCCCGGCGACCCGCGGAAGCACACAGCCCCGGAGGGCAAGAAGCGATGGCGAAGGCAAAGTTCGAACGAAACAAGCCGCACATGAACGTGGGCACCATTGGGCACGTCGACCACGGCAAGACGACGTTGACAGCGGCCATCACCAAGGTGTTGGGCATGAA
>JBPCLM010000162.1:0-8531 GCA_051003295.1 Tepidiformaceae bacterium | reverse complement strand
CTCCTGCTGCGCGCGGTGCGGATCCCGTGCCGCGCCATGAACTCCTTCGCCCACGCCTTCGACGACTCCAGGCGCGCTGCTGCCGCCGATGGGCCAAAGCACTCCACCCCCGCTTCCTGCAGCCGGTCCGCCAATCCCAGCGGCTGGGGGTCGTCCATGGTCGCCAGGTAGAAGTCGATGCCGTGCTCTTTTGCCGCTTTGACTAGCCCCTCGATGTCCTTCGGTTGAACCTGCAGGTTCGTCGCCAGGCCGGCCGTGCCGCCGTTCCCGGGCGCGACGAAAATGTCGTCCACGCGCGCGCTCTGACGCAGCTTCCAGGCGACCGCGTGCTCGCGTGCCCCCATGCCCACGAGCAGGACACGCGCCCCCATCAGAGCAGCATCGGCAGTTCGCGCAGCTCGCGTTTCAGGGGGTCTAGCGCCAGCCCCAGAGATTGCAGCGTAAACCTCCCCAGCAGGTTCGCGTCACCCGGCTCACCGAAGACAACGTCTCCTCCGCCGGCCCGCGCACCCAGGCGAAAGGCCGCCGCGCCTTTCCGGCGCCGTATCCGCTCCCCGTTCGCAAGGCGGAACTCCTGTTCAGTGAGTGGCAGGATCCCGAGCCGCACGAGCACCGCCTCCGGTACCACCGAATACGAGGCGCCCGAATCAACGAGCAGCCGAATCGTCTCCCATGGCCCCGGGCCGTTCGGCCGGCCAATCTCGGTCGTCACCGTCGTCATCCCCATGCGCTCATCCTAGTACCTCACGAAGAGATTTGGCGCCACTTCGGCACCAGGCCCGGGTCTAATGCTCCCCTCTCCGCCGCGTTGGGACGGCCCGGGTCCAACGCTCCCGGGGTGAGGGCCGAGGCCGCGGACTGAGTACTACCCGTCGCCCGTCCCCCCTGCAGCGCCCTATTCCCACTCGATCGTCCCCGGCGGCTTGCTCGTGATGTCGTACACCACCCTGTTGATGCCATGCACTTCGTTCACGATGCGGTTCGACATGCGCGCCAGCAGCTCGTGCGGCAGGCGCGCCCAGTCGGCCGTCATCGCGTCATCGGCCACAACCGCGCGGATCGCGACCGCATAGCCGTACGTGCGCAAGTCGCCCATGACGCCCACGGTCCTCGTGTCGGTGAGCACGGCGAACGCCTGCCAGGTTTCGCGGTAGAGCCCGGCCGCGCGTATCTCTTCCAGCACGATGCGGTCGGCCCCGCGCAGCATCTCGAGCCGTTCGCGGGTCACTTCGCCCATCACGCGGATGGCCAGCCCGGGCCCGGGGAAGGGGTGCCGCCACACCATCTCTTCGGCGAGCCCCAGCGCCTCGCCGATGCGCCGCACCTCGTCCTTGAACAGCCAGCGCAGCGGCTCCACCAGCGCGAGCTTCATATCCGCCGGCAGCCCGCCGACGTTGTGGTGCGTCTTGATGATGGCGGCACCCTTGCCGTGCGAGCCGCTCTCGATGACGTCGGGGTACAGCGTCCCCTGGCAGAGGAAACGCGCGCCTTCGATCTGCCGCGCTTCGCGTTCGAAGATGCGCACAAACGTCTCGCCGATGCGCTTGCGCTTCGTCTCCGGGTTGGTGACCTCGGCCAGCGCTGCGAGGAACTGATCCTGCGCCTGCACGTGCACCAGGTCTATGGCCATGTTGCGCCGGAAGGTGGCCACCACCTCCTGCGCTTCCCCGGCCCGCAGCAGGCCATTATCCACAAAGATGCACGTGAGCTGGTCGCCGATGGCGCGCTGCACCAGGGCGGCAGCCACGGCACTATCGACGCCGCCCGAAAGCCCGCAGATGACGCGCCCTTCGCCCACCTGGGCGCGGATCGCAGCCACCGTCTCCTCGATGAAGTTGCCCGCCGTCCACGTGCCCTCCGCGCCGCACACGTCGCGCACGAAGTTGCGTAGCACATCGCGGCCCTGGGGCGTGTGCACCACCTCCGGGTGGAACTGCAGGCCGTAATAACCGCGCGCCACATCCGCCATCACGGCCACCGGCGAATTCGCCGATCGTGCCATCGGCGTGAATCCCGGGGGAAGTTCCTCGATGCGGTCCCCGTGGCTCATCCACACGTCCAGAGCCTCGGGCAGACCACTGAGCAGCGCCGACTCCGCCGTACGCGAAATGGTAGCCGGGCCGTATTCGCGTGCCACACCGGGAGCCACGCGCCCGCCGAGCTGGTGCGCCATCAGCTGCATCCCGTAGCAGATCCCCAGGATCGGCAGCCCCGTTTCGTATACCCACTGAGGCACCAGCGGCGCGCCGTCGTCGTAGACGCTGCACGGGCCGCCTGAAAGGATGAACCCGCGCACATCGAGCCCCGCGACACGCTCGGGAGCAGAATCGGACGGGATGACCTCGCAGTAGGTGTCCAGCTCCCTCACGCGGCGCGCGATGAGCATGCTGTACTGCGCGCCGAAATCCAGCACCACGATGGTCTCGTGGGCGCGCGCCGGGTCGCTCGCGGGTGGGGTGGATGCGTCCCTGGAAGGGTCCGCGGCGGTCGCTGCTTTCAGGGGACCTTTCATCTGGGGACACTACCAAAACTGTATACTTTGGTCAACGAATTCATGGCTTCGCCCACTTGTCGCCCGCTCGACTCCGCCTCTCTCGCGTCAGCCGTCGCGAGGCTGCGCGCCGGTGGCCTCGGCATCATCCCCACCGACACGGTCTACGGGATCGCCGCCGATGTCCGTCACGATGGTGCGGTGCGCAAAATCCACGTGGGCAAGGCCCGCCCCGCGCAGGAGCCCCTCCAACTCCTGTTCTCCGAAGACGCAACGCTGCTCTCGGACTTCGCCGTGCTCTCCGCGTCCGCCGCGCGCCTGATCGCCGTCCTCGGCCCCGGCCCCTGGACGATCATCACGCCCGCGACCGCTGGCTGGGAAAGCGCAGCGCTCGCGGGAGGGCGCACCGTGGGCGTCCGTGTCCCCGCGTCGCCGGCCGTGCACGCCCTCGTCGATGCTCTCGGGGCGCCGCTCGCGGCCTCCAGCGCGAACCGGCACGGAGGTGTCAGCCCCGCGACCTGCGCTGCCGCCGTCGAACAGGTTGGCGATTACTGCCAGTTCGCGCTCGATGGCGGTCCTGTTCTTGGGCTCGACTCAACAGTCATCGATTGCGCCGCCCCCGTCGTCCGCATCCTGCGCGAAGGCGCCATCGACCGGCGCACCATCGCCCGTATACTGGAACTGGACCAGCTAGAAGTCGTCAGGAGCGTCCGCCTGTGAAAGTCGCTTTCGGCGCCGACCACACCGGCTTCGAACTGAAGGCACACCTGATCGAGAGCGCACGCGCGCTCGGCCACGAAGCGATCGACTTCGGCGCCAACGGCCCGGCGAGCGTCGATTACCCCGACTTCGCAGAGGCGGTCGCCGGGGCGGTGTTGGACGGCGATGCGGACGTGGGTGTCGTCCTCTGCAGTAACGGCGTCGGCGTCAGCATCACGGCAAACAAGGTGCCGGGCATCCGTTGCGCCCTCTGCTACACGCGCTGGGGGGCCGCGCGCGCGCGCCAGCATGTGGACGCGAACATGCTCGCCCTCGGCGCCTGGGAAATCGGCCGCGCGGTCGCCGATGACATCCTCGAGGCCTTCCTCTCGAACGGCTTCGAAGGCGGCCGTCACGCACGCCGCGTAGCGAAGCTCATGGATGTGGAACGCCGCGGCATCGGCGCCCAGGCCATTCGCGCGTGAGCCTTGCCTCCATCGGCAAGAAAACCGTCCGCGATATCGATGCCGCCGGCAAGAGCGTGCTCCTCCGCGCCGACCTCAACGTCCCCATGGAAGACGGCGCCATCACCGATGACACCCGCATCCGCGAATCCATCCCCACGATCCAGCACCTGCTCGATCAGGGTGCCCTCGTGGTCGTCTGTTCCCACCTTGGCCGGCCGAAAGGGAGGGACCAATCACTCTCGCTCGAACCCGTCGCCGCTCGCCTGGGCAACCTCCTGGAGCGCGAAGTGTACTTCGCCACCGACTGCGCCGGGCCCGCCGCCGAAGCCGTGGTGGCGTCCGCTGTAACGCCGGGCGTCGTACTCCTCGAAAACCTCCGCTTCCACCCCGGCGAAGAGGCGAACGACGCCGGCTTCGCCCGCCGCCTGGCGTCGCTCGCGGAGCTGTACGTGAATGATGCCTTCGGTGCCGCCCACCGCGCCCACGCCTCCACGGAAGGGGTCACTCACTTCCTCCCCGCCGTCGCGGGCTTGCTCATGGAGAAGGAGGTGCGCTACCTGAGCGCACTCGTCGCGGACCCGCCCCGTCCCTTCGCGGCCGTGGTCGGGGGCGCCAAGGTGAGCACCAAGCTCGCCGCCATCGAACACCTCCTGCCAAAACTGGACCTGTTGCTCCTTGGTGGGGGTATGGCGAACACGTTCCTCAAGGCCACCGGCGTCGATACCGGCATGTCGCTCGTGGAAGAGAGCCATCTCGCCGCCGCCACGAAGATCCTCGAAGCGGCGAAGGCCGCCGACGTGGAGGTGCACCTGCCCATCGATGTGGTCGCTGCCAGTCGCTTCGCTGCTGACGCCGAGACACGCACGGTCCCCGCCGCGGAAGTTCCGCGCGGCTACATGGTGCTCGATATCGGCCCGCAAACGGTGGCGGACTACGCGAAGGCGCTGCAGCGCGCGCGCGCCGTGGTGTGGAATGGCCCCATGGGCGTCTTCGAAATGGCACCCTTCGCCGCGGGCTCCGAGGGCATAGCCCGGGCGATCGCCGCGCTCGCTGCCACCACCGTGGCCGGCGGCGGCGAAACCGCGGCTGTGATCGCGCGGGCCGGCCTCGCCAGCCGCTTCACGCACGTCTCCACGGGCGGAGGGGCCTCGCTCGAAATGCTCGAAGGCAAGGCACTGCCCGGCGTGGCCGCCCTGTTGGACGCCTGATGCTGTTCGTCTTTCGCGGCATCCGCGGTTTCCAGGTCGTCCTCTCGGTCGCCGCCGTCGTGGCGGGCATCGCCGCCGTGCTCATGGTCAAGGCCTTCAGCGATGGCGGCTCAATCCTGCTCCTCGTGCCGGCGGTCGTGCTCGGCCTCGTCTTCCTCTGGGCCTTCGCCACCACCCTGCGCGCGCCCACATCGTTCGTCGCCGTCAGCGAAGAGCGCACTCGCATCCGCTTCGCGGGCTTCGTCGATACGGTTGTCGCGAACGGCGACATCAGCGCCGCCCGCGTGGTGCAGCGCCGCTTCCTCGGGGGCGTCGGCGTGCGCACCAACTTCTCCGGCGATGTCGCGTTGTTGAGCCGCTGGGGCGAAGCCGCCGAGCTCACGCTCCGCAAGCCGATCCGCGTCTGGCTCGTGCCCCGGCTGGTGCCGCTGCGCGCTCACCGCCTGACCGTGAGCGTGCGCAACCCGGAGAAGCTCGCCCGGCGCTTCGGCGGCGCATCCCAATCGCCTCTCACCCGCCCCGCCCGTAAGATGAAGCACCGTGGACCTCGAACTCGCTAGGCGGCTCAAGCAACCAAACACCACTCGCATTGTGCTTTGCGTCCTCGATGGCCTGGGCGGGCTCCCCCGGCGTGAAACCAAACGCAGCGAGCTCGAGCAGGCAAGCATCCCCAACCTCGACAGGCTCGCGACCCGCTCCGAGGTGGGCATGACGATGCCCGTCGGCCGCGGCATCACTCCCGGCAGCGGTCCCGGCCACCTCTCCCTCTTCGGTTACGACCCCTACGCCTACGACATCGGCCGCGGCGTCCTCGAAGCGGTGGGCATCGACTTCGACCTGGGCCCCGACGACGTCGCCGTGCGCGGCAACTTCTGCACCATCGACGAAGGCGGCAAGATAAGCGACCGCCGGGCGGGGCGCGTGGCCAGCGAACTCTCCGTCAAGCTCGTAGAACGACTGCGCGACATAAGAGTGCCCGGGGTCGAGCTCTTCGTCGAGCCTGTGCGCGAACATCGCTTCGTCCTCGTGCTGCGCGGCGAAGGGCTCGATGACCGCGTCTCCACCACCGACCCGCAGCACACCGGGGTGCCTCCCCTGCCCGCCGTTGCCATGCAGACGGGTGCCGAGCGCACGGCCCTCGCCGTCAACCAGTTCGTGGAACAGGCGGCAGCACTGTTGAAGGACCAGGTGCAGGCGAACGGGCTCCTCCTGCGCGGCTTCGCGAAGTACCCCGAGTTGCCGCAGTTCCCCGATGTCTGGGGGTTGCGAGCGGCCGCCCTCGCCGTCTACCCCATGTATCGCGGCCTCGCCAAGCTCGGGGGCATGGTGCCGCTCTCCTGCCCCGGCGGCCTCGATGAGCAGCTCCACATCCTCCGCCAGCACTGGGACGACTACGATTTCTTCTTCATCCACTACAAGAAGACCGACGCCGCCGGCGAAGATGGCGACTTCGAACGCAAGTGCCACGCGCTCGAAGAGTTCGACGCGTGGCTGCCGTCGCTCATGGAGGCCCGCCCCGATGTGCTCATCGTCGCGGGTGATCACTCCACCCCTGCTATCATGGCCGCGCACTCATGGCACCCGGTGCCGTTCCTGCTCCATTCCTCGTACTGCCGCGATGGAAAAGCCGAAAACTTCAACGAAGAGCAGTGCCTGAAGGGCACACTTGGGGTGTTCCCTGCCGTCGATGTGATGCCGCTTGCCATGGCGCACGCGGGCCGCTTCCAGAAGTACGGGGCATAAAGCCGTGCGCAGGCCGTTCGTGGCCGGTAACTGGAAGATGAACACAACCGGGGCGGAAGCGGTCGCGCTCGCGGCGGCCGTCGCCAGCGCCACTGTCGGTGCCCGTTGCGATGTGGCGCTCTGCGTGCCTTTCCCTCATCTCGCCGCCGTCCGCGCTGCCCTCGGCGGCAGCGCCGTCGCCGTGGGCGCGCAGGACGTGCACTGGGAAGCGAAGGGCGCCTTCACGGGCGAAGTGAGCAGCACGATGCTGGAACCCTACTGCCGCTACGTCATCATCGGCCATAGCGAAAGGCGCCAGCTCTTCGGCGAAACCGACGAATCGGTGAACCGCAAGCTCCGCGCCCTCCTCGGCTCGCCGCTCGACCCGATCGTCTGCGTTGGTGAACGGCTCGAAGAGCGTCGCGCCGGCCGCACGACCGCCGTGCTCAAGCGGCAACTGCAGGAGGGCTTCCGCGATGTGACCCTCCACGCCCGCATCACCGTCGCCTACGAGCCCATCTGGGCGATCGGCACGGGCGAAACGGCCACGCCCGCGGTCGCCCAGGAAGCCTGTCTCTTCATCCGCGCCTTCCTCCGCGACCTCGGGGGCGATGCCGCGGACGCGATGCGCGTCCAGTACGGCGGTAGCGTCAACCCGGCCAACGCCGCCGAATTGTTCGCCCAGCCGGATATCGATGGCGGCCTCGTCGGTGGCGCGTCGCTCGATGCGGCCCAGTTCGCCGCCATCGTCGCCGCCGCCTCGCCGTGACACTGCGCCGCCTGGTCGCCATCGTTGGCCCCACCGCCTCGGGCAAGTCCCGCGTCGCCCTCGAACTCGCCCACCGCCTGGGCGGCGAAATCGTCAACGCCGATAGCCGCCAAATCTACCGGGGCATGGACATCGGCACGGCCAAGCCAACCGTCGAAGCGCGCCGCGCCGTCCGCCACCACCTCTACGATATCGCCGGCCCCCGCGCCGCTTACAGCCTCGCCCTCTACCGCCGCGACGCGTCCGCAGCCCTCGACCAGATCTGGGAACGCGGCAGCTTCGCCTGGCTGACCGGCGGCACAGGCCAGTACGTGTGGGCGCTGCTCGAAGACTGGCAGGTCCCAGCGGTCCCGCCCGACGCTGCTTTCCGCGCGGAGATGGCCGCCTTCGCCGCTACGAATGGCGCCGGGGCGCTCCACAGCCGCCTGGTCGTCGTTGATCCCACAGCCGCCGGCCGTATCGCTGCCTCCAACGTCCGCCGCGTGACGCGCGCGCTCGAGGTGTACGACCACACGGGCGTCCCCATCAGCGCCTGGCAGACGAAGGGCTCGCCCAGCTTCGAATACCTGCTCTTCGGCATCGACGTCCCCCGCCAGGAGCTCGACCAGCGCATCGATGCGCGCGTCATTGAGATGTTCGCCGCTGGCCTGGTGGAAGAAGTCCGCGGCCTGCTCGCCGGCGGCGTCCCGCCCGCTGCACACGCGCTGGCGTCGATAGGCTATCGCGAGGCCGTCCGCCACCTCGCGGGCGAGCTGACCATCGCGCAGGCCATCGAGCTCACGCAGCGGGCGACGCGACGCCTCGCGCGCCGCCAGGGCCAATGGTTCCGCCGCGACGACGCGCGCATCACCTGGGTGCACGACGCGGACGATATCGACCTGCAGGCGAACATCTTCACGGGCGCCTGCACGAACACCATTCGCGGCCAGCGTTAGCTACTTCAGGAGCGCGAGCGTCTTCACGAGCCGCTGCCCCACCATGTCCACGACCACCGGGATGGCTTCCAGCACCAGGTCGCCGATGATGGGCTCGTATTCCCCGTTGTCCGGCTCCATGTCGATGAACAGCACTTCGGTGAACACCTGCCGGAACCCCTCCAGCCGCACACAGATCGGACCACACAGCTCGCCGCGCGCTGGTTCCTGGGTGGCGGTTTGCACCGCCACCTCCTCAAG
>JBPCLM010000161.1:0-4013 GCA_051003295.1 Tepidiformaceae bacterium | reverse complement strand
CGCCGGGCCCGCTACCCCCCGACCCGGCCCCCGCTGACTGTCATTGGCCCCGTCGCGCTCTCCGCGCGGGAGCCTAGGCTGCGGGCATCCCCGCCGGGAGGGCACGCATGGGCGCCGTCGCGACCACCAGCGAAGCGGGTATCGAAAGCGCCATCGTGGTGCTGCGCGGGCAGCGCGTGCTGCTCGATGCGGACCTGGCGGCGCTCTATGCCGTTCAGACGCGCGTTCTCGTGCAGGCGGTCAAGCGCAACGCGGAGCGATTCCCCGCGGACTTCATGTTCCAGTTGACGGCGGACGAGGTGAACGCTTTGAGATCACAATCTGTGATCTCAAACCGGGGTGGGCGGCGCTACGAGCCTTACGCCTTCACGGAGCAGGGCGTGGCGATGCTTTCGAGCGTGCTGCGTAGCCCGCGCGCGGTGGCCGTGAACATCGAAATCATGCGCGCCTTCGTGCGGCTGCGGGCGATGGCGGCCGCGCACGACGAACTCTCGCGCCGCCTGGACGAATTGGAGGGACGCTACGACGAGCGTTTCGCCAACGTCTTCGCCGCCATGAGCGAGCTGATGGCGCCCGGGCCCGCGGCGGCGCGCCGCTTGGGTTTCGCGACCAGCCGCGAGGCCCTGGCCGCCGCCGTGGCAGAATAGGCGCATGACCGGCAACGCCTGGCACGGCGAGCTCGTGCGCCTGCGCGCCATCGAAGAAGAGGACTGGCCCCTCTTCGGGGCGCTCTGGTCGGACACCGAAGCCACGCGCGCGCAATGGATCGTGCAACTGCCGCGCGGCGAAGAGGCGCTGAAACAGTGGGCGAAGGAGCAGGCCTCGCTCCAGCCGCCCTTCGAAAACGACAACTGGCACTGGGTCATCGAAACGCACGAGGGCGTGGCCGTGGGCGAAATCATGACGACGCATTGCAACCGCCGCGATGGCGTCTTCGACTACGGCATTGGCCTGTTGCGCGCCCACTGGGGCAGGGGCTATGCGCTCGATGCGGCGCGGCTGGTGCTGCGCTACTACTTCGGCGAACGGCGCTACGAAAAGGCGAACGCGACGGTGGCGGCCTTCAACGCGCAGTCGCAGCGCCTGCAGGAGAAACTGGGCATGCAGCTCGAGGGGCGGCGGCGCAGCCAGTTCTTCACCGATGGCACACGCCACGACGAGTTGCTCTACGGCATCACGGCAGCGGAGTTCTTCGCGGCGAACGCAGGCGCGCCCCGGTGAGCGAGGAGGGACGGAACGCGGCCTGGCAGGGCGAGAAGCTACGCCTGCGCGCCGTCGAGGTCGCCGACTGGGAGACGTTCCATTCGTTCGATGCGGACACGGAGGCGGCACGCCACGGTTGGCGGGTGGCGCTGCCGCGCAGCCGCGGCCGCACACGCGAATGGGCGCGCGAGAAATCGGCGCAGCAGCCGCGCCCCGATGAGGACGACAACTGGTTCTGGGCGATCGAGGACGGGGAGGGCGCGGTCGTCGGTTCGATGAGCACGCACACCTGCGACCGCATGAACGGCGTCTTCGAATACGGCATCAGCATCGCGCGCGAACACTGGGGCAAGGGCTACGCCGAGGAGGCGATCTTGCTCGTGCTGCGTTACTTCTTCGGGGAGCTGCGCTACAACAAGGCAAACGCCTGGGTGTACGACTTCAATGAGCGGTCGCAGCGGATGCACGAAAAGGCGGGGTTCCAGCGCGAGGGGCGCGTGCGCGGGGTGCATTACACCGCCGGCCGTCACCACGATGCGTTCGTGTACGGCATGACGGCGGCCGAGTTCTTCGCCCGGCAACGGGAGCCGCAATGCTGAGTGCTGAGTCTTGAGCGCCCACGCCGCTCGCGCGCGGGCGCGCGGCTCACTATCCTTGGCGGCACATCTCTACGGGGAGCTGCCATGCCCCGCCTCGTCGTCGACCACGCCACCTGCCTCAAGAGCGGGCAGTGCACCTACCTCCACCCGGACCTCTTCCAGGAAGGGCCGGACGGGCGCCCGATCGTGCTCATCGAACGCCCGGAGGGCCCGCAACTGGTGGAAGCCGAGGACGCGGCCGAAATCTGCCCCGCGAGCGCCATCGCCCTGGTAGAGGACGAGGCGGGATAGAGGGAGCCGCAGGTGCCCGCTTCCCATCGCTGCCCGCGCTCCGTACCCTTTTTCTTCCATGGCGACGCTTCCCAGCCCCGGCACGCGGGTCATCGAAGAGACGGAGTCAGGCGCCGCTTACGAGCCGCTCTACCACCTCATCCTGCTCGATGACAACAGCCACACCTACGGCTATGTGGTGGCAATGCTGGGCGCGATCTTCGGCTACTCCGTGGAAAAGGGCTACGCCATCGCCTGCGTGGTCGATAGCGAAGGCCGCGCGATCGTCTTCACGGGCAACAACGATGCGGCGCGGGCGAAGCAGGACCAGGTGCACAGCTTCGGGCCGGACCCGCTGATGGCCGAGTGCAAGGGCAGCATGTCCGCCGTCATTGAGCCTGCGGCTTGACGACACCCCAATGCCAGTCAGAAATCGTGGAGCGGGAGGCAGAACCTGCGCAACCATCGCCTCGGGCCTCAACGCCAGGCCGCGGCGTCTTCGCCGCCCCTCGCCCTACTGGAAAAGCGCCCCCACGGATTGCCCGGAGTGGATGCGGCCGATGGCATCGCCGAGCAGCGGCGCGATGGGGATGATTGTCATGTTCGCGAGGCGCTTCTGCGCGGGGATGGGCACGCTATCGGTAACGACGATTTCGCGCACGTCCGCCTCCTTCAGTCGTTCCGTAGCGGGGCCGCTGAGGATGGGGTGGTAGCCACCGACGATGACGTCGCCGCAGCCCCGTTCGCGCAGCACGCGGATGGCCTCGATGATCGTGCCGCCGGTGTCGATCTCGTCGTCGAGAAGGAGCACGTTGCGGCCTTCGACTTCGCCGATGACGTTCATCGCCTCTGTGCGGCCGGTGTTGCCGATGCGGCGCTTTTCGATGATGGCGAGCGGGCTATCGAGGCGCACGGCCATATCGCGCGCGCGCTTTTCATCGCCCACATCGGTGGCGACCACGGTGTAATCGTGCAGCTTTTCGCTGCGGAAGTGGGCGCTCATGGGATAGAGGGCGTTGAGCTCATCGAGGGGGATGTTGAAGAAGCCCTGGATCTGGCCGGCGTGCAGGTTCATGGTGAGCACGCGGTCGCAGCCGGCGGTTTCGAGCATGTTGGCGATGAGGCGGGCGCTGATGGGCACGCGGGGCTGGTCCTTCTTGTCGCTGCGGCCATAGGCGTAGTAGGGGATGACGGCGGTGACGCGCCCGGCGGAGGCGCGCTTGGCGGCGTCGATCATGATGAGGAGTTCCATGATCGAGGTGTTGACGGGACTGCTGAAGGGCTGCACGAGGTAGACATCGTGCATGCGCACGTTCTCCTGGTACTGCACGAAAATGTTCTCGTTGGCGAATTCGAAGATCTCGATGGCGCCGGGCTGGCGGCCGAGGCGCGCGCAGATGGCGTTCGTCAGTTCCGGGTGGGCGCGGCCGGAGAAGACGGCGAGGTCGCTGTACACGCGGGCGGCTCTCCCCTCGTTGGCCCGCCGGGCGGCGGCGTTCGGAATGTAGCACGAGTAGCCGTTAGCTATTAGCCCTTGGCCGTTGGCGATGGTCGCTGGCCGTTAGCCCTGAAGCACGGCGGGCGCAGCAGAGGCGCGACCGGTAGGGAGCGCGCGACGATGCGATCCCAGCTCCAGGCATCGCGGCGCCCCACGGATGCCCTCCCCACCGGTCGGGCTACGGACTCCCGCTCCACCCCCTGCACCAAGCATCGAACATCAAGCACCAAGCCCTAAGCACCGCGCGCCAGCGCGCGGAGAAGGGCCTGCGCCGCCATCTTCCCGGGCGTGCCGGCGATGCCCCCGGAAGGGCGCGTCCCTGCACCCGAAACGTAGAGGCCGCGCACGGGTGTGCGGTAGTTCGCCAGCGAAGGCGTGGGGCGCATGGGGCCCAGCTGGTCGAGCGTGATATCCAGGTGCATGGGGTGCGCGCCGGGCCAGCC
>JBPCLM010000160.1:0-6219 GCA_051003295.1 Tepidiformaceae bacterium | reverse complement strand
GCCCTGCTATTCCCCCACGAAACGCGGTTCGCGCTTTTCCACGAAGGCCAGCACCGCTTCGCGGCTGTCTGTGCTCAGGCTGCTGAGGCGCATGTTCAGCGCTTCCTGGTCGAGCACGGCGGCCAGCGGCGCCGTCTCCGCCAGGTTCAGGTTCGCCTTCATGCGCGCGTACGTGGCCGTGGGGCCAGCGGCCAGGCGCGCACAGAAAGCGAGGCCCTCCTCCAGCAGGTTCTCCTGGGGGACGACGCGGTTGGCGATGCCCAGTTCGAAGGCACGCTTGGCGTCGATGATCTCGGCCGTGAGGTAGAGCTCGCGCGCACGGCCGGCGCCCACCAGGCGCTGCAGGAAGAAGCTGCCGCCGTAGTCACCGCTCAGGCCGACGTTGCGGAAGGCGGTGCCGAACTTCGCGTTTTCGCCGCAGATGCGGATATCGCAGGCGAGGGCGATGGACATGCCCGCGCCCACGGCGTGGCCGTTGACGAGCGCGACCGTGGGCTTGCCCATGGTGTGCAGCTTGAGGGAGACGGCGTCCTGGCTGGCGCGCAGCCCGCGCACGCCGCTCTCCAGGCCGGCGACGGCGCTGGCGGGGCGCGCGGAGGCGGCTTCGCTGCCGCCGTCATCGTTGCGGCGCTGCATGCCGCGCACGTCGCCGCCCGCGCAGAAAGCGCGGCCCGCGCCCGTGATGGCGACGCAGCGCACGTCGCCGTCGCCTTCGCTCTCGTCCAGGTAGCGGCTGAGGAGGGGCATCAGTTCGCCGCCCATGGCGTTCAGTGATTCGGGACGGTTGAGGGTGATGAGGGCGACGCCGCCGGCGCGCTTTTCGAAGAGGATGTCGGGCATAGGGAACCTCCGCGATGGGTGTGCGCGCATCGTGCGGCGGCGCCGCCCGCTTGGCAAGCGCGCGCGGGCGGGGAAACGGCGGTTGTTATGGGCGAGGTCTATCGCGCGCACCCCGCCCATCCTCTACACTGTGAGCAATCACCGCGCGGCCGCTGGCCGCGAAGGGGAGCACTGGCATGGCATCACCGACCCTCGTCGAAACACCGGGTCTCAACTTCGACTGGCTCAACCTGGACACCGAGCAGGGGGTGCGCGCAACAGCGGGACGGCGCGGCCTCACGCTTGAGGACATCAACACGATGACCTACGGCGTTGCGGGACGCGATGAAGCGGGCATCCCCACGTTCGGCGCGCGCGGGGCGGCGCCCGATGCGCGCTCGCCGCGGCACGCGCGCCAGTACCGCTCCAAGGCGGATGTCTGGAGCGAAAGCGCCATGCTCCTCTACGAAGAGGCGCAGCAGCGGCAGTGGTCGAGCGCTGTGGACATCCCCTGGGAGACGATTAAGGAGCTGCCCGACGACCTGGAGATGGCGATGTGCACGCTCTGCACGTTCCTCACGCAGGTCGAATTCATCGCCGGGGACCTGCCCGGGCGCTTCATGGAGCAGGTGCACCCGGACCACTTCGAAGCACAGCTCTTCCTCGGCACGCAGCTGATGGACGAAGGCCGCCACCTGGACGTCTTCCGCAAGCGCATCCTGGTGAACGGCGGCGGCATGAGCGATGCCGGTTTCGGCGCCATCAACCTGCTCGCCGTGGACGACTTCACGGAGATGACAGCCCTGCTGCACCTCTTCGGCGAAGGCTTCGTGCAGACGCTCTTCCGCATGGGCGAGCTCATCGCCCAGAACGAAGCGGAGAAGAAGATCTTCCGCCTCGCCGCCCAGGATGAGAGCCGCCACCTCGCCTTCGGCGTCACCCACCTCAAGTACGTGATGGAGACGGAGCCCTGGCGCAAGGAAGAACTGCACCACTACCTGGACATCCAGGAAGGGCTCGCGGGCGAAAGCCAGCAGGCCGGGCTGACGAGCAACCCCATGACGGGCGAAGCGCTCGCCATCCTTGCCGGCGGCGGCGTCGAGCACATGGACGAGGGCTTCGGCAAGCTCATGATCATGCGCAAGCGCCAGGTGAACGAATACATGCACCGCCTCGAAGTGATCGGCATGGGCGACCGCCGCGAGCGCATGGCCCCCGCCCTGCGCGAACTGCTAGACCCAATAGAGGTCTAGGCGGCCGGGCCACGGAACAGGGCGCGCACAGCGCTACTCCCGCGCATCCGGGCGGGACGACGCACGCATCGAGGGGGATGACCGATGGAACTGACGCCGGCAACGAAGGCCCGCGGCCGCCAGCTGGGCTGGGATGATGACCTGATCGGGCGGCTCGAAGCCTCCGTCGTGAGCGAATCGACCGCTTCGAACCTGGCGCTCATGCGCATCGCCCCGGCACGCGTGGCCGGGTTCATCGACTCCGTGGAGCGCGACCCCGAGCGCATGTCAAAGATCAGCCTGCGCTTCATCCGCACACGGGCCGAACGCGGCCTGCGCGCGCGCCCGGGGCCGCAGGGCCTGGGCACACCGGAGATCAACATCGGCAGCTACGGGGACGTGCCCGACCGCTGGCCCTACGAAAACGACACGCCCCTCGGCGCCCATCCCGACCCGAACAGCTACCTGCCCGGCAGCTACCACATCTACGACAAGGCAGAAGTGTGGGCCGAAGGCGTCGACCAGCTCTATGAGCAGGCCGTGCGCGAACGCTGGGCCGCCGCCACGGCGCTCGACTGGACGAACGGCCTGAAGGAACTGCCCGAAGAGGTGGAACGCGCGATCTGCCAGCTGGCCACTGTGTACTCATCGCACGGACTGGTGGAGCAGAAGATCATCGCGAAGTGGCTGGAACCGATCAGCTACGGCTTCCACGATGTGAAGCTCTTCCTGGGCACGCAGGCCTACGACGCCGGCCGCAAGGTGGAAGTGCTGCGCAAGCGCGCCCTCGCCAACGGCGGCGGCCTCGGACAGGCGCCCCTCGGCTTCCTCTACCGCGGCTGGTACGGGTCGCTCAAGTTCACCGAGCTCGTCACGGTGATGGACGTGGTCTACAAATCCTACGAACTGAGCCTCTTCGAATGCGCCGGCGATCTCGCAAAGACGGACCTGGAAGCGAAGATGTGGGAGCTGCTCGCGCGCGATTCGCGCCGCCACCTGGAGTACGGCCGCCGCCACCTCCTCTGGTATCTGCAGCACCACCCGCGCGGCCCCGAGAACCTCAAGCTTTGGCTGGACCGTGGCGAATCGGCTGTATCCGGCGAACTGCGCCAGTCGCACGTGGAACGCGAGGCGCTCGTCGTCATCCTCGCGGACGGCACGGAGAAGCTGGCGGTGGGCATCGAGCGGCTGAAGAGCATCCGCCAGAAGCAGGTGACCGACTACATCGCGTTGCTCGATGGCATCGGCATCGACCGCCTGCCGCACCTCGCGCCCGGCCTGCGGCGCATGGCCGACGACCCGCTGACGTCGGTATCGGGCCCCGGCCGCACCCTGTAGCGAGGCCCGAGGCGCGAGGCCCGAGGTGCGAGTAGCGACCGCCGAGGAGACGGAGTTCCAACGCCCCGCCGCCCCCTGGCGCGGTTCGCCGGGACGGGGGGGGGGGCGGCGTTGGATCCGATAGCATCCTGCGGATTACCACTCTGGAGGACGCCATGTCGAGCGCGCAGTTGCCCGCCCACGCGGAGATCCCGCCGCCAACGATCGAAGAGGTGAGCGAGGGCATCTTCGCCTACGTGCAGCTCGATGGCAGCTGGTTTCTCAACAACGCCGGCTTCATCACCACGGGCGATGGCGTCATCGCCATTGACACGACGGGCACGGAGAAGCGCGCGCGCGCCTTCGCCGCCGCCCTGCGCAAGACGACGCCGAAGCCCGTGCAGGCACTCGTCAACACGCACAGCCACGCCGACCACACGCACGGCAACTTCATGTTCGCGCCGCAGACGGCGATCATCGCGCACGAGCTGTGCCGCGAAGAAGTGCTGCGCGGCAGCCTGGCGGCGCTCAAGGCGGCCTTCCCCACGGCGGACTTCGGCGAAATCCCCTACGTGGCGCCGATGGTGACCTTCGCTGAGCGCCTGACGGCCTGGGCGGGGGACCTGCGGGTGGAGTTGATCTTCATGGGGCCGGCGCACACAACGAACGACATCGTCGCCTGGATAGCGGGGCGAAGGGTGCTCTTCAGCGGCGACCTCGTCTTCAACGGCGGGACACCCTTCGCCATGGCAGGCTCTATCGCGGGCTGGTTGGATGCGCTGCCGCGCCTGCGCGCGCTCGGGCCGGAGACGGTGGTGCCGGGCCACGGCGCCATATGCGGGCCGCAAGCTTTCGATGTGGTCGAGCGCTACCTGCGCTTCATCGACGCGACGGCGCGCACGGGCCTGGCGGCGGGCGTCGAGCCGCTGGAACTGGCACGCGCGACGGACCTGGGGGAGTTCGCGACGCTGAGCGACCCCGAGCGCATCGTGGGGAACCTGCACCGGGCCTACCAGGAGCTCAAGGGCGGCGAGCGCGGCGGGCCGCTGGATGTGCCGCTCGTCTTCGGCGAAATGGTGGCCTTCAACGGCGGCCAACCGCTGCGTTGCCTGGCTTAGCGAGTTCCGAGAGCCGGGCCCGAGGCCCGAGAACCGGGCGGTAGCGCTGACCGTCACGACTGGACCTCAGCCTCTAATCGTCAATCGCCCAATCGACAATCGTGAATCAGAACGCCGGGTGACGCTCGCGATACTCGCGCAGCGCGCCCTCCTGGCGGAGGCGTTCGTCCCGCTCTTCCTCGAGGCGCTGCTTCAGGCACGCAAGCTCGGCCTTCACCTGCTCGAACTCGAGGCGCACCGTGGCGCACTCCGCGCGGGCGTTTTCGAGCGCGTCGCCGCCAGCGACCACGGCGGCGCCCTCAGCAGGCGGGGCGATGCTGGTGACGGGCGTGTGCGAAGGGGGGTCGCTCGCCGGGAAGCTATCAGCGGAGGCGTCATCGATGGCGTCGTATTCCTCGGGGCTGCGTGTTTCGTGTTCGGCTTCGTGCGTCGCTGTGCCGGGCATGGCAATACCTCCGGGCCTGCAGAGGCCCGTCCGCCACGCTACGGCGTCGGCGCGCGTGAGGTGACAAGCGAAGCAGCGCTGGAGATTGCAGTTCGGTGGCGAAGCGCCATGGCCGCTAGCGGTTGGCTATCGGCTATTAGTCATAGCGGCCGCTGGATGGGCATGGCTGGTTGCCGGGCTGAGAGGCGAACGGGGGCAGGGCGCACGGCGGTCACTCCCGCGACGCAGGAGTCGGCAGAGGGGTGGGTCAGCGGAGGGCCCGGCGTGAATCGCGACTCAGTCGGCGCGGTGCTCCGTGCAGTGGGGGTCGGGGGAGAAGTAGTTCGGGAGCCCGTGGGCTTCGCAGACGAGCGTCACGGTGACGTCATCGCGCATGTACACGCTGTCAAGGCGGAGCCAGTGCACGTCTGCGTCGCTCGCGACCTTGAAGCAACCGTCGGCGCGCTCGATGACCTTGCCGAGCTGACGACCGCTGGTGAAGAACACCCGGTCGCCAACCGCAGGTTCGTGGCGGTGATCATTGCTGACCATGCTCGACATCGTCGTCCCCTCACCCAGGAGAATGATACACCATTGCAAGGCCTGGCGCGTTAACGCAATGAAAAATCCGGGCTTCAGCGCGGGGCTATCCGCTTGCTTACGCGCGCGGTCGTGTTGGCCGGGCCGCGAGCGTGAGCGAGCGGTTCCTGGCGCAGCGCCGAACGCAGCCGGCGGCAACACGGCGGCAGCCGTTATCCGCTTGCTTACGCGCGCGGTGATGTCCTCACGGCCGCGGCGGCCGCGCACCGGGAGGGCGGCGTTGGATCGATCCGCGGGGGGGGGCGAATCGTGGAGCGCCAATCGGCCTTACTATCTGTGCATGCGTTACCGGCGGATCGTGGCGAAGTTCGGGACGAGCCTGCTGACCGCGGGTTCGGACCGCCTGGACCTGGAAGCGATGTCGCGCCTCGTGGGACAGGTGGTGCGGCTGCGCGCGCAAGGCGCGGAGGTGGTGGTGGTTTCGAGCGGCGCACAGGCCGCGGGGCGCCACCGCCTGCAGAAGCGCCTGCGCGAAGGGCACACGCCCAGCCGCCAGGCCTACGCCAGCGTCGGCCAGAGCCACCTCATGCAGAGCTGGGACGAACTCTTCGACTGGCACGACACGGTGGTCGCTCAGGTGCTGTTGACGCGCCGCGACCTGAGCGACCGCCTCGGCTACCTGAACGCGCGCAACACGCTGCGCGACCTCCTCGAAAGCGGCACCGTGCCAATCGTCAACGAAAACGACGCCGTCGCCCTGGACCAGGTG
>JBPCLM010000159.1:0-22740 GCA_051003295.1 Tepidiformaceae bacterium | reverse complement strand
CCCCCAACCTCGGCCTGCTACCTGGCCACGTGGCCCCCTGTCGAATCCTTTCGTCCCCATAAAACGGCGGCTTTCGCCGTCGACCCGATCATAACACAGTGATCGCGAGAGTCGGCGGTCAGGCGTTGCGACGGACGGCGCGGGCTATCTGGCGCTCGACATCACGTTCGGCGATGCGTTCGCGCTTGTCGTAGCGCTTGAGGCCGCGGGCGAGGCCGATTTCGACCTTGGCGCGGCCGTGCTTGAAGTACATGGCAAGCGGCACGAGTGTGAGCGCCTGTTCGCTCATGACCTGGTTGATACGGGTGATCTCCTTGCGATGCAGGAGGAGCTTGCGGTCGCGCTTCGGTTCGTGGCCGGCGTAACCGGCGTTCAGGTACGGAGCGATGTGGACATCCTGCAGCCAGACCTCGCCGTTGCGGATGCGGGCGTAGGCGCCCTGCAGCTGGACCTTGTGGCCGCGGACGGACTTTATCTCGGAGCCGCTCAAGACGATCCCGGCCTCGTAGGTGGAGAGGATCTCGTAGTCGTGGCGGGCACGGCGGTTCTCGGCGATGCGCGAGTTTGAGTGTTGGGTGGGCATGGTTGCATCGGAGCGGCCCGTAGGCGCTGGCGGTAAGGGCCGCAGGTTTGGCCAAAGTGTAGCGCCGGGCGAAGCGTTGTGTCAGTTGCCGCGAGCGACCTCGACGGCCCTGAACATCTGGATGTCGCCCTGGTCGATGTACTCTTCGGCGGTCATGGGAACCTCGAAGTCGGGTTTGACGCCCAGGCCCTCGATCTGGTCGCCCTTGGGGGAGAGCCAGCGCCCGACGGAAATGTAGAGGGCGCCGCAGCCGGCGGGGTCGCCGCAGTTCTTGAGCGGCTGAAGCTGGTTGACGGTGCCCTTGCCGAAGCTGCGCGTGCCCACGATCCTGGCGCGGCCATTATCGCGCAGGGCGGCGGCAAGGACTTCGGAGGCGCTCGCGCTGGAACGGTCGAGGAGGATGACGAGCGGGATCTTCGTAGCGATGCCTCCAGGGCGGGCCGTCTCGGTGGTTTTCTTCCCGGCGGCGTCAACTTCGTGGAGGATGGTGCCCCCGGCGAGGAATTCATCGGCGACCTGGAGGGTAGCGAGCAGCTGCCCGCCGGGGTTGCTGCGCAGGTCCACGATGAGAGCCTTGTACCCTTTGCGCTCGATGTCGCCGATCTTGGTGCGCAGCTCGCTGAGGGTCTTGTCGTGGAAGCCGGAGATGGCGACGAAGCCTATATCGGTGACCGGGTTGCCATCGCGGTCGACGATTTTCTCGCCGCTCTCGCCGGGGATGACTTCAAGATTCGGGACGGTGAAGACGCTTTCGATTTCGATATCGCCGCGGGTGATGGTGATGGTCTCGGTCGTGCCATCGGTGTGGCGGATGGTCAGTACGACGGTGGTGCCTTTGAGGCCGCGTATGCGGCGGACGGCCTGCTGGTCGCTCCAGCCATCGGTTTTTTCGCCATCGACTTCGAGGACGACATCGCCAGGGCGAATGCCAGCGTCTTCGGCTGGTGACCCGCGGAAGGGTGAGATGATCTGGATTTCGCCGCTCTGATCAGACACGCTCGCGCCGATGCCCTGATAAGAGGAGCTGAGGTCCGACGCCACGGCGGCGACATCCTGGGGCGGTATGTACTGGGTGTGGGGGTCGTTGAGGGAGGCGATGGCGCCGGAGATGGCAGCGTCGCGGATGGAATCGGGGTCAATCGTCGCGCGGTCGACATGGTTCGTTTTGAGGAGGTCGTAGATTTCATCGAGGATCGCAGCCCCGACGGCATCGTCGCCGGTCGCAAAGGTGGTCGAGCCCGGTACGGCCGCGGTGCTGTCGCCGTCATCACGTACTTCGTTGATGAGATATCCGAGGCCAAAGGCCAGGGCCGTAACGGCAAGCAGCATGAACACGAGTACGGCGGAACGGGCGGCACGTTCGCCAGCGCCGGGTTGGGATTCCATCGGGCGGGGGACATCCATGAGGGGGGAAACCTTTCCGGGGTCAGTTCAGCCGCGGTTGGTTCCGAGTGTACAGGGGGCGGATCGCGGCCAGCAATTTGGGGGCTTACCCGCTGTTTACGTCTCGCTAGCGCCGTAACGGCTTTGCGAGCGGTGGAAAGAAGGCGAGTTCCGCGGGCGCGAGGGTTGCGAACGGCGAACGTGGCGCGACTTCCCACACCATCGCGAAGTCGCCTTCGGGATCCCCGAAAGAGGGCGATACGGAGTCGTTCGCGAGGCGGCCGCTAACCACTATATGGCTGCCATCGGGCGACCAGAGGTTGTGGGATTGGTTGTACTGGTCGAAGAAGCCGATGGCGGTGCGAAAGTCCTGGGAGGGGAGGAAGGGCTCGGTGGCGGCGGAGTAGCGTCCGTCGGGGTGCAACGTCTGGAGTCTGTAGCGGCCGTCGCCGCTCTGCGCAGGAACGATGAGCGCGAGGCGGCTCCCTTCGGGGGACCACGCGAAGGAGACGAAGGGGCCCGTCCAGGCGAGAGCCTCGTGGGACGGGTGCTGCGAGAGGTCCATCTGCCACAGCTCATCGAAGGTGCCCGTGTCCGGGCGGCGCGTAACGGCCACGGAGAGTTCGCAGGTCTGCGGGCGAAAGGCGAGGGCGACGCCACCGGCGAAGCGCCGGATTTCGCGGGAACCGGTCCCCTGGAACAGGGCGCGCATGACGGCCACGCCGCCTTCGACCGCGACCGCGTAGGCCAGGATTTCGGCATCGTCGCTATAAGCGGGCGCGCGGAAACCAACGGCCGGGTCGGCGACGGAGGCGGTGGTGCGACTGCCTTCGACTTCGACGACGGCGAGTTCGCGGCCGGCGTGCACAGCGATGAAGTTGTTGTCGCCGCACCAGGAGTGAAAAAGCGGGGCGCCGGTGATGATGGGGTCGGAGATGAAGGTACCGTCGGCGTGGGTGAGGAAGAGCCCGAGGCCGAACTCCGAGGGCGCGACATAACTCAGGACATCGCCGGCGGGAGACCAGAGAGCGTAGTGGGGGAGCCGGGGCGCGATCACCGGTGGGACATCCTCGCCACCGCTATGGGCGACCCGGACGAGTGTGCCGGCGGTGTTGATGAGGTGAAGCTCGCTCTGGAGCCCTTCGCCGCGCTGTTCGATGACGGAGATGGCAAGCAGGTCACGCGCAGGGTTCCAGGAAGGCCAGCGCCCGCTGGGGTGAAGAGCACGGCGGTACCATTCCGATCCGGAGGGGGTAAGCATCACGAGGGCGCCGCTACGCTCGACAGCGACGACAGGGTAGGGCATGAGATAAGCCTCGTGCGCCACGGTAGCGGCTGGGACTCCAGCAGCGCCATACAGGGACAGCGCGGCGATGTCCCGGGAGGGCGCCCTGCAAAAGACTGATTCTCAACATAACTGATATAGTGCGAAGTTCGAATCCAGACGCGAGCCGGATCCGGCGCAGGTGTTCCAGCACACCGGCGGAAGGCTGTGGAGCCGTGATTTAGATCTCTGACCGGCGCCCAGGAGCGAGGCCTTCCGCGGCGGTCAGCCCCTCGCCGGGACATGGCCAGTCTGTCAGGCGGAGGCTGAACCTCGCGGGAGCCGATGCGCAGCGCCACGGGCCCGGTCGTGCCACCGGCTGTACCCTCGATGAGGTCATTTATGTCTCCGGATGTCACGAAACGACTACCGATGCGTCACCAGAGATCCGTTGTTCTGTCACCAGAGGCGCCTGAACAATCAAGCCACCCGGACGACAATCGACACGCACCGGTGAACGTTCGGGGTTATTGGGGGGAATTGCAATGGCATGGCCGGCTCCGGAAGTCACGGAAAGCCCCGCGACGCCTCAACACCTGTCGCACGAAGAACAGCAGCAACTCGTCATACAGTACGCGCCGTTGGTGCGCAGGGTAGCGCGTTCGCTGCCCCTCGAAATACCGGGGCTGTTGGAGTTCGAAGATGCAGTGGGATACGGCACCTGTGGGCTCGTAGAGGCCGTGAGGCGCTACGACCCGGCAAAGGGGACGAACTTCCACGCCTACGCGGTGAGGCGCATTCGCGGTTCGATGATCGATGCCTTTCGGCGCATGGACCGCCTCAGCCGCACGATGCGCCAGAAGGCGCGCGATGTGCAACGGGCACAGAGCGAACTGGAAATGGAGCTGGGGCGAACGCCGACGGAAGCGGAGAGCGCCACACACCTGGGGATCAGCATCGTGCAGTACCGCGATGCCGCCTCTAATTCACGCTGGGTGACCGTTTCGCTGGACAAGATGCTGGAGAAGGACGACGACGGCGACTCTTTCCCGGCGGCGGAAATGCCGACCGCTGACGAGGACATCGACTTCACGCGTGGGCTCGATGAGCGCGAGTTGCACGAGGAGCTGTCGAAAGCCGTACATACGCTGCCCGAGCGCGAGCGGCTGGTGGTCGCGCTCTATTATGTCGAGCACTTGACGATGAAGGACATCGCGAACGTGCTGTCCGTATCGGAGACACGGGTGAGCCAGCTCCACGCGCAGGCGGTCAACCGTCTGCGGCGTTCGCTCTTGCGAGAGGTGGCCTGACCGGGGACCACGGCCGCGATGAAGACGCCCTCCGGCCAGCCGCCCTGGCGCGGCGACAGCGCAGCCTGGCGGCTGGCCTCCCGCTTTTCCGAAGGGATCCTCAACAAAGCCGTGCGGGCACCCCTGCTAGCGGGCACGATCCCTGCCGAACATCCCTAAGAACACAGGTTTCGCCAGCAGGCCGAAATTGCGGAGGCCCGTCCTCGAAGGGGAGGGCCAGCACTCACAACGGGAGAACCCGACATGTCAGACCGACTCGACCCTGGCTTTCGCAACTCGGTCGCCTTCGTCACGCACACGCGAGAGTACCGGTCGTCGGACCTGTTGCCCGCGCTCGCACGGCAGGGCTTCACGACGACCGAGCGTCCTCACGACCGGGAGACGGAGCGTCTGCTCGCCCAGTTCGAGCCGGACCTGATTGTGCTGGCCATCGACCCGCGGCAGGAGAGCGATGTGGCGCTGGTGCGGACGGTGGCGCGCAATTCGCGGGCTTCAGTGATGGTGATAGCCCCGGGGCCACAGGCGCACGGACTGACGGCGGCGCTGGAAGCGGGCGCGGACATTTGCCTGCGCGATACCGACGGGATGGAGATGCTCACGGCGCAGCTGGGCGCGCTCGCGCGGCGCAAGGCGCCGGCACCGCAGCCTGAAGAGGGGGGGCCAAGCACGATCACGGTGCGGGACCTGGTGCTCGACTTCGACCGCTGCCAGGCTGTGCGCGATGAAGAAGCGATCCCGCTGACGCCAACAGAATTCAAGATCCTTGCCTACCTTGCGCGCAACGCCGGGAAGGTGGTGAGCCCGGTGGAGACCCTGCGGGCGGTGCAGGACTACACGTATTCGGAGCGCGAAGCCCAGGAAATCGTGAAGGTCTACATCCGCCGCATCCGCCGCAAGATAGAGGCGGACCCGAGCGAGCCGAGCTACATCATCAATGTGCGCGGATTCGGCTACATGCTGGAGCGGCGCGGGCTGTTGCGGGCGAGCGAACAGGCGGCCTGAGCCTCACCAGTCCATGCTCAGCGCGTCGAGCTCGTCCACCGGCGAGTGCCCCGCCCTTTCCGGGCGATGAAACGTCACTGACGGTCGCTTACAATGCGCCCATGAACAGTACGCTTGCAGCCGTCCTCAACCTGTCCGGCGCGCGCCCGTTGTTGCGTGACGCGCAGCCGGTGCGCGCTTCCATCGACAACATCGTGCGCCTGGCGGTCTTCGGGAGCGCGGAGGAGCAGGCACTGGCGCGTTATGCAATTCACGCCGCGGCGCCGCAGCTCGGAGCCATGCCCTCGTCCATCGCCGGGCTCTACGAGGCGCGCGGGAGAGGCGAGGTGAGCGGGTTTACGGTGCCGGCCGTCAACATCCGGGGGATGGCGTACGACATGGCGCGTGCGCTATTCCGGGCGATGCAGGAAACGGATGGAGCGGCGACGGTGTTCGAACTGGCGCGGTCGGAGATGGGATACACGTTCCAGGAGCCTGCGGAGATCGCGGCGGTCGTGCTGGCGGCGGCGATCGCGGAGGGCTACGAAGGGCCGGTGTTCATCCAGGGTGACCATTTCCAGGCGAACGCGAAAAAGTTCGCGACCGACCCGGAAGCGGAAACAAGGGCACTCGAGGACTTAATTCGCAAGGCGGTGGCGGCGCAGTTCTACTGCATCGACATCGATGCCTCGACGCTCGTGGACCTTTCGTTCGAGCGCGTGAGTGACCAGCAGGCGCCAAATGCCCAACTGACGGCGCGTCTGGCGAGGCTGGTGCGGGCGCTGGAGCCGGAAGGGGTGCGCATCTCCATCGGCGGGGAGATTGGTGAGGTGGGGAAGAACAACAGCACGGTGGAGGAACTGACGGCGTACGTGGATGGCCTGCGCGAAATCGCGGGGTCCGAGTTCGCTGGTATTTCGAAGGTGAGCGTCCAGACAGGCACCAGTCACGGCGGCATCCCGCTACCCGATGGGACGATCGCGAGCGTGGCCCTCGACTTCGACACGCTGGGGGAGATGTCGCGCGTGGGGCGGGAGCGCTATGGCATGGCGGGTGCTGTGCAACACGGCGCGAGCACGCTCCCGGACGAGCTCTTCCACCGATTCCCAGAAGTGGAGACGGCGGAGATACACCTGGCGACGGGCTTCCAGAACCTGTTGATGGACCACGCCGTTTTCCCGGCGGAACTCTTGCGTGAGATGCGGGCGTATTCGGACGTGAGCCTCGCGGACGAACGAGGCACGGGCGAAACCGACCTCCAATTCTTCTACAAGACGCGCAAGAAGGCGTGGGGGCCCTTCAAGGAGCGAACGTGGGACCTGCCCGTAGAGATACGTCAGGAACTGGGCGCGGCGCTGCAGACGAAGTTCTCGTTCCTGATCCGGCAGCTGAAGGCGGAGGGCAGCGGGGAGATGGTCGGACGTTATGTAACCCACTCGGCAGCGGAAGTTGAGCCACCGAAAATTGGCGCCGTGGCCTGAGGGCCGGCGGGGCGGCGAGCCCGGCGTTCTTTACCTTCGTTTGGCCGCGATGGGTCTACGGTGATCAAGAAGTCTGGTGGAGGTGGTCCGCATGCGAATCCTTGTTGTGGAAGACGAAGAAACGATCGCGGCGGCGATCGAGCGGGGGCTGGTGAAAAAGGGCTACGCCGTGGATGTGGCGAGCGACGGCCCATCGGCGCTGGAGAAGGCGAGCATCAACAACTACGACGTTGTCTGCCTGGACCTGAACCTGCCGCGAATCGACGGGATGGAGGTGTGCCGGCGGCTGCGCCAGGACCGCTTCGGCGGGGGCATCATCATGCTGACGGCGCGCAGCTCTATCCGGGAACGGATCGAGGGGCTGGACCAGGGCGCGGATGACTACCTGGTGAAGCCCTTCGCCTTCAGTGAACTGGAAGCGCGCATACGCGCGATTGCGCGGCGTGAGGGCGGGCTGAGGGAGCCGGTGCTGAACACGCGGGGGCTGGAACTGGACCCGAACACCAACCGCGCCCGCCGGGAGAGCAAAGAGATCCACCTGACGCCGAAGGAATTCGCGCTGCTGTACTACCTGGCTCGCAACGAAGGGCGCGCGGTGCCTCAGGAAGAACTGCTGGAACACATCTGGGATGAGCACGCGAACCCCTTCACGCAGACGGTGAAGGTGCACATGAACAACCTGCGCCGCAAGCTGAATGAGGGCTTCGAAGAGCAGCTCATCGAGACCATCCGGGGGAAGGGCTACGTCCTCTAGGATTCGCGTGCCCGCTTTCGCGCGGACCGTGCGCTTCAAACTGTCGGTCTGGTATTCCAGCCTGCTGCTGGTGTTTGGCGTCGCGTTCATCGTGGCGCTCAACATCGCGGCGCGCTTCGACCACCCGGACGTGGTCGTGCAGGGGATTGCGGGGGAGGAGTTGTTCCAGCCGGTGCGGAGCGGCCCGGGAGGGGCGATCAACGGCTTCACGCCGGTGTTCACGACCAGGCTGATCGTCAAGGACATCGAAGACCAGATCTATTCGCAGAACCTGGACCGCCTGCAGACGTGGTCACTTATCGCTGTGGTTGGGCTCGCGCTGGCCTCGGGCGTGGGCGGCTACCTGTTTTCCGGGATGATGCTGCGCCCGGTGCGGGATATCACGAAGGCGGCTTCGGAGATCAGCGCTTCGAACCTGAGCTTGCGCATCAACCACCAGGGGCCGGACGACGAGCTGAAGGCGCTGGCGGACACATTCGATTCGATGATCGCGCGGCTGGAGGTGTCCTTCGACCAGCAGCGGCAGTTCGTGCAGGACGCCTCTCACGAACTGCGCACACCGCTGGCGGCGATCCGCACGAACATCGACGTCACGGAGATGGACCCGGACACAAGCGCGGCTGAGTACCGCGAGCTGGTAGAGACGATCAAGCAGCAGACGGCGCGGCTGACACGGCTGAGCGATGACCTCCTGGTCCTTTCATCGAGCGAGCGCGAGACCCCCGAGGCGGAAGCCGTGAACGTGTTGCGGCTGGTGCGAGAGGTGTTCCACCAGCTGGGGCCTCTGGCAGCGCGGCGGGCAGTGGCCCTCGCGGTCCAGGGCGACCCGGGCATCGAAGCGGAGGCGAGCGGCGACCTGATGTTCCGATCGGTTTCGAACCTGGTGGACAACGCCATCAAATATTCGGGGGAAGCGGCCACGGTGACTGTGCGCGTTGAGCGAGACGAACGGGCTGCCGTGATCACCGTTGCGGATAACGGACCGGGCATCCCGTCGGAGGAGTTGCCGCACGTGTTCGACCGCTTCTACCGCGTCGACAAGGCTCGGAGCCGGCGTGAGGGCGGCACCGGCCTCGGCCTTGCGATCGTGCGGGGGGCGGTGCAGGCCATGAAGGGCACCGTGGGGGTATCTTCGGTTGAGGGAGTGGGTTCGGTGTTCACCATCCGCCTGCCGCTGGCAGCGGACGATGTGCCGGACGACATCCGCCGATTCGAACCGCCGCGCGTGGAGGCGCCCAGTCCTTCGTGAGGGGGATTCGGGCCCGAGCTCGCTCAGCCGGGCGCGCGGCGGAGCAAGCAGGTAAGCGGCCGCACTGACCGTAGAGCGGCGCCGTGCCGTACTGTTGAGTGACACATCCCGAAGGAGTGGCTGTTGACGCCCTTTCTCGACCGTGTGACCTGCCCTGCCGACCTTCGGGGCCTTTCGTTCGACGAATTACGGGAACTGGCGACGGAAACCCGCGAATTCCTGGTGGATACCGTGCAGTGCATCGGCGGGGGCGGGCACCTGGCTTCGAACCTGGGCGTGGTTGAGCTGTCGATCGTGCTGCACCGGTTGTTCGATTCACCGAAGGACAAGATCGTCTGGGACGTCAGTCATCAGGTTTATGTCCACAAGATCCTGACCGGCCGCAAGGAACGGATGTCGACGATCCGGCAATACCAGGGGCTCTCAGGTTTCGCGGACCGTAGCGAGAGCGAGCACGACGCCTTCGGGGCGGGCCACGCGGGCACGGCGATTTCGGCCGCTATGGGGATGGCGGTGGCACGCGACCTGAAGGGCGAACGGCACCACGTGGTGGCCGTGCTCGGCGACGGGGCCATGACAGCGGGCATGTCGCTCGAGGCGATGAACCACGCGGGCCACCTCGGCGAAGACATGATCGTCATCCTGAACGACAACGCGATGTCGATATCCGCGAATGTGGGCGCGCTCAGCCGGAACGTGAACAAGCTGCGCATCGACCCGCTGTATCGCAACGCGAAGCGCGAGATCGGCAGCATGGTTGAACACCTGCCGCTCGGGCGCCAGATGTGGCAGGGCGCCAAGCGCGTCAAGGCGAGCATGCGCGACCTGCTCGTGCCGGCGAGTTTCTGGGAGCAGTTCGGGTTCGAATACTACGGCCCGATCGACGGCCACGACCTGCAGGAACTGGAATCGACGCTGGCGGCGATCAAGAAGGTACGGTCGCGGCCGGTGCTGCTGCACATCCTGACGGAGAAGGGCCACGGCATCCCGGAGGCGGCGGCCGACCCGGTGAGAAGCCATAGCGGGACGTTTTGGCTGAAGAAGCCCATCGAGCCGGGGGCGCCGGCCGCGCCGCCCACGTACAGCCAAGTGTTCGCGCAGGCGACCCAGGAACTCATCGAGAGTGACTCGCGCGTGGTTGCGATCACGGCGGCGATGCTGGAGGGGACGGGGCTCGCGCCCGTGCAGCGCAAGCACCCGGGGCGGGTGTTCGATGTGGGCATCGCCGAGCAGCATGCGGTGACGTTCGCGGCGGGCCTGGCGACGCAGGGCATGCGGCCAATCGCGGCCATCTATAGCACGTTCCTGCAGCGTGGCTTCGATTCGGTGGTGCACGACGTGGTGGTGCAAGGGCTGCCGGTCATCTTCGCGCTTGACCGCGCTGGTTTTGTGGGGGACGACGGCAAGACGCACCAGGGCTTCATCGATATCAGCTACCTGCGCTGCCTGCCGGGGATGGTGGTTGCTGCGCCCAGGGATGAGCGTGAACTGCGCGACCTGTTATTCACGGGCGTGCAACAGGACGGGCCGTTCGCGGTGCGCTTCCCGCGGGGGGCGGGACCTGGTGCGTCCACGGGCCTGCCCATGCGCGCACTCCCGATAGGACGTGGCGAAGTGCTACGGGAGGGCAGCGACGTCGCCCTGATCGGGTTCGGTTCGCCGGTGGTGGAATGCGAGAAGGCCGCCCTCCTGCTCGAAGAGATGGGCGTGCAGGCGACGGTCGTGAACGCGCGCTTCGCGAAGCCGCTGGACGAGGCGCTGATCCTGCGGATGGCGCGCGAGACGGGCGGAATCGTGACGGCGGAGGAGAACGTGCGTGCGGGCGGGTTTGGCGAGGCGGTGCTGGCGCTTCTGGCTGAGCACGGCCTGGCCGGACAGTACTTGCTGAACCTGGCGATGCCCGACGCTATCGTCGATCACGGCCCGCAGGCGACATTCAAGCGGCTGCACGACCTTGATGGCGCGGGCATCGCTGAGCGGGCGCGCCAGGCTCTGCAAGCACGACGGCCACAGGATGCGCCGGATGGGGTGCGTGGCGCGCTCGCTCCGGCCTGAGGGGATGGGAAGCGACGTCCCGGCGGCCCTCACGGCGCACAGCGAGAAGATCGAGACCGCGCTGCGGGACGCTCTCGGGGGGGGGACGGAGCCACTCGCGGTAGCGGCGCGCTACGCCCTCGGGTGGGAAGACCGCGATGGCCGTGCGACCGCCGCCGGGGGCAAGCGCATCCGCCCGGCGCTCTGCCTGGCGGCGGCGGAGGCCTTCGGCGGGAGCGTTGCTGAGGCGATGCCGGGAGCGGTGGCGGTGGAACTGGTCCACAACTTCTCGTTGGTGCACGACGAAGTGCAGGACCACGATGACGAGCGGCACCATCGGCCGACGCTGTGGGCGCTGATCGGTGAGGCGCAAGCGATCAACGTGGGGGACTTCCTGTACACGCGGGCGGTGCTAGCGCTGACGCGGGGCGGGGGGACGTTCGAACGGCGCCTGGGGGCTCTCGACATCCTCAACGAGGCGATCGAGAGGATGATCGCGGGGCAATGGCAGGACATCGCCCTCGAGGATCGTGAGCACGTGACGGTGGAGGATTACCTGGCGATGGTGTCGGGCAAGACCGGCGCATTGCTGGCGGCGCCGCTGACGATGGGGGCCATCCTGGCGGGCGCGCCGGCGGAGGCGGCGCACGGCATCGGGCGCTGGGGGCTGGAGGTAGGGCTGGCGTTCCAGGCGCAGGACGACTACCTGGGAACCTGGGGGGACCCTAACAGCACCGGCAAATCGAACACGAACGACATCGCTCGCCACAAGAAGACGCTGCCCGTCGTGCATGGCCTCAACAACCCGGATGCCGCCACCGTCATCCGCCGCGCCTACGATACATCGAGCGGACCGACGGACGTACCCGCTGTTGTACAGGCCCTGGAAGCAGCGGGGGCGGACGTGCTCTGCCGCGAACAGGCGCGGGCACACGCAGCGGCCGCCGCACTAGAGTTGGAGCGGCTGCCGCTAGACGATGGCTGGAAGGCGACATTCCGCGAGATTGGAGGGTACCTGGTGGAGCGAAGCGCGTAGGCCATTGCACGCCACTCACTAAGGCGTTAGGCGCGGGCGGTTTGGGGGAGGGCGGTTTCGCCCATGAGGTAGCGGTCGATGCCGATGGCGGCGGTACGCCCTTCGGCTATGGCCCAGACGATGAGGGACTGGCCGCGTGCCATATCGCCGCAGGCGAAGACGCCGGGCACGGACGTCATCTTCTCTTCATCGGCGGCGACGTTGCCGCGGGGCGTGAACTCCACGCCGAATTGCTCGAGCATGCCCGCCTGCTCGGGCCCCAGAAACCCCATGGCGAGGAGCAGAAGGTCCACCTCTTCTTCGAACTCGCTGCCCGGGAGCTGCTTCATGACCTGGCGCCCGTCTTCTTCGATGAACTCGACACGCGTGGCGTGGAGCTTTGTCAAGACGCCGTCCTCGCCGGAGAGGTGAGTCGTGAGGATGGAGTAGTCACGAACGCCGCCTTCTTCATGGGCGGCGGAGACGCGGTAGATGTTGGGCCAGGTTGGCCAGGGATTCGCTTCCGGCCGGAGCACAGGCGGCCTGGGAAGGAGCTCGTACTGGAGCACTTCGCGGGCGCCCTGGCGGTGGGCGGTACCGAGGCAGTCCGCACCGGTATCGCCGCCACCGAGGATGATGACGCGTTTGCCCGCGGCGGAAACAAACGACTCCGCGGGGATTTCGTCGCCGGCGTTGCGCTTGTTTTGGAGTGGGAGGTAATCCATCGCCAAGCAGACACCACGGAGGTCGCTGCCCGGGACATCGAGGCCGCGTGCGTGGGTGGCTCCACCCGCCAGGCAAACGGCATCGAACTGATCGCGCAGCACGGCGGCCTGGATATCGATGCCGACGTTGACGCCGGGACGGAAGACGACGCCCTCGGCCGCCATCTGCGCGAGGCGGCGGTCGAGGAAGCGTTTCTCCATCTTGAAATCTGGGATTCCGTAGCGAAGCAAGCCACCGATGCGGTCATCGCGTTCGAAGACGGTCACGGTGTGGCCGGCGCGCGCGAGCTGCTGGGCGCAGGCGAGCCCGGCCGGGCCAGAGCCGACCACGGCGACGGACTTGCCGGTCAGGATCGCCGCGGGTTCGGGGCGCACCCAGCCTTCGTCCCAGGCGCGCTCGATGATGCTGAGCTCGACCTGCTTGATGGTGACCGGGTCGTTGTTGATGCCGAGGACGCAGGAGGCTTCGCAGGGCGCCGGGCAGAGGCGGCCGGTGAATTCGGGGAAGTTGTTGGTGGCGTGGAGGCGGTCGATGGCGTCGTGCCAGCGGTCGCGGTACACGAGGTCGTTCCAGTCGGGGATGATGTTGCCCAGGGGGCAGCCCTGGTGGCAGAAGGGGATGCCGCAGTCCATGCAGCGCGCGGCCTGGTCACGCAGCTTTCCCGGGGCGAAGTCTTCGTAGACCTCGAGCCAGTCGTGCACGCGGTCGGGGATGGGCCGCCGGGAGGGGGTCTCGCGGCCGAATTCCATGAAGCCGGTGGGTTTAGTCACGGACGACGCCGACGGCGGTGGCGGGGATGGTGTGGGCGGGGGTCTCGGCGCGGCGGCGTTCTTCCAGCACGCGGCGGTATTCCTTGGGCATCACTTTGACGAAGTGTGGAGCGACGGCCGGCCAATCTTCGAGCAACCGGGCGGCGACGGTGCTGCTGGTGTACTGGAGATGGCGTTCCATGAGCCCGTGCACAAGTTCGAGGTCCTCTTCTTCGTCGAGCGGTTCGAGGGCGACCATTTCGAGATTGCAGTGGTTGTGGAATGTGCCATCGGGGTCGTGCACGTAGGCGATGCCGCCGCTCATGCCGGCGCCGAAGTTACGGCCGGTGGGGCCTATGACAACGACGCGGCCACCGGTCATGTATTCGCAGCAGTGGTCGCCGGTGCCTTCGACGACGGCGACGGCACCGCTGTTGCGCACGCAAAAGCGTTCGCCCGCGAGCCCGCGGATGAAGGCGGAGCCGCTGGTTGCGCCATAGAGCGCGACGTTACCGATGATGATGTTTTCTTCGGGCACGAAGGTAGCGGCGGCGGGAGGATAGACGACGACGCGGCCGCCGGAGAGCCCTTTGCCGAAGTAGTCGTTGGAATCGCCTTCGAGTTCCAGGCTCATGCCGGAAGGGAGGAACGCGCCGAAGCTCTGGCCGGCTGAGCCATCGAACTTGATGTGGATGGTGTCATCCGGGAGGCCGTTGAAGCCGTGGCGGCGCGTGAGCTCGCTGCCGACGATGGTGCCGACGGTACGGTTGACGTTGCGTATGGGCATCTGAAGCCGGACCGGCTCGCGGCGTTCGAGGGCGGGCGCGACGAGCGGCAGCAGTTGCTGGTCGAGGGCGTTTTCGAGGCCGTGGTCCTGCGTAGTGACGCAATGCGTGGCCACGTCAGCGGGCATGTCAGGGCGATAGAGGATGGCGGAGAGGTCGAGGCCCTGGGCTTTCCAGTGATCGACCGCGCGGCGCACATCGAGGAGGTCGCTGCGGCCTATCATGTCGTCGAGCCGGCGGAAGCCGAGGTGCGCCATGGTTTCACGCACTTCTTCGGCGATGAAGCGAAAGAAGTTGACGACGTGCTCAGCGCGCCCATCGACCTTTTCGCGGAGCACAGGGTTCTGGGTGGCGATGCCGACGGGGCACGTATCGAGATGGCAGACGCGCATCATGACGCAGCCGAGGACGACGAGCGGCGCGGTGGCGAAGCCGAATTCTTCGGCGCCGAGGAGGGCGGCGATGATGACATCGCGGCCGGTCTTCAGCTGGCCATCGGTCTGCACGACGATACGGTCGCGCAGCTTGTTGATGACGAGGGTTTGCTGGGTTTCGGCGAGGCCGAGTTCCCAGGGGATGCCGGCGTGCTTGAGGGAGGTGAGGGGGCTCGCGCCGGTGCCACCATCGTGCCCGCAGATGAGGACGACATCGGACTTGGCCTTGGCGACGCCGGCGGCGACAGTGCCGACGCCGACTTCGGCGACGAGCTTCACGCTAATTCGGGCGCGGGGATTCGAATTCTTCAGGTCGTGGATGAGCTGGGCGAGGTCTTCGATCGAGTAGATGTCGTGGTGCGGGGGCGGGCTGATGAGGCCAACGCCGGGAGTGGCGTGGCGCACCTCGGCGATCCAGGGGTAGACCTTGGCGCCGGGGAGCTGGCCGCCTTCGCCGGGCTTGGCGCCCTGGGCCATCTTGATCTGGAGTTCGTCGGCGTTGACGAGGTATTCGCTGGTGACGCCGAAGCGGCCGGAGGCGACCTGCTTGATGGCGCTGCGGCGGAGGTCGCCGTTGGCATCGGGCAGGAAGCGGCGGCGGTCTTCGCCGCCTTCGCCCGTGTTGCTGCGGCCGCCGATACGGTTCATGGCGATGGCGAGCGTTTCGTGCGCTTCGGCGCTGATGGAGCCGAAGGACATCGCGCCGGTCGCAAAGCGGTGGAAGAGGCTTTCGGCGGGCTCCACCTCATCGAGGGGGACGGGCGGCCTGTCGGGCTTCAGTTCGAAGAGACCGCGCAGGGTGGCCATCTGCTCGCTCTGTTCGTCCACGAGCCGGGTGTAGTCGCGGAAGATGGTGTACTGCCCGCTGCGCGTGGCGTGCTGGAGGCGGAAGACGGTTTCGGGGTTGAAGAGGTGGTATTCGCCATCGCGGCGCCACTGGTACTGACCGCCCCACTCGAGCTCTTCGAGGCCGCCTTCGCGAGTGGGGAAGGCGCGCTGGTGGTGGGCGAGCGCCTCCATGGCGGCTTCATCGATCCCGATGCCCCCGATGCGTGACGCGGTGCGCGTGAAGTAGGTATCAACGAACTGCTCGGAGAGGCCAATGGCTTCGAAGATCTGGGCGCCGCGATAGCTGTGGATGGTGGAGATGCCCGTCTTGGACATCACCTTGACGACGCCCTTCTTGATCGCTTTGAGGTAGTGCGCGGACGCTTCCTCGGGAGACACGGCGGCATCGAGGAGGCCTTCGGCGCGGACGCGTTCGAGCGTATCGAGTGCGAGGTAAGGGTTGATGGCGCCCGCGCCGTAGCCGATGAGGAGCGCGAAGTGGTGCACTTCGCGCGCGTCCCCGGTTTCGACGACTAGCCCGACACGGGTGCGCTTCTTTTCGCGCACGAGGTGGTTATGGAGGCCGGCGACGGCGAGGAGCGAAGGGATGGGCGCGTTTTCGGCATCGACGCCGCGGTCGGAGAGGATGAGCACTTTGGCGCCAGCGGCGATGGCGGCATCGGCATCGGCGAAGAGGGCATCCATCGCGGGCTTGAGCCCGGCGGGGCCGGCGCGGGTAGGGAAGAGCATGGGGAGGACGGTCGCACGGAGGGCATGGTCGCGCAGGGTCTTCATCTTCGCGAGTTGGGCGTTATCGAGGAAGGGGCTTTCGAGGCTGATGAGGTGGCAGCTTTCGGGCTCGGGATCGAGGAGGTTGCCTTCGGGGCCGATAACTGTCTTCACAGAGGTCACGAGCTCTTCGCGGATGGCATCGAGGGGCGGGTTGGTGACCTGGGCGAAGAGTTGCTGGAAGTAGTTGTAGAGCGGCTGGGGGCGGTTGGAGAGGACGGCGAGCGGGGTATCGGTGCCCATGGATCCGATGGCTTCTTCGCTGTTGCGAGCCATGGGGCCGATGATGTATTTCAGGTCCTCGAGCGAGTAGCCAAAGGCCATCTGGCGCTGGAGCAGGGCGGCGGGCGTGGGCGGCTCGAGGCACTCGGCGTCCGGGATGGATGCGAGGGGGACGAGGTCGCGCTCGAGCCAGTCGGCGTAGGGCAACGCGGCGGCGAGCTTCGCCTTCAGTTCGCTGTCGTCGATGATGCGGCCTTCTTCGAGGCTGACGAGGAACATCTTGCCCGGCTGGAGGCGGCCCTTGTGGAGCACCCGTTCGGGGGCGATGGGGAGGACGCCGACTTCGCTGGCCATGATGACCAGGTCATCGCGCGTGACGTAGTAGCGGGAGGGGCGGAGCCCGTTGCGGTCGAGCACGGCGCCGATGCTCTTGCCATCGGTGAAGGCGACGGAGGCGGGGCCATCCCAGGGTTCCATGAGGCAGCTGTGATATTCGTAGAAGGCCTTGCGTTCAGCGTTCATGGATTCGTGGCCGCTCCAAGCCTCGGGGATGAGCATCATCATGGCGTGGGGCAGCGAGCGGCCGGTCATGACGAGCATTTCGAGCGCGTTGTCAAGGCAGGCGGTGTCGCTGCCGTGCTCGTTGATGACGGGCAGGATCTTGCTGATATCGGGGAAGAGAGGTGATTCGAAGAGCGCTTCGCGGGCGGCCATCCAGTTGAGGTTGCCGCGCTTGGTATTGATTTCGCCGTTGTGGGAGATCATGCGGTAGGGGTGGGCGAGTTCCCAGCTGGGGAAGGTGTTTGTGCTGAAGCGCGAATGGAACATCGCCAGGGCGCTGATCATGCGGCTGTCGGAGAGGTCGGGGAAGTATTCGCGCAACTGGAGAGCGGTGAGCATGCCCTTATATACGAGCGTGCGGCAGGAGAGGCTGGGGAAGTAGAAGTAGTCGTCGTCCTTGATGCCCCAGCGGACGATGGCCTTTTCGAAGCGCTTGCGGATGACGTAGAGGGTCCGTTCAAAGGCATCGTCATCGGCGATGTCGGCGCTGCGGCCGACGAAGACGTGGTGCATGGCGGGCTCGACAGCAAGGGCGGAGGCGCCGACGCTGGCGTTGTTCGTGGGCACTTCGCGCCAGCCGAGGAGATGCTGTCCCTCCTCCTCCACGATGGCGGTGAAGAGCGCCTGCCCCTGGGCGCGCGAACGGGCATCGGTGGGGCTGAAAAGCGTGCCGATGCCGTAGCGTCCCGCTTCGGGGAGGCGGATGTTGAGGACGGCGCATTCGCGGCGGAAGAATTCGTGCGGGATCTGGACAAGCAGACCGGCGCCGTCGCCGGTGTTGGGTTCGCATCCGCAGGCGCCGCGGTGGTTGAGGTTTTCGAGGGCGGTCAGGCCATCGTCAATGATCTGGTGGGAACGCTGGCCTTTGAGGTGCACGATGAAGCCGACGCCGCAGGCGTCGTGTTCGTGATCGGGGTTGTAGAGCCCCTGGGCTGAAGGTCTGCGCCCACGCGCCATAACGGTCCCATCTGTCATCCGCCGCTGCCGGTTTCGGAATGAACGGAGCCGCCGCGGTCCCCTCCGGGAGGCTGGGCCGCATTTGTGAAAACATTCCCAAACTGGCGGGTGCGGGTTGGTGAAACCACAGTATAGCAGCGCCGTCAAGAGCGGTGCGACCGGCTCGGGCGCGTCGCGTGGCAGCGCTGCGGCGCGCGCGTTCGCGGGCCTATACTTTGCAACAGCGACTCAGGGAGGAGAACGACCATGACCGAGCAACCGTACTGGGACGCCGACCGCGTCGATGCCGTAGTGAGCCAGCGCGCGAAGATCCTGGGGCCGACGGTGTGGGCGGCGGCGATACCGGCCCCGCGGCCCGTGATCTCGTTCGCGGGCGGACTGCCGGATATTCCGTCGCTGCCGGGGGAGCTGCTTCTCAGGGCGGCGAGGACGGTGATAGACCGCGAGCAGAAGGAAGCGCTGGAGTACAACGGCACCTTCGGGCCGCGGCCGCTGCGGGATGCGCTCGCCGAGCGGTCGAGCAGGCTGGAGGGGATCCCGGTCAGCGCGGACCAGGTGATGGTGGTGAGCGGCTCGGCGCACGGCATCGGCATCATGTGCGAAACGCTGCTGGACCCGGGCGACGTGGTGCTGGTAGAGAGCCCCAATTTCCCGGGCAGCATGCGCACGATCCGCTCATTCGGGGCGGAACTGGTGGCGGTGCCGATGGATGAAGTGGGCCTGCGCGTGGACGCGCTGGAGGAGGCGCTCGTGCGGCTGCGGGATGACGGGCGGCGGGCGAAGTTCCTGTACTGCATCCCCACGCACCAGAACCCGGCCGGCTGCACGCTTCCGCTCGAGCGGCGCGAGCGAATGGTGGAGCTGGCGCAAGAGCATTCGCTGCTGATGCTGGAAGACGATGCCTACGGGGAGTTGTGGTTCGACACGCCCCCGCCGCCGTCGCTGTTCGCGCTGAGCGGCGGAGACCACGGGGTGAAGATTTCGAGCTTTTCGAAGGTCCTTGCGACGGGCCTGCGGATGGGATGGTCGATGGGGCCGGCGGCGCTGATTTCGCGCATGTCGGCGGTGCGCTTCGACATGGGGTCGAGCGCCTTCCAGGGGCGGGTCATCGCGGAGACCATCCGCAACGGCGACCTTGACCGGCACGTGGATCATTTGCGCGCCACCTACAAACGCAAGCTCGAGCGAGTGGAGGACGGTCTCCGACGCTACTGCGAGGGGTACTGCACGTACACGCGGCCGCAGGGCGGGTTTTTCCTGTGGTTGCAATTACGGCCGGGGATGAGTTCCCGCGATGTGGCGGTGGCAGCGAACGAGAAGGGCGTGCTCGTGGGGCAGGGCCCGCAGTTCTTCGCCGATGGGAAGGCCACGAACCACGTGCGGCTCGCCTTCAGCTACGTGCCCATGGAGGAGATCGAGGAGGGCATGCAGCGGCTGGGAGAAGCGATGGCGGAAGTGGCGGCGAAGGGCGCAGCGAAGTAGGGGTTTCACGAACGGCTCCCGGTGCGATCCGGTATCCTTGACGGATGGCTGCTGAACCCACGACCCGTCTGCTCACGGCCGAGGCGTTCTATGCGCTGCCCGACTCACCCCACGGCGGAAAGATGGAACTTGTCTGCGGAGAGGTGGTCAGGCACATGCCCGTCGGCGGGGAGCATAGCCAAATCGTTGCCAATCTTGTATTTGAGCTAACGACCTTCACGCGCCCGCGCGGCCTGGGCGCGGTGGGTGTGGAGTGCGGGTTCCGCGTCTCTCGTGGCCCCGACACGGTGCTGGGGCCGGATGTCCACTTCGTGCGCGCCCAGCGGCTTTCCGGTGGCCGCATGCCGAAGAGCTTCTTCGACGGTCCGCCGGACCTCGCAATGGAGGTCGTTTCGCCGGACGACCGTGACACCGAAATCCAGGAGAAAGTCGCTGCCTACCTTGCTGCGGGCGCGTTGCGCGTCTGGGTGGTGCGCCCGGCGCTGGAGAGCGTGACAGTGCACCGGGAGGGCGGTTCGGCCCACACGTTCGCCGGGGAATCGATGCTCACGAGCGAGGACGCGGGCTTTTCGGAAGGCGGCCTGGCGCTGCCGGTGCGTGTGATCTTCAAGTAGCGGCGCGCCGGTTCAGACCGGGGCGGTCTTGCTGGCGATCACGTCGTCCAGTTCGAGCTTGAGGCGATCGAGGACGGTCTCGTAAGGGAAGGCGCCGAGCTCGTGTTCGCCGCGTTTGAGGTTCACAAAGGTGGGCGCGCACCAGAGGCCGAGGTCCGCATCATCGGTTTCGCCGGGGCCGTTCACGCGGCAGCCCATGACGGCAATCGTGATGTCGTGCTGCTTCGCGTAAGCGGCCATCTCCTTCACGCGGAAGGCGAGGTCGATGAAGGCTTCGTTTTCGACGCGGCTGCAGCTTGGACAACTGATGATGTTGAGGCCTTCGCCAAAGCCTTTCGGGACCGAGCGGAAGCGGCCGGCCTGGATATCGGCGAGGATTTGCTTGCCAACTTCGACTTCGCGCCACTTTTCGGCGAATGGCACGGTGAGGGAGACGCGGATGGTATCGCCGATGCCGGCGGAGAGGAGTTGTTCGAAGGCGATGCGGGTCTTGATGGCGCCATCGGGGAGCATGCCCGCCTCGGTCACGCCGAGGTGCAGTGGGACATCGGGGCGGGCGGCGGCGAAGCGGCGGTTGCCTTCGATCACCTTGGCGGGGTCGCTGTCCTTGAGGGAGACCACATAGCGGTCGAAGCCGAAGTCATCGAGCAGGCGGCAGTGTTCGAGGGCGCTTTCAACCATGGCGGATACGCCATCGAGGCCGGGGCCATCGGCGCCTTCGAAGCGGCGCTGCATTTCGGGGTCGACGGAGCCGCAGTTCACGCCTACACGGATGGCGCAGTCGTGGCGGGCGGCAGTTTCGGCGATGAAGGCGACCTTATCGCGGACGGGCTTGTGCTTTTCGTGGTGGTAGAGGTGGCCGGGGTTGTAACGCACCTTATCGACGTGGGGCGCGACCTGGGTGACGAGGCGGTAGTTTTCCTGGAGGTCGACGACGAAGTTGGCGCCGGGCACGCGTGCGCGCACTTCGGCGAGAGCGGCCACGTCCTTCGGGTTATCGACGGCGACGCGGACGAGGCCGGCGCCGGCGGCATGGATCATGCGCGCCTGGTCGACGGTGGCTGCGATGTCCTGGGTGCGGGTGGCGCACATGGACTGGACGACCACGGGATGGCCGCCGCCGATGACGACGGAACCGACGCGAACGGCACGGGAAGGGGCTCGCTTCATGGACCGATCGTAGCAGCGGCCGGGCCAGGTGTCGTTGAGCGCGCTGACCTGCGCTGCCGGGGAAGGCGGGCGGGGGCTCACGGGCCTGGCATCACGTGACGACGAAGGGCTCTTCCATCCCCTTCGCGACGTGGACGATCGTTTCGCCAGCGATTTCTTCGACGATACTGCACTGCAGTTCGTAGTCGCCGGGAGAGAGTGTGACCGACAGTTTGGTGTCTTCGCCGGGCTTGAGCGCGGGCGTGCGGGCGACCATTTCGAGCGAGCCGTCGCCGTTGCGGCGAAGGACGACGAGGTCGTGGATTCGGCCGGCTTCTTCGCTGCCGTGGCCGTGAGCTTCCTCGGCGTGGACGACGCGGAAGGTGACAGCGCCCGCTTCGATGCTGGTGCGGGAGGGTTCGACCTCCCAGTTGCGCAGTTCGATGCGGACTTCGCGCGCGCCCAGGGCATCGGCGCCATCGAACCAGCCGCGGTCCATGGCTGTGAAGATGGACAGCGGCAGCACCAAAACGGCGGCGGCCGCGGTCATCGCAAACAGCGGGCCGCGGTTGGCAGAGACGAAGCCCTGGCGCGGGCCACGGTAACTGTTGCCGCTGGATTCGGCGATGGCGCGAGCCTTGCTGCGCAGGCGCAGGCTGTTGCCCATGACGCTGACGGAACTCAAAGCCATGGCGGCGCCGGCGAGGATGGGGTTGAGCAGCCCGGAGGCCGCGATGGGGAGGGCGAGCACGTTGTAGCCGAACGCCCAGACGAGGTTCTGCCGGATGGTGCGGAGCGTGCTGCGGCTGAGGGAGATGGCCTCGGCGATCTTCGAGACATCGCCGCTGAGGAGCGTGATGTCGCCAGCTTCGATGGCAACATCGGTGCCGGTGCTCATGGCGATGCCGACTTCGGCCTGGGCGAGGGCGGGGGCATCGTTGATTCCATCACCGACCATGGCGACGGAGAGTCCCTGTGCCTGCAGTTCGCGCACGAGCGCGAGCTTGTCTTCCGGGCGGGCGTTGGCGCGGGTTTCCTCGATACCGACAGCAGCAGCTACGGCGGCCGCGACCTGGGCGTTGTCCCCGGTCATCATGATCACCCGCAGGCCGAGGCGGCGAAGGGCGGCGACGGAGCGGGCGGCGTTGGCCTTCACCTCGTCGGCGATGCCGATAACGCCCTCGACGGCGCCATCGATGGCGACCACGATGGCGGTGCGGCCCGTGGCCTGGAGCCGCGACAGTTCCTCGCGGCCGTGATCGGTGAGGTCAATGGCCCGCTCCTCAAAGAGGAGGGGGTTGCCGGCAACGATGGCGCGGCCGTTGACGGTGGCGCTGGCGCCGCGAGCGGTAATGGCGCGAAAGTCCGTGGCCGGGGCGAGCGTGTAGCC
>JBPCLM010000158.1:0-18038 GCA_051003295.1 Tepidiformaceae bacterium | reverse complement strand
CCCGACACCGTCGTGGCCGTGGACGCGCCCCTCATCATCGGCCCCCAGCGCACGGCCGAGCGGCAGCTGGCGCGCGTCTTTGGGCGTTGCCACGCCTCCGCGTACACGGCGACGCCGGCGTTCCTGGCCAGGTACGACGCCCTGGCCGGGCCGCGCCTGGCGGCTAGCCTCGCCGCGCAGGGATTCTCGCTCCGCCCCAGCTCAGCGGCCCTTCCCGGACGCTCGGCCATCGAGGTGTACCCTCACGCCGCCCATGTGGTGCTCTTCGGCCTCGACCACATCATCCGCTACAAAAAGGGTCGCCTGGCGGCGCGGACCGAAGGGCTGGGAATCTACCGCGAGCACCTCGCGGCGTTTCTTTGCAAGCTCCCCCTCTCGCCGCTCGATCCCATGCTGGCGACGCTCCTGAGCCGCCCTCTGACCGGCCTCAGCGGCCGCGACATGAAGCGCATCGAAGACATGCTCGATGCCATCACCTGCGCGCTCGTGGCCCTCCGCGCCCGGGAAGCGCCAACAACCGTGTTCGGTTGCGACGAACATGGCCACATCGTCGTCCCTGGCCTGCCTCCGGGCGCGGTCCTGCCGCCCGCGCTATGCCGCGCCTGCGGGGCTGCGGAGTAGATCAGCCGTGAGCAGGATCCGGCCGAGGTGGATGGCGGCGTGCTCCAGGGGATGGAGCAGCGCCTCGCGGCGCGACATCTCGTGCGTCTCGCCCTCACCGTACAGTTCCTGCGCGGGTACGAAGCGGTCGTCGAGCGTCGCCGCCTCGAGCCCGGCGAGCGCAGTCTCGATCTCTCGCGAAAGCGCGCGGCCAGCCGCCCGCAGCTCTGCGTGCGTCCCGCGCGAGCGGAATTCGGCGGGGCGGTCGCGGCGCATCTCCCGGCCGCAAGCAATCCCCAGCACGAAGGCGCGCATGTTCCCCAACACGTGCGTCGCTATCACGAACGCGGAATTGGCCCCCGGGACCGGGGGCGCCCGGTTGAGGTCGACCTCGCTGAGCCCTTCGCCAGCGGCTAGGGCCTCGTTGATCTTGATGCGCAGGTACCGGCTCAGCGACTCGATTTCGCCATTCATACGGATTTCCTACATTCGCTCCGGCGCGCTCATGCCCATCAGGCCGAGCACGCGCGCGAGGGCGATCTTGGCTGCCAGCACCAGCCGGAGCCGCGCCTTCGTCAGCTCCAGGTCTTCCGTTAGCACCTTCAGCGAAGAGTCTCCCTGTTGCTTGAAAGCGTCGTTGAAGGCGTGGAACGCCGTCGCCAGCGACATGGCATAGTGCGGAAGATGCTGCGGCTCGAACGTCGTCGCCGCCACTTCGATTACGTCGCTCAGCCGCAACATTTCGCGGATGAGCGCGAGTTCGTGCGGCGCTGTCAGGCGCGCGACATCGCCTCCCTCCGACGAGATTCCTTGCTGAGTCGCGCGCTCAAGGATGCCGGCGAGGCGCGCGTGCGCGTACTGCACGTAGTACACGGGGTTCTCGCTCGATTGCTTCGTCGCCAGGTCGAGGTCGAAGTCCATCTGCGCGCCCGGTGAGCGCAGCAGGAAGAAGAAGCGGGCGGCATCCGCGCCCACATCCGCGATAAGGCTATCGAGCGTGACGAATTCGCCCGAACGCTTGGCGATTCTCACCGCTTCCTCGCCGCGCTTCAGAAAGACGAGCTGATACAGCAGGATGTGCAGGGCTTCGGCATCGGCGCCAAGCGCGCGCGTGGCCGTCTTCAGCCGCGAAACGTGGCCGTGGTGGTCCGCACCCCAGACATCGACGACGAGCGAGAACCCGCGTCGCACGAACTTCTCGTAGTGGTAGGCGATGTCGCTGCCGTAGTAGGTCGGCCGTCCGTCGGAACGGACGACGACGTTGTCCTTGTCCTCACCGAGCCCGCTCGAAGCGAACCAGAGCGCGCCTTCGCGATCAACGAGCTGGCCCTGGGAGCGCAGCACGCCCATCGCCTCCTGGTACGGGCCTTCCGGGTCGTACAGCGACTTTTCGCTGAACCAGCGGTCGTAGTGCACCCCGAAATCGCCGACCGTGCGACGGATGTAGCGCACCATCAGTTCGATCCCGAGCGCGTTCAGTTCGGGCCCGCCCTGTTCGCCCTCCGGCCGCAGGAAACGCTCCCCCGCCTCGTCCTTGATTTCGCGCGCCAGGTCGATCATGTACTCGCCCGGGTAACCATCCGCGGGGATGCTGACATCCCGCCCGAAGAGCTGCTGGTAGCGCGCGTACAGCGTCTCGCCGAACGTGTCGGTCTGCGTACCCGCGTCGTTGACGTAGTATTCGCGCTCGACATCGTAGCCCGCCGCCGCGAGCACGGAGGCGAGTGCATCGCCGATCGCGGCGCCGCGGCCGTTGCCCACGTGCAGCGGGCCCGTGGGATTCGCCGACACGAATTCGACCTGCGCTTTGCGGCCTCCGCCTATCGTGATGTCCGCGTACCCCGCGCCGAGGGTGATCACCTGTTCGACCTGCGCCTGGAGGAAACCAGGCGAGAGGCGGAAGTTGATGAACCCCGGCGGCGCGACCGATGGTTCTTCCAGCGCGCTGTCCGCGGGCATGTGGCGCACGATCGCGCGCGCAATCTCGATCGGCGCCTTCATGGCCGAGCGCGCCAGTCGCATAGGCAGGGCGCTCGCGTAGTCGCCGTTGGCAGCATCCTTGGGCCGTTCGATGGCCGCCCCGGGCATCTCTATGTCCGGCAGGTCACCCGCCGTTATCGCGGCACGCACTGCTTCTGCGACCAACGATTCGAGGTGCTGACGGATGTCGCGCGCGTCGGGCATGAGGGATACAGCGTAGTGGCATCTCGCCGCTCGTAGAAGGGCGACGGCCGCCCCCCGTCAGCCGCGGTTGAAGGGGAACCCGTTCGCCCGCGCGAGGGCGGCCACCTGCTCTGCCGCCTCCTGCGCGTGCGCGATCACCTCGCTGGGGTAGTCGTAGAGCCGCTGGTGCTCGGCGAACTCGTCTTCATCGAGGAGGTCGATGCAGCCATCCGGCCGCACCGCCACGTCGAGGTCGAGGTCCACGTAGCCAAGCTGACAGCCGTCGAAGACGGGCGGCGTCGTCACGTTGCAGTACCACAGCGAAAGCGCGCAGCCGGGCTTGGAAAGCCGGAACACGTTGTACCAGCGGTCACGCCAGAAGTAGACGAGGCTATCGTACGGGGAGCGGAATTCGCCCCGGCTCGAGTAGATCGGGGTGCGCGCGCGGTAACGCGTCACCAGCAGGGTGCCGTCATCGGAGACGACGGTGAAGGGCTGGATCCAGTGAGCGCTGCCATCGAACTTGGTTGCGCGGAGGAGGATGCGGCTGCCTGGCGTGGCGAGCGGCGCACCGGCTGTCTCCATTGACTGGATCATACACACCGAACCGCGCGCGTCGGTCCGTCCTTACGTGAAGTTGGCGTGATTTCTCATCAGATTTCTCATCAATCGTTCACGAAGAGCAAACCCGCCACGATGCCCGCGATGAGCGCGAGCATCCCCAGGCTACCGGCGATAACCACCTGCACGGTCTCGAATCGCTCCTTGATGTCGTGATGCATCGGCGCGGCGTTCGGGTCCTCGCTATGCGTACCTGCCATCTCGCTCTCCGTCGCGTTCGTGTGCGCATTGTCGCATTGCCGGGCTTGTGCGCACCCTGTCCCCCCATGGCGCCGCTGTCACTCAGGTCCTGCCTGCTACCCTGTCGCCATGGCTACTCCGCTCCCGCCATCCCGAAGGACGCGCGCGCTCGCCGTTAAGCACATCACGGTCCCGCGCAACCTGCGCCAGGCCTGCGACGAGTTCAACGGTGGCCGCTTCTTCGAATGCCACGAGACCCTGGAGGAGATCTGGCAGGAAGAGCAGGGGCCCGTGCGCGACCTGTACAAGGGTCTCATCCAGGTTGCGGCCGCCTTCGTGCACGTGACCAGGAACAACTTCATCGGCGCCGACCGGCTGCTCCGCACCGGCCAGGCCTACCTCGCGCCCTACCGCGCGCTGGGCGCGATGGGCTTCGATGTGGCACGAATTTGCGCCGAGGCGGCGCGCGCCCACGCCGAAGTGCTGCGCCTCGGGCCGCGCCAGCTCGATCGCTTCGCTGCCTCGCTCATTCCGCGCTTCGCGGTCAATGAGCAGCGCCTGGCGGCGGAGTCGATGCGCTGGGGCGCCTGGGGATTCGATGCCGCCGGCCAGGCTCAAGAGATGGAGATCACCGTCATCGAGTGAGGCGCACAACCGCCGCCGGGTCGTCGCCTGCAGGCAAGCCGATGACGGCGAGCGCGAGCCTCTGCAAGATTGCCTCGACTTCCGTTGCTGACCGCCCGCGCCCCGCGATCGCATCGAAAGTCTCGAAGCTGCTGATGGCGTGCAGCACGTCCACGCTCTCGTCGAGCCGCTCCGGCGCGGGCCGCCCGTACGCACGCTCAACGCGCCCCATGATCGCGCGCAGCCCGAAGCGGCGGCGCTCATCGCGCGCTCGCAACGGCGCTCCGACTTCGTCATCGATCGCCGCCAGCGCCCTTATGCGCCGGATGATGGTCCGGTTTGAAGCCCAGAACCGCGCGAACGTTGCCACCAGTGCCGCGAGAGCCTCCAGCGGTTCCGGCCGGCCGAATGCCTCCGGCAGGCGCACCAGATGGCCCTCCACGGCGAGCGAATCGAACACCGCCTCGAGCAGTCCCGCCCTCGAGCCGAACTGGTGGTATACGGTCATGCGCGCGACGCCCGCTTCGCGCGCCACGGCTTCCAGCGAGGGGCTCTGCGCCTCAGGGCCCGGCTTCGACAACAGGGCGCGCGCGGCCGCTACGATGCGGCGGTGCGTCTCGTCCGCGGTCGCCTGCCGTTGCCCCAGGCGATACGGCCGCGCGCTCGGCCGGGGGGCCGTTGCCCCCGAGCTGTGGGGCGATTTGACGGTCACTATTTCATATTGCACTATGTACAACGAAAGCACCAGAGCCACGGGCGGTTTCGCACTACAGGCCTGGCGCGTGAACTGGCCGACAGACACAACGGCGCCCTCCAGCGAAACTGCGCGCTGCATACCCCGGCCGAAAAACCATCACACTGCCGACCGAGCAGACGGAGTAAACCGCCAATGACGTCCACCACCGTTCCGCCCGAGGAGCCGCCCCTCGTCATCGATGCGCGCGACCTGCACAAGACCTACGACACGGGCACCCTCGAAGTGCACGCCCTCCGCGGCGTGAGCCTCCAGGTCCGCGAAGGCGAGATGGTCGCCATCATGGGGCCATCCGGCTGCGGTAAGACGACGCTGCTGAACAGCCTTTCGGGCCTGGACGAATTCGATAGCGGCCTCGTGCTCATCAACGGCGCCGACATTAGCCGCATGCCCGACGATAAGAAGACCGAATTCCGCGCGAAGGATATGGGCTTCATCTTCCAGACGTACAACCTGCTGCCCGTCCTGAACGCGGTCGAAAACGTTGAACTTCCGCTCATCGTCTCCGGGACGAAGCCGAAGCTCGCGCGGCAGAAGGCGCTTGAGTCCCTCGCCCGCGTCCGCCTGGAGGACCGCGCCCGCCAGCGCCCGGCCCAGCTTTCCGGCGGACAGCGCCAGCGCGTGACGATCGCCCGCGCGCTCGTGAACGAACCCGCAATCATGTGGGCCGATGAGCCCACCGGCGCGCTCGATTCCGCGACCGCCACCGAGATCATGGACCTGATCGTGGAACTGAACCGCACGGCGCATCAGACGACCGTGCTGGTGACGCACGACCCTGGGGTTGCGGCGCGCTGCGACCGTACCATCCAGATGGCGGACGGGCTCATCTTGCGCGAGGACAGCAAGGCGCAGATGGCCGCCGTGGCGGCGGGGCACTAAGCCATGAATGAACTCTTTGGCGCATCCATGACCATCATTGCCGCCGTCGCCCTGGCGCTGACGGCCGCAATCCTCCTGTTCGTCGGCCTCATTGCCGTGCGCAACCCCGTCATGTTCAAGATGGGCCTGCGCAACATCCCCCGGCGCAAAGCGCAGACCACGCTCATCGTCATCGGTCTCATGCTCTCCACGCTCATCATGACCGCCGCCTTCGGCACTGGGGACACACTCACCACGAGCATCACCGCCGAGGTGTACGACGTGCTGGGCGAAGCGGACGAGGAGATCCGTTACAACGAGGAAGACTTCCCCGCTCCTGAGGACGAGCAGGTGATCCCCCTCGCGCAGGTGCAAGCCTGGCGCGAACAGTTCCGCGACGACCCCCAGATCGCCGGCTTCCTGCCCATGCAAGAAGAAGTTTTGCCCGTTGCGAATACCGAGCCGCGCCTCAACGAATCAGCCGCCCGCATCGTCGGCTTTCGTTCCGAAGATGCGCGCCCCTTCGGCGGGCTGAAGGATACCCGCGGGCGCCAGGTGGCCCTCAGTGGCAACCAGATCGCGGTCAACGAGTCCCTCGCCGGCGATATCGATGCCGAGGTCGGCGATACCCTCATCGTCTTCTTCGGAAACAGCCAGCTGCCTGTCACAGTTGTGGCCATCGTCCCCGATACCTTGCTCGGCGGTGGCTTCAACCTCTACGGCGGTAACAAGCATGGTGGCGCGGTAGACCTCGCCTTCCTCGCCTCCGTCACCGGCAAGCCGGACAGCGCCGACGTGGTCTTCATCACCAACGCCGGTGGCGTACGCGATGGCGTAAAGCTGTCGGATGACGTTATGGCGAAGCTCGACGCCACCCTGGAGGGCACCCGTTTCGAAGCGGACGACACCAAGCAGTCGAATCTTGCCTTCGCCCAGTTGTTCGGTAATTTCTTCACCACCTTCTTCGTCATCTTCGGCCTCTTCTCGATTGCCGCCGGCGTGCTTCTCATCTTCCTCATCTTTTCCATGCTCGCCGCCGAACGGAAGCCCGAAATGGGCATGGCCCGCGCCGTCGGGGCCAAGCGCCGCCAAATAGTCGAATCCTTCCTCGCCGAAGGCATGGGCTACGACCTCGGCTCGGCCGTGGTCGGCCTGCTCGCGGGCATCGGCGTCACCGTGCTGATGGTCAGCTTCATCAAGTGGGCCATCGGCGATGAAATCGGCGACCTTCTTCAGGTCCACTTCACCCTGCGCAGCCTTGTCGTTTCCTTCTGTATCGGTGTTATCGCGACCTTTATCGTCATCTTCTTCGCATCGTGGCGCGCCAGCCGCATCAACATCGTCGCCGCTATCCGCGACCTGCCGGAATCGAAACCGCGCAACCCGGAATCGGCCACGGCGATGGGCTACCTTCGGGGCGTGCTCAATGGCTTCGCGGCCTTCGGCGTCATCTTCCTTTCGCTTGTCGCTGGCTTCCGGCTTTCCCCTATCTTCTTCTTGGGAATGGCCGCGGGCTTCGTCGGCCCATTCGTCTACGTCCTCCGCAGCCACAACTTCGCCGCACCCCGCGCCGAACGCAAGACGGGCGAGCGCATCCCCCTCTGGCCGTTCTTTACGGTCGTCGGCACCGTCTTCTACCCGGTCGCCCTGCTCCTCACGGCGCTCACCCGCGATCGTCGCCCCGCGCGCATGCCGATGTGGCTCATCGTCGCAGGCATCGTCATCGCGCCGCTCGGCCTCGTGCTCGTCGCTCTGCAGGATCGCGCGCGCTCCATCGCCTGGAGCGTCGGTTTCGGCACCGTGGGCGGCGTAGTCGGTGCGCTGCTGGTGCAGTGGGGCCTGGATGCCAACCAGATGTTCTTCTTCGCAGCGGGCGTTTCACTCCTCGCTCTCTGGGTGGCCGTCACCCTGCGCTACTTCCAGATAGCGGAGCGAGCTTCCTTCACGCTGACGAGCGCCGTGCTCCTCGCCTTCTGGTATCTCGCCCCCGCCAACAAGCTGGAGTGGCTAACCGGCGAACTCAACGGCGACTTCGAAATGTTCTTCCTCAGCGGCATGGTCATGGTCACCGCCGGCACCTTTATCGTCGTGTACAACGCCGACGTCTTCCTGCCCGTGGTCGGGGCCTTCGGCGAACGCTTCGGACGCATCGTGCCCGCCGTCAAGACAGCGGTGGCCTATCCCCTCGCCTCCCGCTTCCGAACGGGTATGACGGTCGCGATGATCAGCCTGATCATGTTCTCGCTCATCATGTTCACCACTATGAACAACAACTTCGTTCGCATCTTCCTCAACGACGACGCCAAGGGCGGCTTCGACGTGATGGTCGATGTGAACGGCAACAACCGCGTCGATGACCTCCCCGCCGCACTCGCGGCCGCCGGCGTGGATACGCGGCCGCTCGTCACAATTGCGGAAGCGCGCCGCGCCTTCCCGTTCGAAACCGAGGTGCAGAGCCCCGTCCCTGGCAAAAACGACGACGGCACACCCGATTTATTCGCCACCGCTGGCTTCATCGGCGCCGATGACGCCTTTCTGCGTACCGTTGCCTTCGAGCTCGATACCCGCGCCGCAGGCTACGACTCCGACCGGACAGCGTGGGAAGCGCTCATCGCCGACCACTCGCTCGCCATCGTGCCAACAAGCGCTTTCGGGTTCGAAGGAGAATTCGGCGAAGGCAACAGCGACTTCCTCGACCTCGGCGACGCACCCGAACCTGGCTTCCAGCCGTTCGAGATGACCCTGCGCGACCCCGGCACTGGCAAGCTCACGACGGTCACCGTTATCGGCGTCACGGAGGGCGTGGCGGACACCTTCTTCGGCGGGGTGTTCGTCCACAGGGACACGCTGCGCGCGGCCTTCCCCGAGGCCCGCGGACAGTCGTACTTCCTGAAGCTCGCCCCCGGGACTGATGCAGAGGCCTACGCCCAAAAGGTTGAAGCCGCCCTGGTGCAGGCCTCTGCCGATTCCCTGGGGGCCTTGCTCGACGAGGAACGGTCACAGACGGCCGGCTTCCTCTACCTCTTCCAGGGCTTCATGGGCCTGGGCTTGCTCGTCGGCATTGCCGCCCTCGGCGTCATCGCTTTCCGCGCCGTTGTCGAACGCCGCCAGCAGATAGGCATGCTGCGGGCGATCGGCTATCAGCGAAGCATGATCGCGCTCAGTTTCATCTTCGAATCGGCCTTTATCGCGCTCTCGAGCATCGTCCTCGGGCTCGTCCTTGCCGTCTCGCTCTCGTGGGTGCTCTTCACCAGCGGCGGCATCGATGAATCAGCGGACGATGTGAAGTTCATCGTGCCATGGCTGCAAATCGGCGTCATCTGCGCAATCGCTTTCGGAGCCTCGCTGCTGATGACGTTTATCCCCGCGCGCAGCGCCTCACGCATCGCCGTCGCCGAGGCGCTGCGCTACGAATAGGGGCTCGCGGCCGTCCGGCGCGACGCACCCGGGGTAGACTGCGCCGATGGAACGGCCAGAACTGCGCGGCACGCAGCTCTTCGACCTGAGCGGCCGTGTCGCCCTGGTGACTGGCGCCGGCCGCGGGTTGGGTCGCGTCATGGCGATGGCCCTCGCGGCGGCCGGCGCCGATCTCGCCGTCTGCAGCCGCACCGCCTCGGAGATAGAGTCGCTGCGCGATGAGGCGGCCGCCCTCGGCCGGCGGGCGGAGGCGCTCGTCGCTGATGTCACGGACGAGGCAGCCTGCGAGCGCCTGGTCGAAGAGACCGTCGCCCGCCTCGGCCGGCTCGATATTCTCGTCAACAACGCCGGCATGAACATCCGCAAGCCCGTGCTCGAATTGACCGCCGCCGAGTACGAGCAGGTGTTGCGCGTCAACCTCCACGGCTACTTCCTCTGCGCGCGCGCCGCCGGCCGCAGGATGGTCGCGCAGGGCTCGGGCAAGGTCATCAACATCTCCAGCATCATGGGTACCGTCGCCCTCGCCAACCAGGCGGCCTACGCCAGCTCCAAGGGCGCCATCGAACAGCTAACGAAGGTGATGGCGCTCGAATGGGCCGCCCACGGCGTCCAGGTTAACGCCATCGCCCCCACCTACTTCGAAACGGAGCTCACACGGCCGCTCTTCGAAGACGGCGAACGCAACCGCTTCATCACCGAGCGCACCCCCATGGGCCGCTGGGGCCAGCCGCACGAACTCGCGGGCGCCGTCATCTTCCTCGCCAGCGACGCCAGCAGCTACATCACCGGCCACACCCTCGTCGTCGATGGCGGCTGGACCGCCTGGTAAGGCGAGCCATCTTCAGTTGTCATCTTTACGATAGTGTAGGGTGAGGCCGGACCGGCCGCAGTAGGATCCGCCCATGACCTCCTCTCCGGGCCAACCCGCTCGCCTCCCAACCGAGGCTGGCCCTCACTGGACCACGCGCCAGAGGGAGGTGTTGGAGCTCCTCGCCACCGGCCGGACGAACGCCGAGATTGCCGGGGAACTCGGCGTCTCTTTGGACGGCGCCAAGTGGCACGTCCGCGAAGTCATGGCGAAGCTCCAGGTCGATACGCGCGAAGAGGCTGCCCACTACTGGCGGCAGCGCAACGGCCTGCGCGCACGAGTTTGGCGCGCCCGGCTCGGGCTCGGGTTCGCCGCGCATGGCCTCCGCTACGCCGTCGGCGCGGCGGCTCTCGCTGCTGCCGTCGCGGGCGCTGCTGTGGTGCTCGCGCTGCGTGGCGGCGACGACGGCACCGGCGCCGACGCCCCGCTGCCCCAGGCGGCTGTGGAGGACGCAACGCCCGCGGTCGCCCCCGTCCCGGCGCCGTCGCCCACCGCTGCCCCCACCGAACCCGAGGTCCTCACCACCATCGGCGGTCTTCCCGTGTACGAACTCAAGGTGGTTTCGAAGCCAGCAGAACTGCCCGCTGGCTCGATGCTCTACTACGTCGACTACTACGCCGCATCGACGGAACTCTTCCGTTTTGCGCGGTCGGATTCGGGGGAATGGAGGAGCGAGCCACTCCTCCGGAAGGATCACCCGGGATTACCCCGCGGCCGCCCCCTTTCTCCAATGCTCTGGGATGGTGGAGGACGGTTCGCCGCACTCTGGTGCCTGACCGACACCGGCCCCTGCCGCCGCAAAGAAACAGACGGGTCCGGGGACAGCGGGGAGCTGGCCCTGGTGGTTTCGACCGACGGCGGTGTGACGTGGGCGGAGGTGGCGCGCGTGCCCCGGCGCTCGTTCGCGCTGCGCTTCATCGATAGCGAGGTACTGCTAGCCATCCGGAACGGCTCCGGCAGCGGCGATTTCGATTACCGGCTCTACCCATCGGACACGCCAGCCGCCGCGCCATCCGCCGACAGCTGGCTCGAGGCACCTGACGGCTCCATCTTCCGGACCGGCGACCCCGGTAGTGGGGATGGCATTGCCAATGAGGGTTCCATGGTCTTTTCGGTTGTGACGCCCGGACAGCCGATCGCAGCATACTTCGCTTTCCCGGGCGGCTGGCTTGGAGCCGGACACCTTGTTTCGCGCACGTTGCTCCTGGGTGCCGCCGGCCGCTCCGAGAAAGCGACGCTGAACAACCCCCCGCGCAATCTCGGCGGGTTCTTTCCCCAAGCGGTCCTTGTGGACCTTGAGTTGGCCACTGTCGCGCCCCTGGCGGGGTTGATCGGGGCCGACGGGACGTCCCAGAGCATTCTCCCAATTGCGCTTGTCCCCGGGCCCTTCCTGCGCGTGTCCAATGCGGAAACCTGTCTCAACGTGCGCGAACGTCCCGACCTGACCGCGCCCGTTGTCGGCTGCCTCCGCGACGGCGTCCTGGTCCGTGACCGCGGCGAGAGGCAGACGACGGGGGGCATTACCTGGGCAGCGGTGTCGGACCCCCGCGGCCACGACGGCTGGGCCTCCCTGGAATTCTTGAGCCCCTGATACCCCGGCGGCCTGCCGTCCCGCGGGCTGGACCGCCTGACAGGTGCTACCCGCCCGGCGCCGGCTCCCAGAGACACAGCAAGAACCCATCCGGCCCCATCACCTGGCATTCACGCACGCCGGCGTCATCGTATGGCGGCTGCACAGCGAGGCCGCCCATGCGCAATGCCCGCGCCCACCTCGTGGCGACGTCGCTAACCCGCAGGCGCAGCTCAGCGCCGATGCCGCGCGCCGCCCCTTCCCGGTGGAGTGCGTCATGCCACGGGTGGCCGCGGTAGCTTTCGTCGGCGTGGATGAGCACGCGCGCGCCGCCCACGGCAAGGACGGCATAGCCAGGGTGGTGTTCCAGCACGTCCACCCCTGCGACCGCCTGCAGAAACGCCGCCAACCGCGAAACGTCCGTGCTCCAGAGGACGAGTTCAAAGGCGGAATCCTCGCCCATTTCTGCGATTTCTCCCCGGCTGCCGCATCGAGTATAAGTCCGCGTCAAGTATCAAGGCGCGCGTTTGTCATAAGGCGCGGTCGGGGCCAGAGTCCGGCTCGCGCGTATTGTCGTGGAGCGCCGTTGTTGCGCTGATGCAACAGCAGCGTCGTCGCAACGAAAAACGATGCGCTCTGGCGCCTGCGCCGCATAACGCGTCAACTCCGCCCCGGATTAGACAGGCCGGAACTTCGGCAGCGCGACATCGCTGTGGCGCTCCCATTCCACCGCGACCGCCATCCCAACCTGTATATCGGCGTTGCTCACGCCCACGATGTTCGTGGTGATGCGCGGCCCCTCTTCCAGTTCCACGATCGCCACGTTGTACGGCAAGTCCGCCGCGAACCCGGGGTGGTACTTCTGGTGCATCACGCCGAATGTCCGAACCGTCCCGCGCCCGCTCGCCTGCTCCCAGCCGTAGCCGCTGGAAAGACAGCGGTCACAATGCTTGCGCGATGGCAGGCGGAACGCGTGACAATCGCTGCAGCGCATGAGCATGAGCCGCCCCTTCATCCCGCCTTCGAAGAACGGCCGCGAGGCGTCGTCGGGCTCTGGGAGCGGCTTACCGGGAGTCTGTTCGGTCATGCGTGCCTCAGTTCGCGTGCGGACTGAGGATGAGCGCGCCGTGGTAAGCAAGCGTCCCCCCGTTGCCCGTCGCCAGAATGAGATCGTTCTTGACCTGACGTTCGCCGCCCGCGCCTCGTCCCTGGATGACCGCCTCGCTCAGCGGCGTCATCCCCCACATGTAGTAGGCGCTCAGTTCACCGCCGCCGGTATTCGTGGGCAGCGAACCGCCGGGGCCGAGCTTGCCATCCTCCACGAACGGCCCGCCTTCGCCCTTGGCGCAGAACCCGTAGTCTTCCAGCGTGACCAGCACCGTGTACGTGTAGCAGTCGTACAGCTGGCACTGGGAGATATCCGCCGCGCCTGCGCCCGCCATGCCAAAGGCCGTCTTGGCGGCGATCTTCGCGCCCGTCTCCGTTTCGGCGTCCGTCCCCGCTCGTCCGGGGTCCCCCGGGTGCCCCTGGCCCATGCCGTGGATGTACACCGGCGGCTGCGGCATCTCTTTCGCCTCCGCCGCCGAGCTGACGATCACCGCGACCGCACCGTTGGAAACCAGGCAACAGTCCAGCAGGTGCAGTGGTTCGATAACCCAGCGCGAGGCGTGGTAGTCCTCCATCGTCATCGGCTCGCGCATCTGGGCGAGCGGGTTCATCCCTGCCCACGCCCGCTGCCCGATGGCGATGGCGCCGAACTGCTCCTGCTTCGTGCCGTAGAGCGCCATGTGGCGGCGCGCCGCCAGCGCGTACCCGGTGTTGGCGCCGAAGTAACCGGCCGCCGCGTAGAGCCCGGCCATCCCCTTCGGGCGTGCCTGGGCGCGCGCCGCCCCGCCGCCATAGGCCGCGCTCGCTTTGCTCCCTTCGCTCAGCGGCACATCTGCGAACACGCACACCACGTGGCGCGCCATCCCGGCGTGGATGGCCAGCGTCGCGTATTGCACCATCTGCGCCGCTGTAGACCCGGCCGCGTTCATGTGGTTGAGCAGGCGCAGGTTCTGTAACCCCAGGTAGTTCTGCAACCCCAGCGTCAGGCCGCCGCCGGAGAAGCCCGTGATGCCGGCGTTGATCAACAAGCCGTCGATCTGCTCGCGCTGCAGGCCCGCGTCGGCGATGGCCGTGCGCACTGCGTCGGCCGCGAACTCGGCCGCCGACTTGCCGTAGATGCGGCCCATCGGCGTTATGCCGAGCCCCGTAATCGCCGCGGCGCCGCGCAGTGGATGTGCCATCCCAACTCCCTCGCTTCACGCGATTCTAACATCGCGTCGCAGCAGCGAAACCGGCCGACCTCCCTCAGAAGCGGTATGTCGCGAAATCCTGCGCGACTGTCGTGTGCGCCAGGCCGTGGTCATCCACGTCGGGGGAAATATGCGTCAGGATCAGGTGCGCATCGGGGGCCAGTGCGGCGCGCACGCGCGGCATGTCATCAACCAGGTTCATGTGTACGGGGATGCTGAGGTCGCGCGAAGCGCATTCGCTCACCAGCACTTCCGAATGGCGCGCCAGCTGCACCACCGCCGGACAGAAGATGGTATCGCCGGTGTAGCCGAACCGGCGGCCACCGACCGTCGCGGCGTAACCGAGTGTCTGGCTCAGCTCCGGGTCGTGTTGCACCTCCACCGGCTCCACGGTGAGCTGCCCTAGCGTTAGGCAGCGCTCGGGCTCCGCCTCGATCCACTCGATTTCGTAGGAGCCACCGAGCGCTCCCGGGAACACGTCGTTGACGATGCGCGTCGCGAGTTCACGCGTCCTCCGCGGTCCGACGATCTTCACCGGGCGCACGCGCCCCTTCCACTTCCAGTGCAGCAGCAGAAAGGGCAGGCCCAGGAAATGGTCCCCGTGATGATGGCTAATGACCACGGCCTCAAGCTCGTTCGGGTCGATTTGCATCTTGCCCAGCGACATCAGTGCCTGCGGCGGAGCTTCGAAGAGGTAGCGGCCGTTCACCACGAAACCGTTGCAGCAGAGCCCACCGGGCATGAAGGCGTTGCCGCTCCCGATGAAGTCAAAGCGCAGTTCCGGCATTCGCCACATCCTACGTGAGCGTCCCCCTAAGGACGCAAAAGCAGCGCCCGTGAAAGTATGACTTAGATCACATTGCGAGGCCACGCCCGGAACCACCCGCGTCCCGCCACGCTACCGGGTGGGCCGCGTGTCCGGAATGTCATCTCTGGCTACAATCAGCCGATGACGGTGCGCGTAGGCGTCATCAACGTGACCGGGTTCGCCGGTATGGAAGCCGCCCGCCTGCTGTGGAACCACCCCGCCGCGCACCTTTCCGCCGCCACCGGCAGGTCGCTCGCCGGCAAGCGACTCGGCGATGCCTTCCCCCACCTCGCGTGCTATGGCGACATGACAATCACCGCTGAGATAGAGGACGACGTCGACATCGTCTTCTCGGCGCTGCCCACCGGCGCCAGTGCAGAAGCCTGCCTGCCCTTCATCCGCGCCGGAATCCCCGTCGTCGATATCGCGGCCGACTTCCGCCTGCGGGACGCGGACGCGTACGCGGAGTGGTTCGGCCATCCCCACATCGCGCCGGAGCTGCTGCCGTCCGCCGTCTACGGCCTGCCCGAACTCAATCGCGAGCGCATCGTTGCCGCGAAGCTCGTGGCCAACCCTGGCTGCTATCCCGCCGCCGCCATCCTTGCGCTCGCGCCCGCTGTGGCCGCGGGGCTCACCGGGCCCGCCATCGTTGTCGATGCCAAGTCGGGCGTCTCCGGCGCGGGCCGCGGCACCGGCGGCGGCTATAGCTACGCGGATGTGAACGAAGATGTCTCCGCTTACAAGGTGGCCAGCCACAACCACCAGCCGGAGATCGCCCAAGAACTCGCGGCACTCGCCGAAGCCCCACCACCGCGCGTGACGTTCGTCCCTCACCTGGTGCCCATGACCCGCGGCATCCACGCCACCTGCTACGCGCCCCTCACTCGCGCCGCCAGCCGCGCCGACCTGCTCGGCATCTACCGCGACTTCTATCGCGGCGCGCCATTCACGCGCGTCGTCGATGCCCCGCCCCACACCAAGCACACGCTCGGGAACAACCTCTGCCTCGTTTCACCGGCCATCGATGAGCGCAACGGCATGCTCATCGCCATCGGCGTGCTCGACAATCTCGTCAAGGGCGCCGCTGGCCAGGCGATCGAAAACATGAACCTGATGATGGGCCTGCCTCAGGAGGCGGGCCTCGATCTGCCGGCGGTCTACCCCTGATGCCCCAGCCGCAGATTGACCCGGCGGGCACCGTCACCTCCCCCGCTGGATTCCGTGCAGGCGCCGTCTACGCGGGCATGAAGACGTACGGCGAGGGCAAGCTCGATTTGGCCATCCTCGCCTCCGATGCCCCCTGCAACGTGGCGGCAACCTTCACCCGCACCCGTCTGCACTCCGCCGCCATCGATGTCAACCGCGAACACCTGAACGATGGCCGCGCCCAGGCCGTCGTCGTGAACGCCGGCATCGCCAATTCGAGCACCGGCAAGCGCGGCATCGACGACTCCGAGCAGGTTACCCTCTGGGCCGCAGAGAAGCTGGGCCTGGACCAGACGGACGTGCTCGTTTGCAGCACAGGCGTCATCGGCCATTTTCTCCCCATGGACAAGGTGGCGGCGGGGATCCAGGCCGTCGAGCTCCACACGGGCGGCGGGGCTGACTTCGCGCGCGCCATCATGACCACCGACACTCGGCCCAAGCAGGGGACGGTCCGCTGCGGGCCCTACACGCTCGGCGGCGCGACCAAAGGTTCCGGGATGATCCACCCGGACATGGCCACCATGCTTGCCTTTCTCACGACCGACGCGCCCGTGGCGCCGGCCTTCCTCCAGCCCTCCCTTTCGGCGGCCGTCGCACGCTCGTTCAACCTGCTCTCCGTCGATGGCGATACCAGCCCTAGCGATACCGTCCTCCTCTTCGCCAACGGTGTCGCGGGCGGCGAGCCGATCAGCGCGCACGGGCCCCTCGCGGCTGAGTTTTCCGGCGCCCTCGACGCCCTCTGCGTCCATCTCGCGAAGGAGATGGCGCGCGATGGCGAAGGCGCCACAAAGCTGCTCGAAGTGCGGGTCAGCGGCGCCGCCGATCCCGCCGATGCCGCCTCGGTCGTGCGCACATTGACAACGTCGTACCTCTTGAAGAGCGCCGTCCACGGCGCGGACCCGAACTGGGGCCGCATCGTCGCCGCAATCGGGCGTTCGTCGGTGCCCTTCGACGAAGGCGACGTGCGCGTGAGCATCTGTGGCCGTCTCGTCTTCGCCAACCGCCAGCCCACCGAACACGACCCGCTTGCGATCGCCGCCGCCATGGCCGGCGACACCGTCCCCATCGATGTTGTGCTCGGCGCGGGCCCGGGCGAGGCCACCGGTTGGGGCTGCGATCTCAGCGCCGAGTACGTCCACATCAACGCCGACTACCACACGTGAACCCGCCGCTCGTCATAAAAATCGGTGGAAGCACCCTGGGCTCCGCCGATAGCAGCTTCCGCGATATCGCGGCGCTCGCGCGGGGTGGCGATGTGCCGGTGGTCGTCCATGGTGGCGGCGCCGAGGCGACCGCCTGGCTCGAGCGCCTCGGCATCCCCTCGCGTTTCGAGCGGGGCCTGCGCGTCACGGACGAGGAAGTGCTGCCTGTCGTCGTCGCGTTATTCGCCGGGCTGGTAAACAAGCGCATCGTGGCCGCGCTCAACTCCGTCGGTGCGCTGGCGGCGGGGCTGAGCGGCGCGGACGGCCGCCTGCTGGAGTGCCGAATCGCCGCACCTGAGCTCGGCTTCGTGGGAGAACCGCTAGCGGTGAACCCGGCCGCGGCCCTTGCGCTGCGGGCGGCGGGCATCGTGCCCGTCATCAGCCCCATCGGTTGGGTCCATGGCGATGCCGCTGATCAGCTGGTGAACGTCAACGCCGACGCCATGGCGGGCGCGGTCGCTGCCGCCTTCGGCGCCCGCAAGCTCGTTTTCCTCACCGATGTCGAAGGCGTCCGCGATGCGGCGGGCGCAATCGTTCCCACGCTCTCCGCCGTCGAGGCCCAGCGACTGATCGACGACGGCACCATCAGCGGCGGCATGATCCCGAAGGTCGAAGCCTGCCTGCGGGCGGTCGAACGCGGCGTCCCCTCCCAGATCATCGATGGCCGCATCGAGGGCAGCCTCGGACGCGTCGAGCGCAGCGGCACCACATTCACGTCGACGTGACATTTCGCTCGAGGATCCGCCACGTAGCTCGGCGGACTCACGACCCGTAATGAAAGCGGCCCTGCAGGAACGTGATCGTGTCACCCTCGACGCGGTAAACGACGCGGTCGGCCTGGGTTAGCCTCCGAGACCACGTATTGGA
>JBPCLM010000157.1:0-6962 GCA_051003295.1 Tepidiformaceae bacterium | reverse complement strand
GCCCGGACTATTCGGTGGGGCGGTGGTTGGAACGAGCGGCGGCCGGGAACGCCCGCTGGGGCCGCGAGAACGCGGCACGCGGCGGACCACGACGGCAGCGCGGCGGCGGCCGCGTCGCGCCCGTACTGGAGCGCGGACGTAGCCCGCAGGAGGTCCGCCCAGGCTGGCTCATCGAGCGGAGGGCCGGTGAAGCCCGGGCATTCGATGTGGCGGAGGAGGAGCGGGAGCGGCATCTCTTTCGGAAAGTCCTCATCGCTGAGCAGCGCCCCGACGGCGGCAGCGATGCGCGGCCATGCGGCCTGCAGCGGCCGGAGGGAGCCTTCCTCGACGGGGAGCACCTGGTGTGGGTAGAGGCGGCAGGCGTGCGGGCGGCCTTCGTACTGTCCGCAGGCCAGGCTCGGGGCGAGCAGCTTGCAGTGGTCGCCCGTGCGCGCGAGCAGATACGGGCGCGCCAACGGCAGGCTGATGGGCTCGCCGTCTTCGTATTCGAGGAACATCGCGGGCTGCCAGCCGCTCGCCCGGGCCAGCCGTGCCACCTCGGCATCTCCGAGGGAAACGCTGAAGGCGCGGCAGCAGTGCGCACCGCACAGTTCCGCCTGGCAGATGAAGGAGGCGTCGCCGGGGAGCACGAGGCGATAGGCCGTGTAGCGGCCGGCGATCGCGGCCCATGTGGCGGAGAGCCGGGCGAGCGTGCGCTGGTGCATGATCGTCGATGGTAGCGGAGGCGCCGCCGAGGCGTTGCCAGTAGGCGGACCACTTCGTATTCTTTGCCTCCCCTTCCGGGCCTTATGGATTGGCAATGAGCAACGACCCAGATCTCGAAGCGATGACGGTGGACGAGCGGACGCGTGCCCGCAAGACGGCCGGCGACCAGGCCGTACAACTGGCGATCAGCGGGCGCTGGGAGGAAGCAGCGAACCTGAACCGCGAGTTCCTGCGGCTATTCGGCGATGGGGCGGAGGTCTACAACCGCCTCGGCAAGGCCCTGACCGAGCTCGGCCAGGTGAACGAAGCGCGCAAGGCCTACGCACGCTCGCTCGAACTGGAGCCGACGAACACGATCGCGAAGCGGAACCTGGACAAGCTGGCAACCATGGAGGACACGACCCTGAGTGCACAGCCGCCGAGCCAGCTGGATACGCGGCTCTTCATTGAGGAAACGGGCAAGAGCGCGGTTACCACGCTGCAGGCGGTCGATGTCGAGCGGACGACCGTGCTCGACGCCGGCGACGTGGTGGACCTACAGGTGCAAGGCAAGGCCGTGAATGTACACACGATGGCGGGAGAGTATATCGGCATGGTGGAGCCTCGCATCGGGCTGCGCCTGGCAAAGATGATGGGCAGTGGCAGCCTGTACACAGCAGCGCTCGTGACGGCCGGAGACGAAATCAAGGTGATGCTCAGGGAAACCTTCCAGCATCCCTCTAACATCAACAAGGTCAGCTTCCCGCAGGGACGCGCGACAGGAGAAGTGCGGCCGTACGTACGCCGTGGGCTCGTTCGCAAGGAGGGGGGCGACGAGGTCGACTACAGCGACGACGATGAGCCCGAAGACGAGCCCGAGGAGGTGTGGGCCGACACGGGAGAGGGCGAGGACCACGCCCGCGAAGTGAATGTCGAACCCGAGGACGAAGGCTTCGATTAGGTCCGTTCGCCACCTGAAGTTGCGACGGCCGCCAGGCGAGTGCATACATGGAATGAGGGCGCGAGAGGGTGCCCCCGCAGAACAGTGCCCTGAGGATTGCCGGTGAGAGCGAGCGTCGAGGCGCGTGGCCTCATCAAGCGGTACGGGCCGTTGGCGGCGGTGGATGGCGTGTCCTTCACGGTCACGGATGGCGAATGCTTCGGGATCCTCGGGCCGAACGGCGCCGGCAAGAGCACGATCATCAGGCTGATTACGGCCTTTTCGCCGCTCACCGCCGGGAGCCTCGTCGTCGCCGGGCTGGATGTTTCACACGATGCGCGCGCGGTCAAGGCGTTGCTCGGCGTTGTCTCCCAGGAAGACAACCTCGACCCCGACCTGCCGGTGCGCCAGAACCTGCAGGTGTACGCGCGTTACTATGGTCTCGACCGCCGCGCGGCCGCCAGCCGTATCGATGAGGCGCTGGCCCTGTTCCAGTTGGAGGAGAAGGCGGATTCCAGGATCGACGACCTTTCGGGCGGCATGAAGCGGCGGCTCATGATCGCACGCGCGTTGGTGCACGAGCCGCGCATCCTGGTACTGGACGAGCCGACGACGGGCCTGGACCCGCAGGCGCGCCACCTCGTCTGGCAGAAGCTGCGGCTGCTCAAGGCGCGCGGAGTGACGATGGTGCTGACGACGCACTACATGGACGAAGCCGCACACCTCTGCGACCGGATCATCATCATGCACCGGGGCAAGGTGCTTTCCGAAGGCAAGCCTCATGACCTGATCCGCGAGCACGCGGGCGACCGCGTGCTCGAGATGCGTCTGCCTCCTGAAGAGCGCGCACCGCTACTGGCGGTGGTTGCCGGGCTCGAGGGCGTGGCCGTCGAGGAGGTGGAGGACCTGGTTTATGTTTTCGGTGCGGGCGAAGTGGCCCAGCGCATCGCCGCCGAGCGCGGCGACCCATCGGCTGCGTTCTTACGGCCCGGCAACCTGGAGGACGTGTTCCTGCGGCTGACAGGCCGGGGGTTGCTCGATTGAGCAGCCTCGCGACGATGCCCGACGTCTCCATCGGCGCGCTGCGCGTGTGGCAGCGCCACCGCGACGTGATGCTGCGGCTCTGGAAGAGCGAATTCCTCGGGGTGGTGGTGGAACCGTTCGTGGTGATATTCGCGTTGGGTCTTGGGCTCGGGAAATTCGTGGAGCTGGAAAGCGGCGAGGAGTACGTCGTCTTCCTGATGCCGGGGCTGCTTGCGATGTTTCCGATGTTCGCCGCCGTCTTCGAATGCGCCTGGGGCAGCATGGTGCGCTTGCAGATGCAGGGCACCTACCAGGCGATTATCGCCACCCCCGTGAGCGTCGATGACGTAATCACAGGCGAACTGCTCTGGGGCACCACGCGTTCGGTGATAAACGCGACCTACATCCTGCTCGTGGCGCTGGCGCTGGACCCCTGGCTGGGCATGGTGCAATCGCCCTGGGCGCTGCTAGTCATACCGCTCTCAGTGCTCCCAGGAATGCTCTTCAGTGCCATCTCCATGTGCTTTGTCTCCATAGCACGAGCGATGAGCCAGCTCAGCTACTTCTTCAACCTCGTCATCAACCCAATGTTCTGGTTCGGGGGCGCGTTTTTCCCAATCGACCAGCTGCCGGGCTGGGCGCGTGTACTCGCATACGCGGTGCCGCTGACGCACGTGGTGGAGCTCTACCGTGGGCTCGTGCGTGGTGACTTCGAACTGGTGATGCTCGTTCACCTGGCGGTGATTTTCTCGGCGACAGCGTTCTTCTACTGGCTGGCGCTCTGGAGCATGCGCAGGCGCCTCATCCAATAAGTGGATCCAGGGATCGCGCCAGTGGGGCCGTGCCCTGGGGAGACCGGCGTTGTGCGCCTGGTGATTCGCCCCCATTGTGCGGCGCTGGCGGTACGCGAATGCTCGGGTAGAATCGCTCCACCGAACCTTGGAGGGAGGAGTGCCATGCCCACGCGAGCGCGCGTCATCGTCGTCCCGGGGGAGCCAGGAGCGCTGCAGGTCCACGAGGTGCAGCTGCCCGACCCGGGCCCGTACCAGGTGGTCGTGAAGCAGTTCGCTTCGGGCATCTGCCACAGCCAGCTCCATCAGATGCACCGCCCCCGCACGGGAGTGGCGCAGGTGCTTGGCCACGAATCCACCGGGGTGGTGTTAGCGAAAGGCCGTGAGGTGCGCCACGTAAAGGAGGGCGACCACGTGATGGTCACGTGGGTGCCGCGCGATGCGGAGAACAGCAAGCGCCGCGCTGAGGCCGTCGTTCTCGAACTCGAAGGCGGCCGTACGGCGCGTTCGCAGAACGTCTTCACCTGGGCCGACAACGCCATTGCCGACGAGCAGTTCGTGGTGAAGATCGACAACAAGGTGCGCACCGATGTCACGTCGATCATCGGCTGCGCCGTGATGACGGGCGCTGGCGCGGTGTACCACACGGCGGGCGTGAAGAAGGGGCAATCTGTGGCGGTCTTCGGCGTCGGCGGGGTGGGCCTTTCGGCTATCGCCGCGGCAGCAGTCGTCGGGGCCGACCCCATCATTGCTGTGGACCTCGATGACGCGAAGCTGGACTTCGCGAAGCGGTTCGGCGCCACGATCGGCATCAACGCCGCCCAGACCGACGCGGTCGAAAAAGTCCGCGAACTGACGCGCAGCAAGGACGAGATGGACATGCTCGGGCAGCCCGTCGCGGGGGTAGATTTCGCGTTCGACTGCATTGGCGTGCGCAAGACGATGGAGCAGATCCTGCCGGCCGCGCGCAGCGGCGTGCTGGGCAAGAACAGCGGCGGCACCGCGGTGCTTGTCGGTGTACCGCAGACGCCGGTGGAATTGCAGCCCCTGGACCTGTTGCTCAACGAAAAGAAGTACATCGGCAGCATCGGCGGATCGTGCGTGCCCGAGCGCGACTTCCCGATGTTCCTGCGCTGGTTCCACGAAGGCGACCTGGACCTCGATGCGCTCGTCACGGCCCGTTACCGGCTGGACGACATCAACGAAGCTACGGGCGCCCTGGAGGCGGGCAAGATCGCGGGGCGGGCGATCATGGAGTTCGCGGCCAGCGGCGGATGAGGGTGCTGGGGGCGGGCGATTACGGCAGCGTGCGTCCGCTCGTGGCCGCCAACCGCGAGGCAGGGCACATGGCCTTCGTGCACGCCGTGCTCGATGGGTCGATGCCTGGCAGCGTCGCGGTCGATGACGCCGGGTCACCGCGCTCGGCGGTCGTGGTCGCGCACTCGGGGTTCGCGTTCGCAATCGGGCAGGCGCGAGGAGACCTGTTCGCGCCGTTCTTGCCGCAATGGCTCGCAACCTGCCTGAGCGACGAACCGACCGCCCTCTGGGCGACAACCCACGAGTGGGAAGAGCACCTCGGCCCGCTGTTCGCGGAGCGCGACTTTCGCAATGAATATCACTGCGTTGCCGCGACCGGTGCGGGGCCTGCGACCCGGCCGCTTCGTCCGGGGTTCGAACTGCGCCCTATCGACCTGGAGCTTGCTCGCGACGGCTTCGAAGGCCGTGTGGACCCGTGGGTTGTGCGCATTTGGGGCGGCCCCGAGGCGTTCATGGAGCGGGCGTTCGGCACGGCTGTGGTACGCGACGGCGTCCTCGCGAGCTTCTGCACGGTGTGCGCGATGGGCGGGCCGTCCGGCGCGGTTGAGGCGGAGATCGAGATTGGCACGGCCGCCGACAGCCGGCGGCTCGGGCTGGCGGAGCACGCGGGGCGGGCATTCATCGCCGAAACCCGCGCGCGCAGGCTGCTCCCCGCCTGGACCTGCCGCTCGAGCAACGCAGCCTCGGCCGGGCTCGCCGAGCGGCTGGGCTTCGTGTATTTCCGGCGAGTGACGGGGTATCCCGTCCATCCACAGATGGCGCAGCGCCACGGCCGCTGGGTGCTCCCGGACGACGCGCAGAGACAACCGGGCTAGAAGCGCGCGACCTGGGGCATGACCTTTGTGGCCATGACTTCGAAGGGTCGTAGCGTCTCGCAGCCGATGAGATAGCCCATGGCGCCCTGCGCGCCTGCCTCCGCCATGCGGCCGAGAGTATCGACGACTTCGTCCGCACGCTCGCCGCCGGGGCCAACGTCGAAGCGGGTGACGATGGTGCGCTCGATGTCGTCGTAGTTGCGGCCTTCGGCCTCGCAGTGCCCGCGGAGCACCTCGAAGCGTTGACGGAGCGCCTCTGGTGACTCGGCGCGTACGTTGCAGATATCGCTGTACCTGGCGACGAGGCGGAGGGTCTTTTTTTCGCCGCTGCCGCCGATAAGGATGGGCGGGTGCGGCCGTGAGACAGGCCGGGGGGAATTCAGCGTCTCGGCCAACTGGTAGTGGCGCCCCTCGTAGGCCCCGTCGTTGTCGCTCCACATTTGCAGGCACACCTGGATCGCCTCTTCGAGACGCTGGAAGCGCTCACGCAGGGGCGGGAAGGGGACGCCAAGGCCGAGGTGCTCGCGTTCGAACCAGGCCGCGCCGATGCCCAGCCATGCCCGGCCCCCGGAGAGCACATCGAGCGTCGTCACCTGCTTGGCGAGGATGCCGGGGTTGCGGTAGGTCACGCCCGTGACGAGGACGCCGAGCTGGATGGTGCGCGTGCGGGCGGCGAGGAAGCCGAGCGTGGTGTAGGCCTCGAACATCTCCGCCTGCGCAGGGCCGATCTGGGGGAGTTGGAAGAAGTGGTCCATCACGGAGAGGCGAGCGAAGCCAGCGTCTTCGGCGGCGCAAGCAACTTCGGAAAGGCGCGCCGCGAACTCCGGCGGATCGAGGCCCCAGGTGAAATTGGCGACGTGGAGACCGAGCTTCATGCGTTCCTCCCCGGGTGTGATAGGGACGACCGCGATGGTAGCAGGCCCGCCTAGGTTGCGTGGCGGCGGCGCGCGTCCTCGGTAGCGAGGCGCGCGATGCTGCCGGGCACTCCGCGCAGGCCGCGCTCGCGCAGTGCCTGGATGACCTCATCGAAGTGCTCCTGGCCGTTGACTTCCAGGAGCAAGTCGAGCACAGCGCCGCCCACGGGCATGCCGGGCGCTTCGCGGTTGTGTTCGACCTCGACGATGTTGCCGCCGGCGCCGGCGATGGCGCTGGAGGCGAGCGCGAGTTCGCCCGGCGTGTCTGAAACCTCGATGGTGAGGTGGCGGTAACGGCCCGCATCGACGAGGCCGCGGCGAACGATCGAGCCCAACAGGTTGATATCGATGTTCCCTCCCGAGAGCACGACCACGCAGTCGCCGCGCGGCCGGTAGACGCCGCTTTGCAGGGCGGCGACGCCGAGAGCACCTGCCCCTTCGACGATCATCTTCGAGCGTTCGATGAGGAGGACAATGG
>JBPCLM010000156.1:0-29424 GCA_051003295.1 Tepidiformaceae bacterium | reverse complement strand
GGTCCCGTTCGCCGATCATGCGGCCTGTTGTCCGAAGCGGGACCCACGCCCGCGCGAATGCCCGCGCTTCCGCCTCGCCAAAAGGGATGATTGGGCATTTCGACAGCACGTCATCGATGAACCGCTCTCGGTCGTTGCGCGCGCGAGCCCGTAGAGAAGTTCCGAAAGCGTGATGGCCGCGATGAAGCTGTCGTCTGGAAGTGGAAGCACGGCACCCGATCTTCTCAAGCCCCGTTCGATCCGAATCAGCTCAGAAGCGTCTACTACAACTCCCACGATGGCGGATCCCGTTGTGGCTGGTTCAGTAGCTCCCTCGCCTGCGCAGAAGCCCGCTCAAACTCGTCGTCGAGCGGGGGGGATTCAAGCCGGGCAGCGACAAACTCCTCCCAAGAAATGCGCCGCCGCCGCTCCCTCGCTGCGACCGTCGCCACCACCTCGCCACCCCGCGCCACCTCCACCGTCTCCCCGCGGGCGAGGCTCTCCTGCACGGCCTCCGGCAGTTCATCCAGCTCGATGCACAGCGTCATAGAGTCATCCTACAGCTGCGCTTTCAGACGCCGGCGTAGCTATGCAGCCCGCTGATCCACAGGTTCACGCCGAAGTACGTGAACATCACCAGCCCCCACATCAGTATCAGCCACCACATCGGGTCTGGCCGCCAGCCCCGGCGGATACGCGCCGGCACCATGCGCCGGATCCCCGGCGCCCCCGCCACCGACCCCGTGCCCGCGCGCGCGTGGAAGTAGGCCGCCACGCTTAGGAATGTCACCAGCGCGCTCGTCTCCTTGGGGTCCCAGCCCCAGTAGCGCCCCCAGGCGCTGTTCGCCCACCACGCCCCCAGCGCTATGCCGAGGCCCAGCAGCGGAAAGCCCACCATCACCGCCTTGTGCGCCAGGTCCCCCGCCGCTTCCGCGCTGGGCAGCGCCGCGAACCGCCGCCGCCCTTCGCCCCCCTGCGCCAGGTAGATCGCCGCACCACAGAACGCCACCGTCAGCACCGCGTAGGAAATCATCATCGTGCTCACGTGGATGGTCATCAGCGGCCCGTTCTGCAACGCCGGGATGAGCGGCACGATGCGCGAAGGGAAGAGCGTCGCAATCCCCAGCATCGCCACCACGATCGGCAGCGCGAGCACGCCCACGCGCCGCTGCCGCGTCCACGCCTCGAACGCCAGGTAGGCCGCCGCGATCCCGAAGGCGAACGCAACCGTGAATTCGTACAGGTTCGAAACAGGCGCGTGTTCGACGGCCGCCCAGCGCGCCGCCACCGCCCCTCCCAGCGCCGCCGCCGTGAACCCCAGGAACGTTGTCGCCAGCCGCCCGATGCCCGCGTTCGGCGCCGCCGTCCCGCCCGTGACGGTGACGGTGCCCGCCTCTGTCTGCGCGCTGAACCGCCGTAGTGCAAGCGAGGCGCTCAGGGCGTAGCACCAGTAGAGGGAGCCGGCCATGATCGCCGTCGCCAGGCCGGTCCAGAACAGATAGATGGAGAGGTCTGCCACGCGTTGTGCCTCGCGTCACAATGTTACTCCCGCAAGGCGCGACGCTGAATGGCGCTGCCTCCCGCCCGGCGTGCCCGGATTTACTTTGCAGGAGCGGTCAGGCCGCGCGGCGCTCTTCCGCTCGCTGTCGTCCCAACCAGCCGAGGAACGCCGTCACGCACTGCGGGTCCAGTTGTGTGCCACTCACGCGCCGCAGTTCGGCCACCGCCTCCTCCCACGGCCGCGCCCCGCGGTACACCCGCGGCGAAGTGAGCGCGTCGAACGTATCGGCCACGGCGATGACGCGCGCCTCGATCGGGATCGCCTCCCCCGCCAGCCCATCGGGGTAGCGTCCCCCGGCGAAGCGTTCGTGATGGGCCCGCACCACCGCCGCCACGCCCGCCAGCACGCGCCTCAAAGCGGCGATGTGGCCACCGCGCGCCGCGTGATGCTTGATCTGCTCGAACTCTTGGGCCGTCAGCTTGCCCGGCTTCAACAGTACCGCGTCGGGGATGGCTACCTTGCCGATGTCGTGGATGCGCCCCGCGGCTTCGACCACCGCGATGCTCGCCGCCTCCAGGCCCAGCTCCCGCGCGATGGCGGCGGCGTATTCGGCCACCCGGCCCATGTGGTCGTGTGTGTACTCATCCTTCGCGGCCATCGCCGCCTCCAGGGCGGCCAAGGAAGCCGCGTCTGCGTTCGCAAGGCGCCCGAGCTCATCGTGCAGGGTGAGGGCGCGCGAAAACAGCACGAGCGACTTCGCCCGTCGCGCCTCCACCGCCCAGCCGCCGATAAGCACCAGGAAGGCCACCAGCAGCAGCGCGTGGTAGAGCCACCAGCTGAGGTGCCAGAGCTCACCGTAGTACATCGAAATCTGCGCTTCCGCCAGCATCACGAGCGCCGCCACCATCGCCAGTTGCGATGGGAAGTGCGTCAGCCTCCACGCTGCCAGGTAGCGGTAGCCCGCGTACCCAAGCATGGCCACCGTGGCCGCGGCGCACGAGGTATCCCACCAGCGCGCCTGCGGGATGAAGGACCACGTCTCCGGCGCCCCATTGTCACCACCACGAAGGCCACCAGCCCGAGCAGCGCCAACCCCGAGCCGATCGCTCCCCAACGCTCCAGCCAGCGTCCCGGCAGCCAACGTTCAGGGAGCACAGCCACGAAGATGAAAGTGGCCCCGCCAACCTGGCTCAGCCCCGCCGAGATGATGACCGCGTAGGGATGTTCGTGCACCGGCACGATGAACCCCGGTGTCGAAAGCCCGTGTGTCGCGAACACGAGCGCGATCGTCACGAACCCGAGCGCGAGGAAGAGCGTGCGTGTCTGCCGCAGCGAAGTCACTCCCAGCAGGAGTCCGCCGCCGATGGCCGCCGAGAGCAGCGTCGCGCCAGAGACAAGGTAGAAGTGCGCCGTGGGCGCCATCACCATCGGGTCCCAGGGCGGCACACGGGAAATCACAGCGAAGGCGAGCAGCGGCGCCGCCAGCAGCGCGACCACGGCCATCGCCGTCCACGGGCGCCGGCCCTGGGCCTGCGTCCGACTGCGCAGCGCCATCGTCCCCTCACTCACACCGATCACTCCCCTGCCGGGGCCTGCCCACTCGCTTGTCCCCCAACAGCAACAATCGACAGCCCGGCCGCCGTCGCTCAGACTGCGAGCGCTTACCGCCGGCGGTGCGGCGGCGCCATGTGATACGCTGGCAATGAATCCCGCACGATGCGGAAACAGGAGTCCCACCCCTTGGCCTTTGCCGATAAGCAAATCGCGTGCCGCGACTGCGGTTCGCACTTCGTCTTCACCTCTGGCGAGCAGGAGTTCTACGCGAACAAAGGGCTGCTCAACGAGCCCACGCGTTGCCAGTCCTGCCGCTCAGCGCGCCGCTCCACCCAGAACACCATGCAGGAAAACGACGGCTACGTGCGCTACGGAAACTTCGCCAGCTTCGGCGGCAAGACCCCGCGCCAGATGCACCCCGCCGCCTGCGCCGATTGCGGCCAGATGACCGAGGTGCCCTTCGTCCCCCGCGGCGAGCGGCCCGTCTACTGCAGCACCTGCTACAACAAGATAAAGCCCCCCTTGCCGCGCGAGGAACGCGCCGTCCACTGACGTTGCCTTGACGCACGGAGCCCGCCCATGAGCAGCGACCTTCGAATCGTGCAAGCCGCGCGCCTGCTGGAACTCTACCTGCCCGGGCTCAGCCCCGAACACGTGCGCGCGGCCATCACTATGCGCCCCGCCGAGTTCGCCCTGGCCCTCGTCGCTGAAGCCGCAAACAACGACGACGTCACCAGCGGCGATGCCGCCCGCGACTACCTGCAAACGCGCCTGGGCGAATTCGGCGACCTGGTCCCCCCCGAAGCCGCCGAACCCCTGCGCGCCGCCTTCGAGCAGGCCATCGCCGGCTGGGAGCCCGCCCCGCCCGCGCCCTAGTACTTTGTGAAGAAATTTGGCGCCTGCTCCGAAATGGGCCCGGGACTGTTACTCCCCTCGCCCACCGCAGTGCGACAGGGGTTGGGGGTGAGGGCCCGAGGCCGCGGAGTGAGCGCGTAGTTTCTCAACTGAGTACTAGCCCGCTACCGCTGGACTATTCTCTCGGGCCTCGGGCCTCAGCGCGCCGTCCTCCCGCAAATCCTCGAGCAAGAGGTCGATGGCCTGGGCGAGGCTCTCCTTGGCCGCCTCGCGAGTCTTCCCCTGTCCGTTCGCAGCCGGCATCTCCGGCGAAAACGCCAGCCACCAGCCTTCGGTCTCGTGCAGTATCGCTGTGAACTCATTGCGCATCACCGAATCTTAGTACCGTGCCCGGGGCTCCCGGCCGCCCGCCCCGCATGTTCCGTAACTCCCCTCTCCCGCGGCGTCGGGAGAGGGGTTGGGGGTGAGGGCCGCTATCGGCTCCCGTCCTCACTGCCCCTTCGCCACCAGCGGCGCGTACACGCGGTTGTCCAGCACAGGCCTCGTCGGTGTAGCGGTCGGCGTCGCCGTCGCGGAAGCGGTGGCCTGCGTATTCGTGGCTATGGCCGTGTTCGTCGCCGGCGTGACCGGCGTGTTCGTGGCCGTCGCCGGCGTCCCCACGATGATCGTCCCGGTCATGGTAATACCGTGGATCCCGCAGTGGTACGTCACAACTTCCTCGTTCGTGAACGTGAAGCTGTCGCTCCCACCCTGGGACAACGTGCCCGTCAACGCCTGGTTGCTGCCGTCTCTGACGGCGCTGTGAGCGACATTGTCGTTGTTCGTCCAGGTCACCGTGTCGTTCGGGTCGATGTTCACCGTTTGGGGCGAAAAGCGATCCGGGTTGTCAGCGGGCATCGATACGGCCGCGTCCGCTGCCGCCACGGGCCCGCCACCCATCCCCGCGAGCACCAGCAGCGCGAGGCCGAGCCCGCCCAGCACGAGCGCCGGCGCTGCCCCCGCGAACCTTCCCCAGTTCATCGCACACCCCTCTCCGGGAGCCTACTACAGACTACGCAGCGACCACTGCCCCCGGACGTGCGCCGCTCCGCGCGCGCTCCCGCCGCTACCAGCCGCCCGCGTTACGATGCGCCCATGCGTCGCTGGCTCCAGGTGGCCGCAGCCGCCACCTTCATCAACACCTCCTACGGAACCATGTACTACGCCTTCAGCGTGCTCGTCACGCGCTCGGGCGCGGGCGGCGAATTCGGGCCCGGCGCCGTTTCCCTCGGCTTCGGCCTCGCCCTGCTCGTCTCCGGCATCGCCGCCATCGCCGCCGGCACGGTCGCCGACCTCGGCGGCTCGCGGCGGCTGATGGCGGGCGGGGCCGTGCTCGGCGCCGGCGGGCTCGCGCTCCTCGCCGCCTGCCAGGAAGCCTGGCAGATGGTCGCCGTTATGGTGCTGGTCATCGGCCCGTCCATGGCGGCCACCTTCTACGAACCCGTCTACGTCCTCATGAACCGCTGGTTCCTGCCCGCCGAGCGCCCGCGCGCCTATGGCGTGCTCACCCTCCTCAGCGGCTTCTCCATCACCATCTACACGCCGCTCACGCGCGCCCTCGTCGATGGCCTCGGCTGGCGCGGCGCCGTCATCGCACTGGGCGCCATCCTGCTCGTCGTGGGCACGCTCGTGCCCGCCATGCTGCGCGAACCTGCCCGCCCCGCCCCTGCCGCCGTTCCCCGTTCGCCGCGCGCCTTCCTGGGCGAAGCGCGCGAAGGCCTGCGCCACGGCGATGCCGCCTTCTGGGCGTTCTCTGTCGCCTTCTTCCTCGCCACCGCCGCCTTCAGCGGCTTCTCCTTCCACATGGTTGCCCAGCTGGAAACGCGCGGCTTCGATGAAGACGCCGTCGCCACCGCCATTGCTGTCACCGGCCTGGTGAGCCTGCCCGCGCGCCTCTTGCTGCCCATGCTCACGGGCCGCGCCCCCACCGTCTTCTTGCTGTCGCTCTGCCTGGGGCTGCTCGGCGCGGCCGCCTGGCTGGCGAGCAGCGCCAGCTCCTGGTGGCAGGTCTGGGTCTACATCGCCGTCTTCGGGGCTGTCTTCGGCGCCGTCTATCCCCTGCGCGCGCTCGTCACCTCCGAACGCTTCGCCGGCCCCTATTTCGGCCGCCTGATCGGCGCGCAGGCGCTCTTCGTCGCGCTCGGGAGGGCCGCCGGCCCGATCGCCATCGGCGCCCTCGGCACCAGCCGCGATGCCTATGAACTCGGCTTCCGGATCTCCGCGGGCGTCCTCTTCGTGAGCGCCGCCGCTTGCTGGCTCGCCATGCGCCGCGTGCAGCCCCTGCCCCAGCCCACCCCCGCCTGAGTCGTCCCCCCGCCTTGCCCCATCGCCGCCTGCGCGCCTCCGTCAGCATCACGTCCGTAGCCCGACCGCTAGGGAGGGCCTGCGTTCGTGAGCCGCCAACCGTCGCCGTTAGGCCACTCCCTCCTGCACCGCTCGCCGGGGGGACCGCGCCCGTTCGTGCGCGCAAACTTGGGTGCCCACGGCCAGGCACGGCGTCGTACGATATTGCGGCACCCTCCCCCCCGGAGCCCCGCCCCATGATCGACGCCACCGCCATCGTGGTCGATTCCGCCGCCTACCTGCCGGCCGCGGTGACGGAGCGCTACGGCCTCATCACCGTGCCCCTAACGGTGATCGTCGATGGCCAAGAGTTCCGCGAATACGTCGACCTCGACGGGCCTACCTTCTACCGCCGCCTCGCCGAAGGCGCCACCGTCTCCACCAGCCAGCCCTCCCCCGGGCGCTTCATCGAGGCCTACGAAGCCGCCGCCGCCGCCGGAGCGCAGCGCATCGTCTCCATCCACATCGGCTCAGCCATCAGCGGCACCGTCAACAGCGCGCGCCTGGCCTCGGCATCTTCGCCCGTGCCCGTGCACGTTATCGATACCGGCCAGGCGTCCTTCATCGAAGGCCTCTGCGCGTGGGAGGCGATCGAGGCACTCGCCGCCGGCGCCACCATCGAAGAGGCGGAGGCGGCAGCCCACCGCGCCGCCGCCGCTGTGGGCAACGTCTTCATCGTCCGCGGCCTCGAACTCCTGAAGCAGGGGGGGCGCATGCTCGAAGCGCCGGCACCGCCCGATTCCGCGCCGCCGGTGCCTGTGCTCGCCCTCGTCGATGGCGCCATCCGCCCCATCGGCAGCCCCGCCAGCATCGATGACGCCCTCGAAGCCATGGTCGCCCACGTCACGAAGGCCGTGGAAGCGAACCCGGGCAAGTCCTTTCGCACGGGTATCTCCAACGGCGCCGCCGATGAACTGGCTGCCCTCCTCGAAGCGCGCGTGCGCGCCATCCCGCAGATGGACGAAGTGATGCAATATGAAATAGGCCCCGTCGTCGGCGCCCATACCGGCCCCGGTTGCACCGGAGCGGTGTTCCTGCCGCGGCCGGTCTGATACTTCTCCCCGGACGCGCCGTGACAGTCTCCAGCGAGCCTGCCCCAATCCCCGGCCATCACCAGTCCGGCGCGCCTCGCGTGCTCCTCCTTCACGGGCTGCTTTCCAGCCGTGCCGCCTGGCGCCCGCTGCAGCGTGAGCTGGCGGGCGAAGTGCTCACCACCGCCCCGGACCTGCTCGGCTACGGCGCCGCCGACCGCCCCGGCGGCGAATACTGCCTCGAATCCGTCGTCGCACACCTCCTGCCGCTCATCGAACGCGAACGCCCGACGCACGTCGTGGGCCACTCCATGGGCGGCATCGTCGCCCTCGCCCTCGCGCGCGAACTGCCGGGGCGCTTCGAACGCATCGGCGTCGTCGGGCTGCCTGTTTTCCGCGACCGCCGGGACGGCCTCGACTACCTCCACCGCCGCGGCCTCCTCCACCGCGCCATCCTCCGCACCGATTGCCTTTCGCACTATGGCTGCGCCGCCCTGCACCGCTTGCGCCATCTCTGGGCGCCGGTCTCGCCCATTCTCTTCAGCCGCCAGCCCCGTGAGGTGATCGTGGGTGCCTTCAACCACTGCCGCGCGAGCCACGCCGGTAGCCTCGATCGGATCATCTTCGCCGGCCTCGTCGAAGAACTTGCCGCTTCCGTCACCACTCCGGTCGCCGCCCTGCACGGGGGCCGCGATCACTCGGCGCCGCCCGCGCGCGTGAGCGAACTCGCCGCCCGCGCCGGCTGGGACCTGACCATCGCCCCCACCGCCGGTCACCAGGTCGTGGTCGAACGTCCCCGCCTGATGGCGCGCTGGCTGCGCGAGCGCGTGCTCGCCGTGGACGGGGCCTGACGCTAGCCCTGAGACTGAATGGCAGGCGAGTTTCGCAGAGGGGACGCGATGGACAGCGACCTTGATCAGATGGCACGCCAGGACCTGATCGCCGAGGTCAAGACGTTGCGCCAGGGCATCCGTCAGCATCGCGACAGCAGCCTGCACGAACTCTGTTGGCACCATCCTTCACTCTGGGGGCTGTTGCCCGAACAGACCGACCCGATACCCGTGGTGCCCGAATGGCCGGAGTTTCTCCGCGGCTGCCTGATATACCGGCAGTCGCTGGACGAGCAGGCGCCAGGTGCCCCGCGCACGCACCGGCCATACCAGGAGTGACTCAAACGCCTGCCTGGCGCTCCCGGTACAACCCGTGCGCTTCGATGTAACGCGCGACCGCCGCCGGCAGCGATCCGTGCCCGTGGCCAGCCGCCGCCGCTTCGCGTGCGGCCGTCGATGACATCGCCGCCTCCGCTTCCGGCACCGCCGCCATAACGATCCGCGATGCAAACGGCCGCACTTCAGGCGTCGCCACGAACGCCGCCAGGTCGTCCATCGTCGCCCTCGCGCGGTTGGTCGCGATGACGCGATGGTTTGCGAAGAACGGGCGCAGTTCCGCCGCCATGTCCCCGTAGTAGCGCGGCGCGAACAGCCGCTCGAACGTATCGAACCCCGCCACGAAGTCGAACGCCACCCCCGGGAAAGACTCGCGCAGGGCCTCGCCCTGCTCCACCAGCCGCGCTGCGTTCACGGCCATGACGGCCAGTGCACTGCCGCCCTCCTGGAGCGCGAGCAGCATCTCCACGCGCTGGGCGAGCGTGGCGCCGGAGACCGCCTTGTCCGCGTTGCGCGTGCTCAGCATCGCCGCCCCCTGGATCGCCAGTCCCGAATCGTGAATCGTGAATCGTGAATCGTGAATCCCCGCCGGGGGCGGCGCCGCTCGCGCCGCCGCTCGCGCCGCATCGAGCAGCGCCAGGTGCGCCAGCGTCGGCGGGTTGAAAGCGCCCGCTAGCACCGCGACACGCGCGGCCAGCGCCGGTCCGGCATCGAAGCGCTCCGCCGCCGGGCGCGCGATGGAATCGAGCGCGGCCAGCCGCCGGGCAATGGACAGATGTCGGGAGCTCACGCCCGGATTCTACCGCCGGCCGTCAACCGCTCCGCGTTACATCCACACCAGACCAGTCGATGTTGATCAGGTCGGCGGGGGCGAGCCACTCGCGCAGTATGCGGCGGCACTGGTGCGTACCGGCCTGCACGTTGTGCGTGACGAGCAGCCATCCGGGCTCGGCCGGACCCTGCACGACGCGCAGCCGCCGTCCGTGCGGGTCGTAGAAAATTCCACTCAACGCGGCCACCGCCTTATAGCTGTTACATCGGAGCATAGGCTATGGATCGATAGGGTAAAGCAATGGATTCGCGCGAATTACGATGATTCTTACATGCCTGAAACGAGGCCGGCCGCCAGTCGGGGAGGGGGTCAACTATCGAGGACGGCGAAGAGTTCGTGCAGCGGCAACGAGAAGCCGGGGAGGGCGCTGGATTCGAGCGAATCGGAGGCGACGAGGACGGCGCCATCGCGGACGGAATCGAAGACTTCGGCCGTGCGGCTTTCGGGGTCGATGAGCCAGCAAACATCGACGCCATGCTCCCGGTAGAAGCGGCACTTGGCGCGCTGCGTTCTCATCGACTCGCTGGAGGAGCGAATCTCCACAGCCAGTGTTGGCGGGAGCGACATCGCCTCGTCGCCGGGCGCCTTGGCCGGCGCCCAGTAGCTAAGGTCCGGCAGCCGGTAGGCTGGGACATTCGACGAGTCGAACCAGCTTCGGACCTCGGTTCCAAAGCTGCCGCCAGCTGCGCGCTGATAGAGGAAGAAGAAATGGGAAAGCGCTCCCTGGAGCTGACCGTGTGATCTTCGCGGCATAGCCTTTTGTACCACCCGGCCTTCGAAGTATTCGAGGTAGGGCTTCTCCTCCGGCAGGTTCAGGTACTCCTCGGGCGACATGCGTTGGCCGTCGTAACGGGAACGGCCGGTGGATTCTGTAGGGGCAGGTCGGATTGCCATGGCACCCCGAGTATAACAGGGCGTGGGGAGCGGCCCGGCCCGAGGAGGCCAGCGTGCAGCAGAGCGATTCCTTCCGAGCGATGGATACGGATGTGGACGTGATCGCCGGGCTGGCGGCGGCGACGGACGCGCCCTTCGCACAGGTGCGGGCGCTCTTCGAAGAACAGGAGCAGCGGTTCTCTCGCTTTCGCGAGGGCAGCCTGCTCAGCCGCCTGAACCGCGGTGAATCTGTGAGCGACCCGCAGTTCCTGCGCTGCTGTGAGAAGGCGCTGGAGGCGTGGGAGTTTACCCGGGGGCTTTTCAACCCGATGGTGTTGCCCGCGCTCGCGCGCGCGGGCTACGAGCGCACGTTCGCCGAAGTCGCGGGCGGGCGGCCTTCGGCGGGGGAGGCGCCTTCTCCTGCCGCCTGCCTGGCGTTCGCGGGCCGGGGGGTGCGGCTGCGCTCAGGGGCGCTCGACCTGGGCGGCATCGCCAAGGGCTGGACGGTGGATCTGGCCGTGACGCTGCTGGGCGAGCGGTGCACGGATGTGCTCGTTAACGCGGGGGGCGACATGCGTTGCTCGGGCGGCGAGGAGGGGCTGCGCGGCTGGCTGGTGGGCGTGGAGGGCCGCGAAGGGGGGGCCGCGTGGGAGGGGCGCCTCGAGGGGGCGCTCGCGACTTCGACGACGGCGAAGCGGCGCTGGACGGCCGCGGGGGGAGAGATGGCGCACCATCTCATCGACCCGCGCAGCGGCCTGCCCGCGGATTCGCCGTACGAGCAGGTCTCCGCGATGGCGAAGGAGACGTGGGTAGCGGAATGCTGGGCGAAGGCCGCGCTCATCGGGGGGGAGGAGGCGGCGGGGAGGGCGGCGAAGGCGGTGGATGGCCTGCTAGCAATCGGAATAGGGGCCGAGGTACGGAGGTGGGGCCGGTTCGCGGGTTAGCGGCCGAACTGGGAGAGGTCCGTGACGAAGACGCTGGGGCCGGAGCGTTCGAGGGCGCCGCCGCGTTCGACGGTGACGACGGCACTATCGTATTGCTTGAGGCCCTGGGGGAGGAACGTTTCGTAGCGCGCGAAGCCGGCGGCATCGGGAGTGAAGGTGCCGAGGCTCGTGAAGCGTCCTTCACTGCTGACCCAGATCTGGTAGGTCTTGCCTTCCGGGAGGGGTGCGAGGCTGGTCGCGATAAACCAGATGCGCCGCTGTTCGTCATCCCAGACGAGGCGGCCGATGGAGGGGCTGGTGGGGCTCACAGAGACCACGTCGGCGATATCGCTGGCGGGGGAGAGCATGGCGAGGAGCAGGTCGCGGTCGTTGCGGGTGGCCTCGCGCAGCTCGGCTGAGCCGGCTTCTTCATCGCCCAGGCGCTGGGTAAGGAGCGCAATTTCGACCTTCTGCGCGAGCGCATCGTCTATCTGGGCCTGGAGTTCGGCGTTGGTATCGCGCAGGCCGCCGATCTGGCCGCGCACGGAGACCATGCCGGTGAAGGCGGCGATGGCGACGAAGACGGCTGCGACCCCGGCGACGGCGCGGCCCCAGACGTATGCGCGATGCAAGGGCCCCGGGCGCGTGATGCCGGCGGCGCGGAAAACGCGATGGCGGATATGGCGGGGCGCCTTGCGGCGGGGCGCAGCCAGTGAGAGCGCGAAGGCGAGGCGTTCGGAGTCGTGCACGATATCGCGGCAGACGGCGCACTCGGCCAGGTGCAGGGCGGCGATGCGTTCGAGCCCCGGTTCAAGCGCGCCGATGGCATATTCGTCCGCCTGCGCCTGCGTGATGTGGCTTTCGATCATGGCGGCGCGTCCCCTAGACCTTGTGTTCCAGGGCACGCCGCAGCTTCTGCATGCCCAGACGCACGCGCGTCTTCACGGTACCGAGGGGTTCGTGCAGGGTGATGGATATTTCCTGCTGGGTGAGCCCGCCAAAGTAGGCCAGTTCGAGGGCCAGCCGCTGTTCGGCGGGCAAATCGCAGAGGGCGCCGCGCACAAGGCGCTGTTCTTCGTGCAGCTGGGCAGCGGCGAGGGGGTCTTCGCAATCGGAAAAGAGAGTGGCCATGGCAAAGTCATCGCCGGAATCGCCGGCCACCACTTCGCGACGGCGGCGGCGGCCGCGGGCGCGCAGTTCATCGACGGCGCGGTTGCGGGCGACGCTCATGAGCCAGCTGAGGAAGCGGCCGCGTTCGGCGATGAAGGTTTCGGGCCGCCGCCAGAGGCGCACGAAGACATCCTGGGTGGCATCCTCGGCGTGGTGCGTATCGGCCAGGACGCGCAGCGCTGCCGAGTACACGAGATCCACGTAGCGGTCGTAGATAACCGCGAAGGCGACCTGGTCGTGGGCGGTAACAGAGGCCATGAGCGCTTCGTCGGTCCAATCCGCGCGGGCGAGGTATTCGTCGCTCGCGAGGCGGGAGAATTCTCCCGTCGCAGAGATGTTACGTAGACTGGATGTCTCTGGATTGCCGTGCCACGTCATGCGTTGTCCGGTTGGCATGATACACCCGGCGTGAGTGGGGACCACGCGTTCCTTTACCGGCCCGTGTGGCAAGGGGGCGGCAGTTTACGAGGGGTTGCCCGCGCATCGCCAACACTGGACTTACAACCCACAGAGGAGCAATTCGGATATGGCCGGTCTTTGGCGCTTACTTACCGCCGCCGTCGCGGGTCTGGCCCTGGTGGCAGGGGCGGCGTGCTCCTCGGGCTCATCAGGCGGGACAGCGACGGAGTCGCCGGCGGCCACAGAGAGCGGCGATGGCAGCGGAGCCACGGCAACGCCCGCCGCGCGCGACACGCCCCGCCCTACCACGGGCGACCTTTCGACCGCGGACCTGGTGCGCCTCGCCGAGCCATCGGTCGTCCGCATCGCCGTGGGCGGCGGCGTGGGGAGCGGCTTCGTGGTCAGCGAAGATGGCTACATCATCACCAACAACCACGTGGTGGCTTCCTCGGGGCGCCCAACGGCCGGCATCGAAGTGACCACGAGCGATGGGGCGGTGCACAGCGCGCGCCTTATCGGCGGGGACCCGCGGTCAGACCTGGCGCTCATCAAGATCGAAGCGACGGGGTTGCGGGCTCTGAAGCTGGGCAGCCTGGCGGAGACGGTGGTCGGGCAAGACGTTGTGGCGATCGGTTACGCGCTCGACCTGGCGCGCGGCGAAGGGCCCTCGTTCAGCGTGACGCGCGGCATCGTCAGCGCGAAGAACCGCGGCATCGATGAGGCATCGACCATCCTCGGGGCAATCCAGACGGACGCGGCCATCAACCACGGCAACAGTGGGGGGCCGCTGCTCAACCTGCACGGCGAAGTGGTGGGTGTGAACACCGCCATCGCGCCGGACCGGACGACAGGGGGGATCGCTCCCGGCATCGGCTTCGCGGTAGGGGTCGATACGGTGAAGGCAGTGCTGAGCGAACTGCGCGAAAGCGGCCGCGTGGACCGGGGGCTGCTCGGCATCCTCAACTTCGAAGCGTTGCGGCCGGCGAAGGCGAAGGAACTGGGCGTGCCGGTGGAACTCGGCGGCGTGTACCTGAGCACGGGCACGATTACGACCGCCGCCGCGGCCGCACAGCGTTCGGTGGACCCGAACGGGCCGGCGGGGCGCGCGGGCATCCAGCCGGGCGATGTGATCACGCGCATCGGGGCGTTCACCATCCGCAACGAATCGGACCTGGTGGTGGCGCTCATCCGGCACCAGCCGAACGATGCGGTGGAGGTGGAGATTTACCGGGACGGGAAGAAGATGAGCGTGACGGTGACGTTGGGCGCGGCGTCGGCGAGCTGAGGTGGCGATGGCCGCCGGGCTGTTGGCGATTGGCCAGTTGCCGTTAGCTGTTGGCGGCGAGGAGGCGGGGGCCGGGGGTGAGGGCTCGCCGTCCGCGCGGTAGGATACGGGGAGTCGCCGCCGGGAGGGGGCCATGGAAGCGCCAGCGCGGATGCAGCCGGAGAAGCTCGCCGATTGCGGGGATGTGCGCACGCGCGTGACCGGCGAAGCCGTGCCGCCGCACGAGGAGTGGATGGCGGCGCACGGCAGGGGCATGGACGCCCGCGCGTGGGGCCTCTGATGTGCCGCAGCATCAAGACGCTAAGGCGCGCGGAGGAGGCCGCCACGGAGGAGGAGGTCGCCGCGGCCGCGTTGCAGTTCATCCGCAAGGTGAGCGGCTACCGCCAGCCTTCGGCGCGCAACGCGCCCGCCTTCGAAGCGGCCGTCGGAGAAGTGGCGGACACAACGCGCGCACTGCTGGCCGCTCTCCAGCGGCCGCGGACGGACTGAACGGCGCTACCCGCGGCTAGCTGCGCGCCGGGTGGCTGTGGTCGTGGATGTGCGCTTCCTGGCGATGTTCACGTTCCTGGTCTTCGTGCGATACGTGTGCGTGCTCAACCTCGGGATGGTTGTGCTCGTGCTCGTGGCGCGAAGTCATGTGCTCCACATCGCCGCCTTCGGGGTCGTCGTTGGGGTTGTGGACGTAGTGGGTGATGTGGGCGTGATCGTGGCCATGGACTTTCTGCCCGTGGCCGTGGTCATCGAAGCCTGCCATGCGGCCCTCCTGATGTTGGGTTACCCCAAAGCTTCGCGATTGCGGCGGCTCACGGTCGCAACGGCGCGTGGGGTGGGCGTTGCACGGGCGCGGCAAATAGAGGGAAATTGCGTACACTCTGTGCATGCGCCGCGATGAGGCTCTTCAGACCCTGGCTGCCAACCGGGAACAACTCGCCCGGTTCGGAATCGCATCGCTTGAGCTCTTCCGCTCCGTCGCGCGCGATGAGGCGACCGCCGAGAGCGGCGTTGACTTGGTGGAATTCGAGGGTCGACTGACCTACGACCGCTACTGCGACTTGCGGTTCCATCTGGAGGATCTGCTTGGGACGGGGGTCGATCTCGTTCCCGGGCCGGAGCTGCGCCCGCGGGTGCGGCCGTGGGTCGAACGGGATGCCATCAGGATCGCGTGACTGGGGGCAGACCGGCCGGCGAACTCGTAGCACGCAGATGAACACGGTGACCATCCCGGAAACGTTCGCGTCCACGATGCGGAGCGTCTACGGCGAGGAGGGGGGGCCCTGGCTGGAGCGGCTGCCGGCGATCATCGCTGAGTGCGAGCAGCGCTGGGACCTGCGCGCGGGAGAGCCGTTCGCGCCGCTGAGCTACAACTACGTCACGCGCGCGCGGCGAGCGGATGGCACGACGGTCGTGCTCAAGGCCGGGTTCCCGTGCCGCGAACTGCGAACTGAGGTGGAGGCGCTGTGCCACTTCGGCGGCCGGGGCAGCGTGCTGCTGCTCGAAGCGGACGTGGAGTTGGGCGCGTTCGTGCTGGAACAGCTGGAGCCAGGAAACACACTGGAGGTGAACGAGGACGAGGCGGCGGCGATGGCGGCAGCCGCGGGCGTGATGCGGCAGCTCTGGCATCCGCCTCCTGCCGGGCACAGCTTTCCGTCCGTCGCTGATTGGGGGCGGGGCTTCGAACGGCTGCGCGCAGCATTCGACGGCGGGACCGGGCCGTACCCGGAGGCGCTCGTGCGCGAAGCCGAGGATCTCTACGCTTCGCTGCTCGCCTCGAGCGCGCAGCCCGTGGTGCTGCACGGGGACCTGCACCACGGCAACATCCTCGCAGCAGGTCGGCAGCCGTGGCTGGCCATCGACCCGAAGGGGGTAACGGGCGAGCCGGCCTACGAAGCGGGCGCGCTGCTTCGCAACCCACGGCCGGGCCTGCTCAGCGCGCCGGGCGCGCGCGCGACGCTGGCGCGGCGCAGCGCGCTGCTTTCGGAGGAACTGGGGATAGATCGGGAGCGGCTGCGGGGTTGGAGCTTCGCGCAGGCGGTGCTCTCGGCGTGGTGGACGTACGAAGACCACGGCGAGCCAGGTCAGTTCGCGTTGAGCTGTGCAGAGCTGTTGCGGGAGGATTAGGTGCGGCGGGGATGCGCCTCCACCTCAGTGTCACCCGGTCGCCTCTGGTCGTACTCCTGGGCAGGCGCACAGAGCGTTAGAGTCCCCCGTGGGAACGGGTAGCGCGGCTCGACGATGGCCAGAGGTTGGGGAGCGGTAGTGGCGCCTTCGCGGGGAGCAGGGGAAGCGCCGTCTGGGCAGCCGGCCTGAGGGCGCGGCGGGCTGATGATGAGCGCGCCGGGGGCCGAACTACATAGAGATGACGATGCCGGTCGACACGCAGCAACTGGAATACGAAGATGCGCCGGCTAACCGGCGGCGGACGATCATCCGCGTGTGCAGCTTCGTGCTCTGGGGCGCGGTGATCGCGCTGCAGGGGGCGGTGGCGGCCCGCAACCCATCGCTGAAAAACATCTTCGCGGCTGGCATGTTCGCGCTGCTTTTCCTTTGCGTGCACACGCAGCTGCTGCTCGTGCAGTGGGCGGGGCGGCGGCACTGGCAGTCGCTGGATAGCAAGCTGCGCGGTTCGGCCTACCTGGGGGACCTGCACAGCCTGCCGAACCGCAACTACGCGCTGGCCGAACTGCGGCGCGAAATGCCCCGCGCGCGCGCCACGGGAGCGCCATTCGTGATTGTGCTGCTTACGCTCGAAACGCTGGGCGAGGTCCGTGAGCGGCGCGGGGAGGACTTCGCGGAGCGGGCGCTCAATTCGATGGTGGATTTGCTGCGCCGCATCACGCGCACCTCCGACTTCATCGCGCACCTGGATGAGGGGCGCTTCTGCATGGTGCTGAACGAATGCGCCCTGGCGGATGTCTGGCGGTACCTGCGGCGGGTGCCGGGCACGATTGCCGTGAGCGATGGGCACAGCATGTTCGAAGTGCCGGTGGCGGCGCGCATCCACCAGTACGACATGGAATCCCTGTACGCGACGGACGTGCTGCGCGAAGCGGAAGAATCGCTGCCGCTGCGGCGCAAGGAGAAGCAGGAGCGGCACTGGACGGAAGCGGCCTAGGCGAGTGCGGAGTGCTGAGTCCTGAGTCCTGAGTCCCTGGTCCCTACTGGGTGAGGACGCGGGCGAGGAGCGAAAACAGGAAGACGGCGGCGACGGCGATAGCGGCGAGGCGGAAGGCGCGGCGGGAGCGGGCGGCGGGAGCGCCGGAGGGGTCATCGGGCCAGCGGGAGAGGGCGGCGGCGCCACCGAGTTCGGCGATGACGCTGCGGGCGGCTTCGAGGGAATCCATGGCGACAAGGACGGGATAGACGGCCCAGCCGGGGGTGGCGGCGCCACCAAGGGCAGCACCCACACCGCGTTCGAAGCTGCCAGCCTCGATGCCGGCGTCGCGGAGGGCATCCACCCAGATGGCCGCCTCTACCGCATCGCCCGCCTGGGCGACGACGACGGGGCTGCGCGCGCTCACCCGTACGAGGCCGATTCGCCCACGCGGTGGAGCTTGAGGAAGTTGGTGGTGCCGCCCGCATCGACGGGGAGGCTCGCGACCACAACGACTTCTTCGCCTTCGGCAACGTGGCGGCCATCGATGAGCAGCGAATCGACCATGCGCAACATGCGTTCGGAGGAATCGACGACGGGAGCGAAGAGGGGCACGACGGAGCGTGCTAAGGCGAGGCGGCGGCAGACCAGGTCGTTGGGTGTGAGCGCGAAGATGGGCGCGTTGGGGTGCACTTTGCTCAGCAGGAAGGCGGTGTAGCCGCTGCGCGTGAAGCAGACGATGGCGCGCATGTTGGGGTCGGATTCGACGATGCGGCGGGCGGCAAGGGCAACGACGAAGGAGTGGTCATCGGCTTCGAGGGCGGGCGTGCGGTCGGCGTCGGTGGTGTCGGCGCCTTCGGCCGCGCGAATGATGCGGTCCATCATGGCGACGGCTTCGACGGGGTAGCGGCCGATGGCGGTTTCGCCGCTAAGCATGACCGCATCGGAGCGATCCCAGACGGCGTTGGCAACGTCGCTGCTTTCGGCGCGCGTGGGGCGGGGCGATTCGATCATCGATTCGAGCATCTCGGTGGCGGTGATGACGGGGATCATGTTGCGGGAGGCGGCGGCGATGATGCGCCGCTGCTGGACGGGCACATCTTCGGGAGGCAGCTCCACGCCGAGGTCCCCCCGGGCGACCATGGCGCCATCGGCTTCGGCGAGGATGGCGTCCAGGTTTTCGACGGCCTGGCGGCGTTCGATCTTGGCGATGATGGGGGTATCGGCGCCGAGGGAATTGATGAGCGAGCGCGTGCCCGCGATGTCGCTCGCATCGCGGACGAAGCTGAGGGCGAAGAAATCGGCGCCGCCGCGCACCCCGGCCTCGATGGCCTCGCGGTCGCGATCGGTGAGCGCGGGCATGGTAAGGGTGGAGGCGGGGAAGCTGACGCCCTTGCGGGGGCCGAGGAGGCCGCCGAAGACGACGCGGCAATCGAGCCCCGCGGCCGTCACCTGCTCGACCTGGAGCTCGATATCGCCGTCGTCGATGAGGACACGGTCACCGGCGCGCACATCTTCGGCGAGGCGGGGATATTCGACGCTGATGCGTGCTTCGCTGCCGGTGACGCTTTCGCTGGTCAGCTGGATGGCGGCGCCGGCCTGGAGTTCGAGCGGGCGGCCGCCCTCCGTGGCGCCCGTGCGCAGCTTGGGGCCGCCGAGATCGAAGAGCACGGCGACGGGCTTCTTCTCGGCGGCGGCGACTTCGCGGACGACCTCCACGGCGTGCAGGTGCTCAGCGATGGTGCAGTGGCTGGTGTTGAGGCGGGCGACATCCATGTCGGCGCGGATCATGGCGGCGATGGTTTCGGGGCGCAGGGAGGCTGGGCCAAGCGTGCAGACGATCTTGGTGCGTCGCATGGGATCGATTGTAGCGGGTGGCTGGTCGCTGTTGGCTGTTGCCTGTTGGCCCGCACCCCCCGAGCCCCATTCTCCGGACTGCTGCGTCGCGGGCGAGGGGGAGCATGGTCCGCCAGGGCTGGTGCGGCGCTGGCTGGGAGATCGGTGGGACTTACTCGGGACTTGGAAAATGGTATCTGCCGGATGCTATCCGCCAGCGGTCAACGCAGCGCCAGCCACTCGACTTCGACCAACGCCTGCGCCCGCTCGAACCCGCGGTCACCCGTCAGCAGACGTGCGTCCAGTTGTTGGGCGAGCGCAACCGCGAAGCAATCGGCGTAGCCCATCCGCAGCGAAGCCTTGAGCCGGGCAGCCGCTACCGATGACGAATAGTCCGCAGGCAGCACCTGGATTGGCAGGCCGGCGATTATTGCCAGGGCTTCAGGAATGCGTGCCCTGCTGAAGCGGCGCTCCAGGTTGTAAAGCACCTCTCCGAGGTTGACCGCGGAGATCGCTATCTCGGCTTCGCCGGTGCGCGCGGAGTGGAGGATGCGCTCCACCGCCTCTGCTCCGGACTCGTCGCCGAACCAGGCCAGCAGGCGAAAGCGTCGAGCACATATCGTTCGCCTGCCATCAAGACGAGGGCGATTGGGGTCGCTCTGACAGCCGCATCTCTTCGCGTTCGCGCTGCGCGCGCCGGTCTTCGAGGAGCGCCCCGGTGAGGGCCCGCCCCCGGAACAAACCCCGGCCACGCTCGATAGCATTCTTGATGGAGGGCTGGATGCTGACGCGCCCGCCATCTTCTACTATCTCGAGCTCATCTCCCGGGCAAATGCCGTAGCGAGCCCGAATTTCTTCTGGAATTGTGATCCCGCCACGGGGCGAGACCTTCACGCGTGCCATCGAATTAGTATACCGGAGAGTCGTCCGCAACCCGTTGCTCAGTCCCAGCGGGCGGCGGCCGAACTGAAGGCGGCGCCCCGGTTGGTTCTCGAAAGTGTCCTTGCTGCCCTGTAGGCTGGATCTACTATGAGAGTGCTGGCGATCGAGTCTTCGTGCGATGAGACGGCGGCGGCCGTGGTGGTGGACGGGCGGGTCGCGCGCTCTTCGGTGGTGGCGAGCCAGGTGGAGCTGCACGCGCGCTATGGCGGCGTCGTGCCGGAGGTGGCGAGCCGCCAGCATCTGCGCACCATCGTCCCTGTCATCGCCCGGGCTCTGACGGAGGCGGGCTGCACCCTGGACGACATCGAGGCCGTGGCGGCGACGCGCGGGCCCGGCCTGGCGGGCTCGCTGCTGGTGGGATACAACGCTGGCAAGGCGCTGGCCTACGGGCGGAGCCTGCCATTCCTGGGGGTGAACCACCTGGAAGGGCACATCTACGCCAACTGGCTGGTGGAAGGGCCGGAGCCGGAGTTCCCGGCGCTTTGCCTGGTGGTCTCGGGCGGGCACACGGACCTGGTGTTCATGCGCGCGCACGGCCAGTACGAACGGCTCGGCGGCACGCGCGACGACGCCGCCGGCGAGGCTTTCGACAAGGTCGGCCGGTTGCTTGGGCTGCCCTTTCCCGGGGGTCCGCACATCGCGCGCGAGGCCGATGCGGCGGCACGGGCGGGCATCGCATCGAAGCTCAAGCTGCCGCGTGCGTGGATGCACGGGACGTACGACTTCAGCTTCAGCGGGCTGAAGACGGCGGCCTTGCACGTGGTGCAGTCGGGGCGCTACGGCGTTGGCGAAGTGGCGCACGCCTTCCAGGAAGCGGTGGTGGACGTGCTGGCGGGGAAGACAAGCCGGCTGGCGCGCGAGCTGGGCGCGCGCGAGGTGCTGGTAGCGGGCGGAGTGGCTGCGAACACGCGCCTGCGGGAAGAACTGCGGCGTCGCTGCCCCGTGCCCGTGCGCATCCCACCGGCGAAGTTCTGCACGGACAACGCGGCGATGATCGGCGCCGCCGCCGGCTACCGCTTCGCGCTGGGCGAACGCAGCCCCCTGGACGAAGACATCTTCACCACGAACGACTGGGCGCGGGTGAAGGCGCCGGCCGCCGGGCTGGCCGCAGCGGCCGCCCCCTGACGGCCGCTCGATTGGCAGGACGCTGGGCCGTACACTCGGCCCGACGAGGGCGGGGAGGCGAACGGCTGCTGATGGCGACGGCGCGGGCGGCGACAGCGGCAGGGATGGCCGCCTAGGTGGACGTGTGGCGCATCCTGCACGCGCTCAGCCTGGTGTGGCTGGGGGCAGGCCTGGGCGCGACCTACCCGCTCATCCTGCGGGCGTGGGCGGCGAAGGACCTGCGCTACCAGATGTACTGCCTGGTGGAAGCGGCCAACAACGAGACGCGCGTGCTCTTGCCGGGCGCGATGGCGACGGGCATCACGGGGTTCTTCTGGGGGGTGGCGGGCGAATACCACTTCGTCAAAGATGGCTGGCTGCTCGCGCTCACCCTGCTCTACATCCTCTTCTACTTCGTCTGCCTGCCGTTGCTGGGGTTCGGGCTGCGGCGGGCGCGAATCGCTGCCCTCATCGCGCAAAAGAAGGGCCAGGAGACGGAGGAACTACGGACGATCTTGGATGACCGCGTGCCTATCGTCTTCGGGACGCTGCTGGTGCTGAGCGTGCCGCTGCTGGCGTGGCTGGCGGTGTTCAAGCCGTTCTGAGCGCCGGGCCGCGACGGACCAGCCGCAGAGCGCGCGGGGGCCACCCACCAGCGCCGGCAGCAGGCGGCGAGGAAGCAGAGGGCGCCCAGCCATTCGAGGCGCTCTTCGGCGAAGTACGAGCGCTCCGTATGGTGGGGGCCGAACGCATCGATGGCGAGGGCGGCGATGCTCAGCAGTCCTCCGCAGGCTAGGAGGGCGGCCGAGCCGCGTTCGGCGAGCACCTGGCGGCGGTGCCAGAGCGTGACGGCGAGCGCGGCCATGCCGGTGATCCCGAGGACGAGGGCGTCGGCATCGTTGAGGCCGGGAGGCGCAACGCCGTGTGCTTCGAGCCAGCGGCCGGCGCGTTCGTGGAGGTCGTGCTGTTCATCGAAGCCGAGGAAGATGAGGCCTGCGCCAGCGGCGAACCAGTAGCGCCGGATGGCCGCGCCCGCGCCCCGGCGCGAAGCTGCGAGGAGCGCGACGGCGCCCGCCGCCAGCAGCGTAAGGTGGGTGGCGAAGTCGTAGCTCAGTTCCACTGCGGCCTCGATGGGGTTGGAAGCAGCCGGTCGATACCTGCGCGGAGCATACTCCGCGTGAGCGGGCGCACGCCCGTCGAGCGCGGGGCATGCTAGAGTGCGAGCCATGAACCGCATCGAAATCGAGACCAAGCTGAACCGCGACCGCGCGTGGTTGCTGGAGACCCTGGGCACCATGGACCCGGCCGAACTGACGCGCCCTGCCACGCCCAGCGAGCACGACCCGACCACGACCTGGACGATGCTCGACCACGTGGCCCACCTTTCGCTCATCGAAGGCAACTTCAACGCGATGGTGCGGCGCTTCATCGCAGGCGACGCGAACCCCGTGGGGCTGCGCACGAAGGCGGACGGCAGCGAGCGCCCCATGCCCGAGATCATGACGATGGTGCATACGATGACGGAGGAGTGGAAGCGCAAGCACGCGGACAAGGCCCTTGCGGAAGTGGTGGCGCTGGGGCAGGCATCACGAGCGCAGACGCTCGCGCTGCTGGCCGAACTGAGCGACGAGCAGCTGACGCAGACGCTCCCGGGAGCGCCGTGGGCCGATGGCACGATCGGCGGTGTGCTGGCAGTGAACGCCGACCACGGGCGCATGCACTACAACTGGGCGAAGGAAGGGCTCGCGGGCAAGTAGGGAGCGCCTAACCCTGGCCACGCGTCGGATTCTCAAGGTCGAACACGACCCGGTAGCGCACTTCCTCGGCTTCGGCGCCATCGAATTTCTCCATGCGCCGGGCGCCATCAGGTGAGAGGCCGGCGCGTTCGTAGAAGCGGCGCGCACGGGCGTTCGCTTCGACCACCCAGAGCGTGGCGGCGAGGTAGCCGCGTGAACGCAGGTCCGCGATTGCGTGCGCGAAGAGCTCGCGGCCGATGCCCGTGCCCCAGAGCGCAGGTCGGAGATAGATGGCGTACACCTCGGCGACGGCTTCGCGGTCATCGTCGCTGATGTCGCGCGAGGGCCCGGTGAGGCCGTAGCCCACGACCGCGCGTTCGTGTTCGCTCACCCAGAGGCGCACGGACGGGGGGAGATCCTCGAGGTACCCGGCCCACCGCGCCTCGCCCGCATCGATGCTCATGCGGTCGAGTACGGCATCGGGCAACAGGCCGCGGTAGGCCCGCTGCCAGCCTTCGAACCAGGCGACGGCGATAAAGCGGGCATCGCCCTGGCGGGCGCGGCGGACGTCGGCCATGAGCGCAGGGTAGCCTGCCGGGCGCTGCCCGCGGGTAGAGCGACATTCGTACCGGCGAGAACGGGCACTTTGTCCCATGACGCGGCCCCGCGGACGGGGCGATACTGCGAGGCAGGGGGGCGACCCATGTCATTCGCACGGAAGCTCGAAGAAGAATCGGCGGCGTGGGTGGCTGAGGGACTGTTGCCTGAGGCAACGCGCGAGTCGCTGCTTCGACGCTACCCCCGGGACGAGGGTCGCCGCGCCGTTTACATCCTCTCCGCTATTGGGGCCGCGGTCAGCGTGCTTGGGATAACCCTCATCGTGGCCGCGAACTGGGGCGCGATACCGGGCCTGCTAAAACTCGCGATTGGCATGCCCTTGATGGCGGCGCTGTACGCGGCGGGCTATGCCCTCCGCTTCCACTGGGGATACCGCAAGACGGGCGAGGCGCTGGCGCTGATGGGCACGGCCGCCTTCCTCGGCAACCTATCGCTGATAAGCCAGCAGTACCACATCCAGGCGGACCCCGCGCCGCTGGTGTTCGCGCTCTTCGCTGTGCTCGTGCCGATGATGTACCTGCTCCGGTCGCGAGCATTCGCCTTGCTGGCGCCGGCGGCGCTGGTGGTGTGGGTGGCGCTGCTCGTTACCGGCGACCATCCCCACGATGGCCGCTTCGAAACGCGGGAAAACTTCGGTTTCGGGGTGGCCCTGCTCTTGGCGGGCGTTGGGGCGGCGCTGGCGGTCGTGGGTGCGGGCCACCGCGTGACGCGCTTCAGGGGGCTCGCGGCGCCCATCGAATGCGTAGGTGGGGCGGTGCTCTTCGGGGCGACGTTCGTCCTCGGCTTCTACCGCCACGACCCATTGAACGTGAGGCTGCCGGCGGAGGCGATGGCCCTCTTCCTGGTGGCGCCGGGGGTGGTCGTGGCGATCGTGGCGCTACTGGCGGCGAAGCGGCTGGCCCCATTCAGCGACCGTCGCCGTGTGGGCTCGGTGGCAGCGGCGCTCGTTTCGACGATGGCCGTGCTTGCGCTCTGCCTGGCGGTCGCGTTGTGGCCGCGCGAATGGCTCCCGCAAAACGCCGGTTTCCGGGACGCGACGGCGAATGGGGAACGCGACCTCGCTGTGTACACGTGGGGGTTCTGGCTGCTGTTCGGGGGGCTGTGCACGAGCCTGGCGTGGCTGGGCGTGGCCTTCCGGCGTGATGAATGGCTGACGCTCGCGCTCGTGGCGGCGGGGGGCTTCATCCTCGCGCGCTATTTCGACCTGTTCGACCAGATCGGCTTCACGGGGCTCACGTTTGTGGGCGCCGGGCTGCTGCTGCTGGTGGTGGCCCTCGTGCTGGAACGTTCGCGCCGGGCGCTCATTGCTGTGTCGGAGGAGTCATCATGACCTGGATTCGGAAACACGCCCGCCTGGTGGTGTTCGCGGCGCTGGTGGCGGTGCAACTCGCGGCCGTGGCGACCGTGACCGCGCGGGAGGAGTACTACCGCCGCACGGGCGAGGAGATCGTGCTCCGATCGGAACCTGTAGACCCACGAGACCTGCTCCGCGGCGACTACGTCATCCTCGGCTACGCGATGCAGACGATTCCTGTGGGCGGCAGCCCGATTCGCGTGAACTGGTGGGGCCAGGAGGGCGACGATGTGTACGTGGTGCTCGAACAACGCGGGCGCTATTGGGAACCAGTGGAGGTGCGCGGCTCCAACGAAAGCCGCTCATCGCGCGCGAAGGGCACGGTCATCCTGAAAGGCCGGATGGACAGCGGGTTCGAGTCACAGCGAGGACGGGGGGACCTGTTTCGCATCTCTTACCCGAGCCTGGAGCGGTACTACATCCCGCAGGGGACGGGCGCGCCAGACACGCCACCGGATGTGGTCGTCTCCGTGCAGGGCGATGGCACGGCGCGAATCAAGCGGCTGGAGGTCGCGGAGGCGCGGTGGCCGTGATGGGGTTTTGCCTCAGGCTTGGTCCTTCAGCCCCTTGTAGCGCTCCATCATGGGGAGCACGGTCTCGGCGGGGGCGGGCGGGAGGCCGAAGACACAGCGATCGACGCCTGCCTTCGCGTAGCTTTCGATAAGCTCCGCGCGCGGGCCCACGCCGAAGATGGAGACGGGGATGTAGCCCCGCCCGGCGGCCTTCGCGCGCGAACGCAGGTCCTTGATCTTCTCTTCGAGCGATGGCCCTTCGGGATTGACGCGCCCGCCGATAGGCATCCATTCGTCGCCGTATTCGATGACGCGGTCGAAGGTGCGGGGGCCATCGCCGCCCACGAGCACGGGCGGGTAGGGCTTCTGCACAGGCTTGGGCCAGGACCAGATGGGGTCGAAGTTGACGTACTCGCCGTGGTATTCGGCCTCGTCCTGCGTCCAGATCTGTTCCATGGCGAGCATGCGTTCGCGCAGGACCTTCCAGCGGACGGCGCCGCGCGTGCCGTGGTTGCCCATCTCCTCGATGTTCCAGCCGCCACCGATGCCGAAGAGGAAGCGGCCGTTGGAGATGTGGTCGACGCTCGCGACTTCCTTGGCGAGGGTGATGGGGTCGCGTTCGATGACCAGGCAGATGCCGGTGCCGAGGAGGAGCGTGCTCGTAACGGCGGCGGCGGCGCCGATAGCGGCGAAGGGGTCGAGCGTGTGCGAATACTCTTGCGGGAGGGGGGCGCCGCCGGGCCAGGGCGTGATGCGGCTGGTGGGGATGTGGGTGTGTTCGGGGAAGAAGAGGGAGTCGAAGCCCATCTCTTCGGCGGCCCGGGCGAGTTCGGTGGGGGGGATGGCGTAGTCGGTGGGGAACATTTGGAGCCCGAATTTCATGGCGAACCTCGTTGGGATGTAGTGATGGAGTGGCATCTTACGCTGTGCGGGCGGGGTTGGGGGCGTGGGCGGAGACGTGTCGATCGCGGCGCCCGTTGGGTTTACCATTCAACCATGACCAGCCGGGATCGACTGCACAGCCTCATCGACGAACTACCAGAGAGCTCGCTTGAGCGCGCCGAACGTTCGCTGGAGATGGTTGTCGGTTGCGAGCGCGTTTCGCTCGACGGCGCGCCCGAGGACGACGAGCCACTCACGGCGGAAGATGAGATAGCGATCGAGTCGGCCTGGCGAGATCGGGAGCAGGGCAAGCTGGTAGGCCACGCGGACCTACTGCGCCACCTATCGGAGTGAGCCTTGAAGTCGTGGGGGCTGGCGCGGTGCGTCCCATGGCGTCTGTTCGCCCGCGGCCCCTGTCACTATCGTGGCCCCAGCCGCCATTACTCCCCTCTCCCGCCGCGTCGGGAGAGGGGCGGGGGGTGAGGGCCGCCACGCCGGTTTGACACAGGCCCGCTTGCTGCCGAACATCCGCGCATCCTGCCCGGAGGATGTTGGCCATGGCCGCGCCTGCAACCATCCCTTACTGCGCCGCGGAAATCACGCCCGAGTGGCTGACGGCGGTGCTGCGCGAAGGCGGTCACATCGCTGACGCGCGCGTCACGGGCATCGAACGCACGACGATCGGGGAGGGCGTCGGCTTCCTCGGGGAACTGACGCGGCTTGAGCTGACGTACGAAGGCGAGGCGGCCGGTGCGCCGCGTTCGCTGGTAAGCAAGATCCCCACCGCCTTCGCGCAGGCGCGCGCCATCGGCAACATGTTCCGCTTCTATGAACGCGAAGGGCGCTTCTACGAGGACCTCGCGCCGGGTCTCGCGCTGCGCGTGCCGCGCTGCTACCTCAGCGTCACCGATGTGCCCGGCGACCGCTACATCCTGCTGCTCGAGGATGTCTGCGAGGCAACCGTGGGCGACCAGATCCAGGGGGCGACGCTCGAGCAGGCGCGAACGGTGTTGCGCGCGGCGGCGGCGTTCCATGCGGCCTTCTGGGAGAGCCCGCGCCTGCAGGAACTGAGCTGGCTGCCGGACCTGTTGGACCCGATCTACGACCCGCTGCAGGGGCTCTACCAGGGATCGTGGGCCGCCTTCCTGGAACTGAACCCGGGGTTGCCCCCGGAGATCCGGCCGATCGGTGTGCGCTTCGGCGAAGCGATGGAGGAGATACGGGCGGGAGGGATTGAGCCGCCCATGAGCATCGCCCACACCGATTTCCGGCTGGATAACATGCTCTTCGGGAGGCCGGGGAGCGCACCGCTCACCGTCATCGACTGGCAACTGATGGTGCGCGCCAACCCGCTGATCGATGTGGGCTACTTCCTCAGCCAGAGCCTGCCGATAGCGCTGCGGCGCAAGCACGAGCGCGACCTTGTGCGCGAATACCACGAAGGCCTCTGCGCCGGCGGCGTGGCTGGCTACGACTTCGCGCAGTGCTGGCAGGATTACCGCCGGGGCGTGATGTTCACGTTCGTCATCCCTGTGAGCGGCTCTGCGAACGTGGATCTTTCGAACCCGCGCGCCGTGCCCCTCCTGCGGACGCTGAGCGAACGGAGCACCGCGGCCATCCTGGATCTGGCGGCGGCGGATACGCTGCCGGGCTGAGGCCCGAGCCCGGAGTAGCGAGTACCGAGGCCCGCGGTCTGAGGCGGTAGAATCACGGGATGGGCACAGATTCGGGGATGGACGAACGGCGGTCGCGGTGGCTGCCGGATGAGGAGCCGCCGGAGGGACAGCGGGCCGCTTCGCACCGGCTGGCGGCGGCGCTGCGGCGCACCATCCACCTGTTGATGGAGAGCGACCCGCCCGAAGCCGACCTTCTGGCGGCGGCGGAGGCAGCGGAACGCTTCGCCGAGCGGCTCGCGGAAGCACCGCGCGGGCACACGCTCTGGGGTTTCGCGGAAACTTCGAACGCCGGGGACACGCATTCGATGTTCGATAACAGCCCACTGATCGGGTTGTCGAACCCGATCTCGCCGCCGCTGATGCTGTGGGTGGAAAGGGACGGGGTCGTGGGGACGGCGACGTTCGGGGCGGCCTACGAAGGGCCGCCGGGACACGTCCACGGGGGCATCACGGCGGCCGCCTTCGATGAATTGCTGGGCATGGTGCAATCGATGACGGGCAGCCCCGGCATGACGGGCACGCTGACGGTACGCTACAGGCGGCCGGCGCCACTGCACCGGGAACTACGCTTCGCCGGCCGTGTGGATCGCGTGGACGGGCGCAAGATCTTCGCCTCGGGCACGCTGCACGATGGCGAGACGCTCTGCGCGGAGGCGGAGGGGATTTTCGTCAGTGTGGATTTCGAACGCCTTCGGCAGATGGCGAGCGTGGAGAGCGGCTGAGCGGCGATCACCGGGGAACCGGGAAGGCCACCCGATTGAAGGGTGGCCTTCGCGGGGCATGCCCCCGGGAGGAAAAGCAGGGGCATGCACGGGGGGAACGGAGAAACCTCGATCGGGGCGGCTAGCCGAAACGCCATTCCGGGGCGGCCGCGTGGCAGGAGGGGCAATAGCGGTCCCCGGCAGCGTACGCGGCGCGGCAATCGGGGCAGCGGCGCTGGGCGTCGGAGCGGACAAGGACGTATGCGGGCACCGGGGCCTGTGCGAACAGGCGGCGCCACCACGGCAGGTTCGGGTTTCGGTACATGGGCGAGCCCCCTTCGCGGCGTGGGGGAAGCTGGCCGCGGCCGCCGATGGCGGCACGTTCAGCATCCCTGTCCTGAGAGGCTCATGCGGCAGGCTGAGCGGCTGCCACGCCTCTCCCTTTACGCCTACGGGGTTAGCTGACGGGTTCGGTGAGGGAGTCACCTATGCCGCGCAGGCGGCAATGCACCCCAGAAACTGGTTCCCCCGTTCCGCCAGGGCGGATTCGGCAACGACGTTGTACCACATCCTGTGACTGCCGCGTGTTAAAGCCGCGTAAATTCGGAAACTCAGGGCCAGTTCCTTCCGCTGCCATCAGAAAGTGGCGGAGGTTCAGGAAAGCGCGGCGGCCGATGCCGGCACCGCCCGAGGAAGGAGACGCCTGCGCCAGTGCGGCGATTCGAGAAGGAGCAGTCCGCAGAGGGCGATCCCGCCCACGGCGGCGAGGGTGAGGCGGGCGCCGGCGAATTCTGTGCCAACGCCGGCGAGGAGCAGGGGCAGCGCGATCATCACTTCGGTGAACGTGAGCTTCACGGCGAAGACGCGCGCCTGCTGCCCGGCGGGGGCCGCTTCCGTGAGGGCTGCGCGGCAGGCAACGAGGGCCACGCACAGCGAGGCGCCGAGGAGGAAGGCCACGGGGAGGGCGACGGCGAAGGTTTCGTTGAGGCGCGCGGCGAGCCGGGTGATGTGCGGCACCTGGC
>JBPCLM010000155.1:0-11740 GCA_051003295.1 Tepidiformaceae bacterium | reverse complement strand
CTCCCCCCCCCCCCCCCCCCCCCTGACCGCCACGCGCCCGCCTACAGCTGCTCCGACCGCTACAGCGGCCCCGCCCACGGCCACGAAGCGAAACCGCGACGGCGACTCTCGCGCCCGACGCGGTTGGCGGCTGTAGCCCCCCTACCCGACCGTCTGCATCATGCCACCGCCGGACCATCGTCGAGGAACTGGCGAACAGGCACCGTTTCCGACCGTTCCAGTTCCCGCCGGCATTCGAGGCCCAACCGAATAGCCCATAACTGGACACTTTTCGCTCTGCACAGGTTCAATCCGCAGAATGCCGCCGCTTGCCGCTGAAGCCGGGGGGCTTGGAAGGCAGGCGCTCTACCACTGAGCTACTCCCGCGCGCCTCGCCAGTGTAACAGGGCGCCCACGTGGTATCCGACGGCCGTGCTAGAATCCGCAATGTTTCTGACCACTTTGCGGACAGGTGCGAACGATGAAGCTTCAGTTCGTGGTTCTGCTCAGCCTTGCAGCGGCTTCGCTGCTGATGGGTGTGGCCTGCGGCCTCACCGATGACGGCGCCGCCAAGCCAACGCCGAGCGGACAACCGGACGATCTGGTCGGTAACCCACTCCCCGAGCTGACGGGGGAGAACCTGACCGGTACCGGGACAGCCAGGCTGAGTAGCTTCAAAGGCGCGCCGTTGGTGGTGGCGATCTGGCTGAACGCCTGCCCCGACTGCCAAAAGGTGATGCCCGAGCTTCAGGCACTCGCCGATCGACTTCGCAGCGTGAAGTTCGTCTCGGTTGCGATCGATGAAAAGGAGGCGAACGGGAGTGGCCCAAAGGGGTATGAGACACCCAGGGCATTTGTCGCCACGGCCAAACTAACGATGCCGGCGATCCTCGTCCCGCGGATCACCACCGACGCCGCGTTCAACCTGCACCGGATCCCCTCGGTGTTCCTGGTGGACTCCTCGGGAGTCATCGCGAAGACCTTCGTCTGGCCGTTCTCCACCGCGGATGTAGAGACGGCGGCCAAGGAGCTCAAGTAGGCACCGGTCAAGGGAATTCCACATCCCGGCAGCCCGTGCCACGACCCTCTCATACTCATACAACGTCGCCGCGGCCCCCAGGGTTCCAACTTTCGACGATAGGCCCCCACCCCCGCTTGCGGCCGCCCTCCTCCAGGCGAAGAATGCCCCCACACCCCGGAGGGCACGCACATGAAGGTCACCCGCATCTATACCGGCGACGATGGCGAGTCGCACTTCGAAGACCTGGAGGTGCCGCTCAAGCAAGGGCGCTTCGGCGCCCTTTCCGAACTGGTGCCCACTGGCGGCCTCATGTTCCGCGAAACCCCCAGCGACATGCTCATCGACTTTCACAACGCTCCCCGCCGCCAGTTCGTGGTCACACTCTTCGGGGTGACCGAAGTGGAGTGCGGCGACGGCACGAAGCGCCGCCTCGGTGCCGGCGATATCCTCCTCGCCGACGACACTACTGGCCGCGGGCACATCACGCGCGATATCGAAGGCCCCCGCCGCAGCCTCTTCATCCCGCTGCCGGATGACTTCGACCCCGCTCCGTGGCGCGCGAAGGAGGCCCAGGATGGCTAAGCGGAGGCTCGAAGGCAAGGTCGCCATCGTCACGGGCGCAGGCTCACAGAACGAAGGCATCGGCAACGGACGCGCCGCCGCCGTGCTCTTCGCCCGCGAAGGCGCGCGCGTGCTGCTCGTGGACCGCAAGCGCGCCGCCGCCGAGGAAACGCTCACGATGATCCGCGACGAAGGCGGCGAGGCCGATGTCTTCGAAGCCGATATCACCGAATCCGATCACTGCCGCGCTATGGTCGCCCACACCGTGGAGCGCTGGGGCCGCCTCGATATCCTCGACAACAACGTCGGTATCGGCGGCGCGGGCACGGTCGTGACCGTCGATGAGGACGATTGGGACCGCGTGATGCGCGTCAACGTCAAGGGCATGATGCTCGCCAGCAAGCACGCCGTGCCCGCGATGATCGCCGGTGGTGGCGGCGCGATCGTGAACATCTCCTCCATCGCCGCGATGCGTCCGCGCGGCCTCACGCCCTACTCGGCCTCGAAGGGCGCCGTTATTTCGCTCACGCGCGCGATGGCCGTGGACCACGCGCGCGAAGGCATCCGCGTCAACTGCATCGCGCCCGGCCCGGTCTACACGCCCATGGTGTACGCCGGCGGCATGAGCGACGAACTGCGCGACCGCCGGCGCCGCGCATCGTTGCTGCAACTCGAAGGCACCGGCTGGGATGTGGGCTACGCCGCTCTCTTCCTCGTGAGCGATGAAGCGCGCTACATAACCGGAGTGGTACTCCCCGTCGATGGCGGCGTCACCATCTCCGTGGTCAATCGCTGAACCTCAGCCGCCCGTCGCCTGCGCCCGCGATGGCAGCTTCACGCGCGCCTTCCCCGGCGTCAGCACCTGGCCATCCTCGTCCTCTTCCCACACTTCGAGTTCGATGTAGCCTTCGCCCTCAACTGCCGTGACACGGCCGCGGAAGCGCAGGTCATGCTCGGGTAGCGCGCTTCGCCGGTTTTGCCAGCTCAGGTTGACGACGCGCCCGAGCGGCCCCGCCCAGTCCGTCACGTACTGCGAAAGCCACGCCCCCTGCAGCGGCCCGTGCACGATCACGTCCACGTGGCCTTCGCTGAGGGCGTAGTCCCGGTCGTAGTGGATGCGGTGGGGGTTCCAGGTCGCCGCGCTGAACAGGAAGAGTTGCGCGCGTGAAGCGTTCTTGACCATGTCCGGCATCTCGTCGCCAGCGGCGACGTCCTCGAAGCAGCGTTGCTCCCTCACCGCGCAATCCCAATCTGGCGGGCGCGAGCCACCACTTCGCCGAACTGGTTGGTGTAGGTCGTTTCGCGCGTTGTAAGCACGAACGCGCCGCTGCCGCCCTGCTTCTCCTCCAGCGCCTTCAGCCGCGATTCCGCCGTGATCGTATCGCCCACGCACACAGGTGCGATGAAGTCCCACTCTTCGCCGCCGAACATATTGCGCTTCACGCGCAGCGCGAGGTTGCGCGCGCCCGACCGGAACAGCCCGTCCTCCCGCAGTGCCTCCAGCGGCTGCCCTTGCACCACCACGTAACCGGCGAACGTTGGTGGGGCCACCAGCCCGCGGTACCCCGCCGCCTTCGCCGCCGCCTCATCGAAGTAGATTGGGTTGAGGTCGCCTGCGGCCTGCGCATAGCGCTGAGCGTCCTTCGCCGTGACCATGGCCGAAACTGGCTCCCCGAGCAGCTCGCCCACCATCCCCAGCGTCTCCGGCGGGATCAGCCCGCCCGTGCTTTCCCCGGCCATGCGGCCATCTTAGCCGCACAGGGCGCGGCCCGGGGCGACGAAGAAACCACGACATCACCTGTCGCGCCGGGAGTGTACCCTCAGCAGTCACACCACCCGGGAGGAGCTTTCCATTGAACATCGTCAAGCAATCGCTCGAGCAATGCACCACAGCCGCGCCCCAGGCCGCCCTCAACCTGGAGATGTGGCCGCTGATGCCAGCCTCCGCTGCGCCCGCGGACTACGTCCTCCTCGATGCGGCCGTGGCCGCTGGCACCTTCACGCTGGAGGAAGTCTCCGAAGGCGGCAGCGTGCCCGAACTTCGCGCCCACAACCGCGGCGAACGCCCCGTGCTCCTCGTCGATGGCGAAGAAGTGTCCGGCGCGAAACAGAACCGCGTCTTCAACCTCACGATCCTTGTGGCGGCCCAGAGCGTCACCATCATCCCCGTCTCCTGCGTGGAGGCGGGCCGCTGGCACCACGAATCAGCCTCCTTCACCGGCAGCGACCACGCGCAGTACGCCGAGGGCCGTGCCTTGCGCATGTCACAAGTCTCCGATTCCATGGCCAGGCGCGCCGCCCCGCGCTCCGACCAGCAGGAGGTCTGGCGCAACATCCGCGAGAAATCGCACCGCATGCGCGTCCGCTCCGAAACTGCCGCCATGGAAGCGCTCTACCGCACCCATCGAGCGAACCTCGACGCCTACGTTGGCGCCTTCGAGCCGCTCCCGGGGACAGGCCGGGGCGGTGTTCTCCATCAACGGCCACGTGGCCGGCCTCGAGCTGTTCGATGACCCCGTCACCTTCGCCGCCATGCTGCCCAAGCTCGTGCGAAGCTACGCCCTCGATGCCATCGATACCGCCGCTCCCGCCACCTTCGTCGCGAAGGACCCCGCCGCGTTGGTGGCCGCTGTGGCAGGTGCTGTCGAGGCGCCCTTCCCGGCTGTCGCCCTCGGCGAAGACCTCCGCCTCGAAGGAGAGACCGCCTTCGGCGCCGCTCTCGCCTTCGAAGGCCGCCTGCTGCACCTCGCCGCCTTCCCTCGCCCCACGAACGGCCAACCGCCGCTCTAGGCACTCAGCACCAGGCACTCGCACCACCGCTCAGTCCAGCTTGGAGGAGTAGCTCCCGAACGCCTGCGTGGTCGCCCGCGCGTACGGATCGACGACGACGTTGACGATCGCCGGCTTGCCGCTCGCCAACGCGCGCTTGATCGCCGGCCGCAGCTCCTCCGGGTCCTCCACGTACTCGCCGTGGGCTCCGAACGCCCGCGCGACCTCGTCGTAGCGCGTCATCAATAGGTCCCGGCCGGGCACCTTGCGGTCGCGGATGGCACCCGTCCAGCCGCCATTGTGGGAGATCACGGCCACAAAGTTGAGCCCATGCCGCACGGCCGTGTCGATCTCCTGGATGTTCATCCCGAACGAACCGTCACCGCACACCAGCACGACCTGCCGGCCGGGCTGCGCCGCCTGTGCCCCCACCGCGAACGGCAGCCCGACGCCCATGCACCCGTTCGGCCCGGCATTGAGCCGCGCCCGCGGCACGTAGGAAGGGATGCTCTGGCGGGCAAAGTTGAGGATTTCGTGCCCGTCTTCGATGACGATCGCGTCGCGGTCGATGGCGTCGCGCACCTCGCCGCAGAGGCGCAGGGGATGGATCGGTGTGGCCGGGTCCGTCAGGCTTGCCTCCGTCTTGTCGCGGCGCGCCGCGTCCACCTGACGCAGATGGCTGACCCACTCGGAGCCTTGCCGCTCAGGGAAGCCATCGAGGGCGGCGAGCAGTTGGCCCAGCACCAGCTTTACATCGCCCGCGATTCCGAGCTCGATCGGGCGGTTGTGTCCCAGCTCGGCCGCGTCTGAGTTGACCATGATGAACTTCGCATCCGGCGCGAAGCGAGGCGCCTGCCCGAAGCCGATGATGAAGTTCATGCGCGTGCCCAGCAGCAGCACGACATCGGCTTCGCTCCACGCCGTTGAGCGCGCGCCGAGGAAGGCGAGGTCGTGGTCTTCGGGCACCACGCCCCGCGATTGGGGCGTGGTGTAGAAGGGGATGCCGGTCTTATCGATGAACCGGGCCAGCTCCTGTTCAGCCTCGCCCCAGGCGATGCCGCTGCCGGAGATAATCAGCGGCCGCTCGGCCTGGCGCAGCATCTCCACCGCGCGCCCCACGAGCGCCGGGTCGCCTGGTGTCGGCACGCGCTCCGCCGCTGCCGGGAAGTACACGCCATCGGATTCAACGCGGCGGTAAAGGATGTCGCCCGGCAGGTCCAGGTAGACCGGGCCCGGTTTGGCGCCGATCGCGTTGCGGAAGGCCGTGTTCACAAGTTCCGGCAGCCGCCCCGTGTGCAACGCCCGTTCCGCCCAGCGCGTCACCGGCTTGAAGCAGCCCACCTGGTCGAACTCTTGAAAGGCATCCATGCCGAACTGCGCCGTGGGCGCCGCCCCCCCGAGCGCCACCACCGGCGCGCAGTCCGTCCACGCGTTCGCGATGCCCGTCAACAGGTTCGTCGCCGCCGGCCCCGAGGCCGTGAGGCAGACGCCGGGCCGCCCCGTGACGCGCGCATACGCGTGCGCCGCCATCGCCGCCGCCTGTTCGTGCCGCACATCGACCGTGCGGATGCCCGCCGCCGCCGCCGCCCCGGCAAGGTCGATGATCGGGCCGCCCATGATGTAGAAGAGCGTGTCCACGCCTTCGCGCTTGAGTTGTTCCACCACCAGCCGGTATCCAGGCGTTTCAGTCATGTCTCTCCTCCGGTTAGGGCCGCCGATAGGTGGACGCATTCTGGACGCGCGCAGGGGCGTCGTCCACGGCCGTCAGCGCAGCCGAACCTCGCCCTTCGGCGTGCGGATGAGGGCGATGAGCGCGGCCCTCTCGCTCTTGCGCACTTCCAGCGGTTCGCCCACCGCCTCGAGCATCGCCCGCACACCGTCGGCGTCGGGGTGCTCCGCTTCCAGCCGCACGAGCGTGCAGCCCTGCGCGCAAGCGGCGGATGGATGCGGCGTGTCGCCCCAATCGATGAGGAAGGGCACCAGGCCATCGCCCGCGGGCGTATCCCGGCGCGTCAGGCGCCACGAAAGGCGGTCACCGGCGGGGGTATCGCGTGTCATCGCCTCCACCGGGCCGGGGTCGAAACCGGCGCCGCGCGCCCGTTCCACGCGCGCATCGATGCCGGGCGCCTTCGCTGCCCAGCTGACCACCCGCGGGCCGGAAAGGCGGTCGATACCGAATGGCATCGGGCCGCTCACGTTCTTCTGCTCGGGGTCTGGCCCGATGATCTCCAGGTAGCCGCCGTTGCCGAGCGCCAGCAGGGCGTTGTGCGTACCACGCCCCTGGTGCTTTCCACCGGGCGTGGCGCGCACGCCGAAGCGGCGGTCGATATCATCGATGGCTTCGTCCAGGTTCGGGACCGCGTAGACGAGGTGGTCGAGCATCAGGCTCCTCCGGGCTTCATGCGCCGGAGCATACGCCGCGCGCCTTGCCTTCGCCGCCTGCGGGCTGTTGGTCGGGGTGCCCGGATTCGGACCGGGGGCCTCTTACTCCCAAAGCAAGCGCTCTACCAGGCTGAGCTACACCCCGCCGCCTAACGGCTTCCACGAAAAAGCGTACAGGCTCGGGGCCGCAGGTTACAGGACAGAGGCGGCGGCCTCCGGGACCACCCTCGCCGCCTGCGCGCAGCCGATGATGTCGCGCACGTCCGCCACTCCCTCGCCTTCGAGCCATGCGACGAGGCCCTCCAGCACATCCAGCGGCGCACGCGGGTTCGCGAAGGTCGCCGTCCCCACCTGCACTGCCGATGCGCCCGCCATCAGGAATTCGATGGCATCGAGGCCCGTACTGATTCCGCCGCAGCCGATGACGGGGATGCGCACCGCGCTCGCCACGTCGTATACCATCCGCAAAGCGATCGGCTTGATGGCGGGGCCGCTGAGCCCGCCCTTCGCCCGCGGCAGCACCGCCGCCCGCCGTCGCGTATCGATGGCCAGGCCCAGCACCGTGTTGATGGCGCAAATCGCGGCCGCGCCCGCCTCCTCTACCGCGAGCGCGAGGCCCACGGGGTCGGTTACGTTCGGGGTCAGCTTCACGATCACGGGCAGGTCCGTGTTCCGCACCGCCGCGCGCGTGGCACGCGCGGAGGCGGCCGCGTCCTGGCCGACCTCCAGGCCACCGATATCGACGTTCGGGCAGCTGATGTTCAGCTCCAGCGCCGCCACTCCGGGCACGCCATCGAGCATGCGCGCCATCTCCCCGAACTCCTCCACCGTGTCCCCCGCCAGGTTGACGATTACCGGCACATCCCAGCGCGCCCAAACCGGCGCCATCTCATCAATGACAGCGGAGATGCCGATGTTCTGGAGGCCGATCGAATTGAGCATGCCCGCGGGTGTTTCCGCGACGCGTGGCTGGCGGTTGCCCGCCCGCGGCTCGCGTGTCACCCCTTTGGAGACAACGGCCCCGAGCGCGTTGATGTCGTAGTACCTGGCGAACTCCAGCCCCCAGCTGAACGTGCCCGAGGCGGGCATCACGGGGTTCCGTAGCACCAGCCCGGTCTTGTGTCCCGGGGCGAGGTCGACCGTCAGCGCGGGGGTCATGGCCTCAGTCTACGTTCTCCGCCCGTGGCAAACGAAAACGGCCGGACTAACCGGCCGTCTTGCCCGCTTGTCACAAGCAACTCTCAGGAAAGCGACCGGTTCTGCTGAGCGTCGCTGCGGCGGCCGCGGTAGCGCGATCCATTGAGGCTGAAGCTATCGCTATCCCACATCAGGTCTTCCGCCGAATTGCGGAAGTCCCGCCCCGCCCCGCAGCGTTTGCACCGCCCCCCGCTGAAAGTGCCGTTGGGCGTATCAATGATCCAGTGGTGCTGGCAGACGGCTGTGGCGCCGGCCTGCCCAAGAACGTTCGCCTGTGTCATGCAATGTACCTCGCGCTTTGTTCGCCTACCGTTCGGTAAGATTGTACCAGTTCCTGTGCCGCCCCGCATCCACACTAGCCAGTGTGCGCGAAAGCAGGGGTAAATGGTTTGCCGTCCTGTCACCGGCGCGCTAGGATTGGTGAGACGGGTTCTCGCCAGTCGCGCCGGTTCGCTGGCGCACGGCCCAATTATCCCCATCGCCAGCGCCGACGGCCCCGATGTAGAGCCCACGTAGCAGCGAAGAGCACGCACGCGGAGCATTCCGCCTCGCTCAACGGAAAGGTCCAGTTCTCATGCCAATCGCTCAGGCCGTGAGTCGCGACCAGGTGGTCGCTGCGCTCGCCACCGTGAAGGACCCGGAACTCCACCGCGATATCGTCAGTCTCAACATGGTTCGCGCCATCAACATCGATGGCGGTTCTGTCGCCCTCGAAGTGGAATTGACCACGCCCGCCTGCCCCTTCAAAGAAGAAGTAGAGCGTGACATCCGCGAAGCGCTGGGCCGCCTGCCCGGCATCTCGCAGGTCACGGTCGACTGGGGCGCAAACGTCAAGGCGAGCGTCCCCAAGGGCCCCCAGAAGCCGGTCGAGGGCGTGCGCAACATCATCGCCGTGGCCAGTAACAAAGGCGGGGTGGGCAAGAGCACTGTTGCCAGCAACCTCGCCGTGGCCCTTGCCAAGACCGGTGCGCGCGTCGGCATCGTCGACGCCGACATTACTGGCCCCAACCTGCCCACCATGTTCGGGCTGCCGCAAGGGCTTCAGGCCGGGAGCAGCGATGGCCTGCGCCCCGTCGAACGGTTCGGCGTTCAGGTCATCTCCATCGGCTTCCTGCTGCCGAAGGGCACGCCCGTCGTCTGGCGCGGGCCTATGATCGGCAGCGGCGTCCGTCAGCTGCTGCGCGATGTGCCCTGGGACGACCTCGACTACCTCATCGTGGACTTGCCGCCGGGCACCAGCGATGCATCCATGACCATGGCCCAGGATGCGCCCATCACCGGCGCCGTCATCGTCTCGACACCGCAGAATCTGTCGATCGAAGACGCCATGAAGGCCGTGGCCATGTTCGAAAAACTCGAAGTGCCGGTCTTCGGCATGATCGAGAACATGAGCTACTTCATCGCGCCCGACACGGGCAAGCAATACGACATCTTCGGCCACGGCGGCGCCCGCAAAGCCGCGGAAGAGCTGGGGATAGATTTCCTCGGCGAAATTCCGATCGAACCGGGCATCCGCGAGGGCGGCGATGCGGGTGTCCCCATTGTCCATGGCGCGCCGGACTCAGTTTCGGCGAAAGCCTTCGAACGAATCGCAGGCAACGTTGCCGCGAGAATCAGCGTTTTGCAAAGGATGGGTGTTTAGACACACCGTATGGCCCTCAATATTTTCCCCAGGCGGAAGGAGCCGGAAGCGGCCTCCGCCCCCGAACCCGAAACCACGCTCCCTGAGCCCTCGCCAGAGGCGCTCGACGAACCCCGAAAACGCACCCGCCGCGGCTCTCGCGGCGGACGCGGACGCAAGCGCCCGGAGGGCATAGGCCCCGAAGAGGGCATGGAAGGCAGCGAACCCGGCGAGCCCGAAGCGGCCCCCGTCGATGCTCCCGCTCCCCGCGCGCGGCGCACACGCGCCACCAAACCCACCATCGATGCCGATAGTCCCGGCGAGCAGGAAGAGGCCGCTGAGGCCGCCCCGCCCCCCGCCCGCCGTGGACGGCGCACCGCCGCTGCCGCCGCTGAGCCCGGCCCCGAGCCCGGCCCTCAGCCCGTCACCTCCCGCCGTGGGAGTCGCGCCCCGGCCGACCCGGGCGTCGATGGCGTCGCTCGCGCGCTCGCTGAGCAGAGCAAGCAGATAGAATACCTTGTCCGCCTTACCGAAGACAACGCCCACCGCGGCGGCGCCGTCTCCGGCCCCACGGCCGCCCGCGCCCGCGTGGGCGTGTTCGTCGATGCCGCCAACGTCGAACTCGCCATCGAGCGCCTCCGCGTCCGCATCGACTGGGCGAAGGTCCTCACGATGCTCACGAAGGACCGCGTGCTCGTGCGCGCCCTCGCCTATTCCCCAGTCCACGACGACCCCGGCGTGAGTATCGAAACGCAGCGCTTCGCCGAGCCGTTCTTCGGCAAGGGCTATAAGGTCGTCACCAAGCCGCTCAAGCGCTTCTCCGATGGCACCATCAAGGCCAACCTGGATATCGAACTCGCGCTCGACATCATCACGATGCTCGACCGCCTCGATGTCGTCTGCCTCGTTTCCGGCGATGGCGACTTCCAGCACCTTGTGGAGGTCGTCCAGAGCCGCGGCGTGCGCGTCGAAGTCGTCTCCGTCCCGGCGAGCACGGCCATCAATCTCCGAAACGCCGCCGACCAGTTCATCGACCTCACCGCCCGCGTGCGCGAACTGCGGCTGTAGCAAGCCGGCGGCCGAAACGTCCTGGAGGCCCGGCGCTCGCCGGGCCTCCTCTCTTGTGCGAGCAGCGGCCTCCCCTCGGGCGCTATCCTTTGCGGACAGCCTTGCGGACAGGAGGAGTAGCGCATGTTCGCAGCACTCGAATGGTTCGGCACCGCCACCTGGCGCCTCTTCGTCGAAGATACGGTCATCTGGCTCGATGCCTATCTCAACCGTGCGGCATCCGCGCCGCCCTTGCCCCTGCGCGCCGAACAGATAGAAAGCGCTCACTACATCCTCATCGGCCACTCCCACTTCGACCACATCGCCGATGCGGCCGTCATGGCCAGGAACAGCGGCGGCACCGTGGTTGGCTCCGCGCTTAGCTGCGAAATCGTCCGCGACGGTGGCATCCCCGCGCCGCAAACCACTGTCTGCTCCGGCGGAGAGAAGCTGCAGCTGGGGCCCGTTGCGGTGCGCGTCTTCCCTTCGCTGCACGGCTTCAATGGCCTGCGCGAATGGCCTGACCCGCTCGGCAGGGACCGTGCCGCTCGCGTGGCCGCACTGCGGGCCGAGTCGCCCGAAATGGCGAGCGCCGGTCTCGCCCACCTTGAGAACATCCCCCCGAAGCAGATGCAGGATGGCGGCCCCCTCGCCTACCTCCTGGAGTGGGACGGCTTCCGCCTCTTCTGGCACGACACCCCGGGCATGGTCACCCCCTCCTGGGAGGCCGCGGCCACGCCTGCCCCGGACCTCGCGCTTTTCTCCGCCGCCGCTGCCTTCTCCACCCCCAACGTCGATGGTGTCCCCTTCGAAGCAGGCGCCCAGCCCTTCGTCGCGCACATGACGCGCCTCTTACGCCCGCACGCCGTCACCCTCAACCACCACGATGACTGGTGCCCCCCGATCACATTCCATCTGGACGAAGAAGGCTTCCGCGAAGGCGTCGAAGCGGCCGGCGCCGCCCTGCGCGTGCGCCGCCCCGGTGTTTCCTTCACGCTCTCCCAATAGGCGGTGGAGCGGTGGCCGCTAAGCGCCCGCCGCGCCACACTCCGCCAGATTCCGAGCTCCCGGTGAGGCAGCATGCGCCTTGGCCTGATCTCCGATACGCACATTCCCGAGGCGCGCGCCGAACTCTGGCCGCAGGTCTTCGAAGTCTTTCGCGG
>JBPCLM010000154.1:0-16590 GCA_051003295.1 Tepidiformaceae bacterium | reverse complement strand
GCGGTTGGCGCCGCGCGTGGCGCCTGCTGCCGTTCGATGCCCAGGTCCTCCGCCATCTTGCGCACGCCGGCGAGCGTTTCCTGGGGGATGAGTTCGCGAGGGTCGCGTGGCATTTCGCCGCTGGCGGCGCCGTCCATGTAGTTCGAAGGCAGCAACAGGTCGACACCGAAGGGCTTGCTGGTGAGGGAGCGGATCTTGTTGATCTCCTCGCGCAGGCGCTCGGGCCCGAAGCCCGCGCCGCCAAGCACGCCGAGCCCGCCGGCGTTGGAAACGGCTGCCGCCAGTTCGGATGTGGCGGTCGGACCCATCAGGCCGCCCGCCACCGGCCCCATGCCGGCGGAGATAACGGGATATTCGATCCCGAGCAGGTCACAGAGTGGGGTGCGCAGCACCGGACGCGTCACGGCTGTACTCCAGGAGGAGGGTGGTTCCCGGAGTATACGGCTCAGGGGCGTGCTTCACTCGCGTGCGCTCGTTGCCGATTGCCTCATCCGGCAGAGTTTTCCGGGCCCAAGGGATCGGAAAGTCGCCCATCGGGGCGCCTCGTGTTGGTTGGGCCGGACGCTGCTAGAAACGCTTCTCTTTGATGCGGGCGGCCTTGCCCGTGAGCCCGCGCAGGTAGTACAGGTTCTTGCGCCGCACCTTGCCGTGGCGGATCACTTCCACGCGGTCAACGCGCGGGCTGTTGACGGGGAACGTGCGTTCGACGCCGACGCCGCTCGCCAGCTTGCGCACGGTGAAGTTCGAAACGAGCCCCTTCATGCGCTTGCGGATGACGACGCCTTCGAAGACCTGGATGCGCTCTTTGTCGCCTTCGACCACCCTGGCATGCACGCGCACGGTGTCGCCGCTGCCGAATTCGGGGATATCGGTGCGCTGCCGCGTGGCCGTAAGGGCGTCGAGTTCGTAAGCCATCGGTCTTTCCTCGTGGGCGTAACCTTCACAGGATACCGGGGATGGACCCTAACGCCAAAGCGGACCGCTACCGCTCAGTGCCTTGCCGATGAGCACCCCTACCCACACGCCCAATACCCCACCGGCGACGCTCAGGGCCACGTTGCCGATGGCCTGCAGCACCTCGTTGTCGCGCAGGAGCGCGTAGGTGTCCCAGCCGAAGGCGCTGAACGTGGTGTAGCTGCCCAGGAAGCCGGTGAGCAGCAGCAGGCGCGTCTCGCGGCCCAAGAAGTCGCGCTCCTCGGCGAGTGTCACCAGCAGGCCAATGGCAAGGCAGCCTGTGAGGTTCACGGCGAGCGTGCCGAAGGGGAACCCGTGCGTGGTCAGCTCCTGCAGGCGGACCTGGAGGAGATAGCGGAGCGGCGCACCCGCTACCGCGCCCGCCACGATGTAGAGGTAGGTCACGGGCCCGTGCTCCCGTGCCCGGCGGTCCCGCGCGCCGTCTGGGTGAGCTTCCCAGCCACCAGGATCTCGACCGTAGCGAGGTGCGTTATGACGAGCTGGGCGATGCGGTCGCCGTGCCGCACTTCGTAGTCGATGTCGGGGGCCAGGGTGTACATGGTTACCATGCATTCTCCGCGGTAATCCGCATCCAGGGTGCCCAATGTGCTCAGGACGCCACGGCGGGCGAGGCCGCTCCGTGGGCGGAACTGGGCATCGAGCCCCGGCGGCACCTCTATCGCCAGGCCGGTGGGCACCGCCACGGGATGCTGACCAAGCCGCAGCGGGCCGTCCTCGAGGCAGGCGTGCAAGTCAAACCCGGAAGCGGAGGCGCTGGCGCGCACCGGCACCCGGGCGCCCGGGCGTAGCAGTTTCACGCGCACGATAGCGACGCCATTCATGGGCGTTCGATGACCCAGAGGAGCAGCACCGGGTAGCGGCCATCCCGCTGTGGCCGGAAGGCGTTCGCGCGCAGGTCCATCAAGGGGGGCATGGCCCGCAAGGTTACAGGCGGCGGTGCGAGACGTCACGGCGGCGCGGGCAACCGCCGGAAGCCGAAGACATTCGTAGCGCCATGAGCGAAAGTAGCCCAACCGCCGCTGCTGGTTAGGAGGCCGCGATCATCCCCGGCTGTAGCCAGAACGCAGCCATCACCGGCAGCGCGAGACCTCCCTCAATTACGGCGCGCCTTCGGAAATTCCAGATCTCGAGACCTTCGACCGCGCCGGAAGTTGGATTGGTGCGCGCAAGGATGCCGTCCCCGATCGCGGCGGTCCCCTGCTCGGCATAGGTCGGCACCGTGTCCCAGTAGAGGATGTCGCCCAATTCGTCGTAGGTGACGGTCACTAGCGCTGCCACACGAAATCTCCCATCCCCGGCACACTCTGCGTCGCATAGGCGGTAACGATCCAATGGCGCGCTGGCGTAGTATCGGTCGGCGGTTAGCCGTCAATCACAACTACAACAATGTGCGACTCGGCGCCAAGATCGTCAAACTCGCGGACGAAGATGAGTTCGCCCGGCGCAGACCGCCGCCAGCGGACCTGATCAGGGTCTCCCAACGTCACCATGAGACGCGCGACGCCGTCTTGCACGACGATTTCGTGACGGCTCATTATGTGGCGCCGCCGCTCCTCACTCAGCTCGACCGGCAGACCGAGGTAGGGGCACTCGAACCATGCCATCCGATTATTCCGTCAGGCGGCGGTAGAGCGTCGGCAGGCGGCTCGGCAACGATTCGATGTCTGCCACCACCTCATAGCCCATGTCCTCACACATCGTCTTCAGGTAGTCGTGACCGGCGCGGTCCACCGTGAGCGCGAAGGGCGTGATGCCGCCCCGCTTGGCTTCGTTGAGCGCCTGCTTCGTATCGTGGATGGCGTATTCCTTCTCCGTGCGGTCGCGGCCGTAGCCGTGATCCTGGGGCCGGCCATCGCTCAGCAGGAACAGGATCTTGACCTTCGCGTCCGTCAGCTGAAGCTTGTGCGTGGCGTGGCGGATGGCAGGCCCCATGCGCGTCGAACGGATGGGCGTGATCTTGTCGAGTCTGCGCTTGATGGGCTGGTCGAGGCCTTCGTCGAAGTCCTTGATGACAAAGAACTCGACGTTGTCCCGGCCATAGCCGCTGAACCCGAAGATGCCGTACTGGTCGCCGATCGTTTCGAGGGCCGTCATCAGCAGCACCGTGGATTCCTTCTCCAGATCGATGATGCGCTTGGGGGGGCTCGATAGCTCCTGGCGCCGCTTCGAAACCCACCAGCTGAGGTATTTGCGCGGGTCGTCGTCGTAGTCATCGTCGTCGTACTTCTTCTCGCGCTTGTTGATCTCCTCGTCCGTGCTGGCGGACATATCGATGAGGAAGGCGATGGCCACATCACGCTCGATCTTGTTGCGGCGCCAGTAGATCTTGTCGCTCGGGCTCGCGCCTGCGCGCCTCTCGGTCATCCACTCGATGGCAGCGTCGAGGTCGAAGTCCTCACCGTCGGGGAGGCGCTTTATCTTGCGGAAGAGCTCCGGCTTCATCAGCTCGAACTGCTTGCGAGTCTGCGCCACCAGGCCCGCGTGTTCGCGCAGGGTGTTGTCGTAGAAGTTGTCCTCGCCCTGTTCGAGTTTCGCTTCCTTCACGGCGCACCAGCGTGGCTTGTAGTCCTGCGCCCGGAAATCCCATTCGTCGTAGTAGTACACGGTGACCACGGGTGCGAGCGGCTCTTCGCCCTCGCCCGCGCCGGTGCTGTCGTCGCCGGTCTTGTCGCCCTTCTGGGGGCTGTCGTCGGGCATGGGCGCGCCCGCTTCCTTCATCAGGTTCGACATGAACATGCCGGTGGTGGCATCGAGGTCGCCTTCCATGAGGGAATCGAGGTCGATCTCGGCGCTCTTTTCGAGCAGTTCCTGGAGCTGCTCGGGGGTGAGCTGCTGCGGCGACATCTCGCCCGCGTTGCCACCCTGGGCGTCCTTGCGCAGTTTCATCAACAATTCGACCAGTTCAGGCTTGAAGTCCCCGCGGAAATCGACCTCCTGGGGGCTCTCGTAGTCGGCTTCGCCCTCGCCGACATCGCCCATCTGCGGGTCACCGCCCTGGCCGCCCATTTCGCCGGCGTCCATGGACATGCCCTCGGCGCCCTCCATGGCTTCCACCGACTCCCAGTCCAGTTCATCGTCGATCACGTTCGGGATAGCGAACGCCATCTTGTAGAGGCGGAGGGTCGCCTCAGCGGCGTCTTCGACGTTTGCCCCGGCACCGGCGACGGCCTGGAGGATACCGAGCGCCTGCGACATCACCTCCGCGCGGCTCCTGGGCCAGAGCACCGCATCGGCGCCATCGAGACTGGAGCGGACAAGGTTCTCCACGAACCCCTGTCGCAGGGGCAACTGGCGTACGTCGGGGCGCCGTTCCAACTCGGCACGCTGCATCTTGCGCAGCGGCTTGCGGATACCGCCGTATTCGCGCCGGATCGCACCGTCGATGCGGGAGTCTTCGCAGATGGTGTAGAGGTCGCTCGCGAGCTTGCGGTCCGGGAAGAGATCGAAGAAGTGCTCGATCTCGGTGAAGGCCTTCGATTCGCCCAGCTCGGCGGCGATCGCGGAGCGGCTATCGCCGAACACGTTTCCCGGCCGGTAAAAGCCAAATGCGAAGCTACCGAACTCGATGTGGGCGGCCTGGTGCGTGGCGAACACCTTGAGGGCCAGGAAGTTCTCCGCCTTCTCGTGGTGCTGCTCCATCACGTCGGGCAGGAAGATGGTGGTCCCCTCGGTGCTCGCGCGGTGCTCATCGACCCAGCCGATGCCCTTTTCGGCGAGCGCGGCCGTGGTCTGCAGGCTGACGTTGCGGCCGGTGAGGGCTTTGCAGTAGAGCCTCAGCACTTCGCCCACCTTGGAAAGCTCGACGCGCGCCGAGAGCGTATCGAGGATGTCCTCGCCGCGCGTGGACTGCAGGCGAAAGTAGGCTTCGCCGCCATCATGGCTTCCCTGCAGGATTTTCAGCCCGGCGGCGTGCCACGGCTCCAATTCATCAACCCTGATGCGTTCGAGCACGCGCGGCACACTGGAGACGAAGTCCATGGCGGCGTAGGGGGAATAGGGCGCCAGCTGCTCGCCGAGTTCGACGACCTGGTGGTGGTCGTCGGGCTCCAGTTCCCCGAGGGCCATGGCCGCCTCTTCGAAGTACTGGAAGGCGGAGCGGTTGTGCCCGCGCGCCACCTGCGCGGCCAGCAGGAGGTAGCGCTCGCGCAGGGGGCTGTGCACCTTCTGCAGGAGGGCCGAGCCGCGTTCGAAGTAGAGCCGGGAGTCCGCCCAGCTGGACTGCGCCAGTTCCACTGCGAACGCCAGGAACGGCAGCCGGTCGTCCTCATCCAGCTTTTCCAGCACGGACGGTGATGAAGCGAGGCAAGCGGAGGCAAGTTCGTAGCTGTGGCGCGAAAGTTCATCGATGAACAGCACGAGCCGCGTCGATTGCCCAATGCGCACGACGCGGAACAGCCCGGGGCCGAGATCGAAAAACTGCGCGGCCAGCGATGAGCTCTTCCAGTTGCCCTTGTACAGACGGCGCCCGAGGTCGGCCCACTGGCGGAGATGGTTCGGCCCCACTGCTTCTATCACCGCCGGCGTCGAGCGAAGGAAGGAAACCGCGAGCGGCGCGGACTCGGCCGCCATGGAAACGGATTCGCGCCCCAGGTGCTCGAGGGCATCCCAGGTTGTGTTTTCAGGAAGCGCGCTGGCGGCGCGGAAGTACTCGAGCGCCGCTTCCCACGAACGCAGGCTGAGGGCGGTCAGTTCGACGCCTGTCTCCGTCCACTGCTGCAGCTGCGAGGCGCTCAGGCGCGGCGCGAGCGCGCGCAGCCCCGCCTCGAAGTGCTGCTCCAGCGGGGCCGGAAAGCCCGAGAGGCGTTCGTGGTGGCGGGCAATCAGTTCGCCGACGACGGTCAAGGGGGCCCTCCACGGCAAGCGCCGTGAGCTGAGAGCGGAGGACCGAGAATTGCGAGCCGCCCTAACTCTCGCGGTCCGAGGGTTGGTGAATCGATCGAGCCAGTGCTATCGATCACGATTGGGCCTTCGGTCTTGGCATGGCGTCCTCGGTCCTCGGCTCCGCCTTCTCGGCTCGCGGATCTTCAAAGCTGCCCGGATGATGCGGCGAAAGTACGGGTGGGGTCAGGGTAATCGTAAAAGACAACCTCGTCCGTTGTCGTGTCCCAAGCCGCGCAGGAAAGCTGAAAGCGGTTGCGGTGGTCCCGCGGGTCACCCGCGGACCCGGGGTTGATCACGAGCGTGCCTCCGAAGCGCTGGGCCATCTGGAAGTGGGTGTGGCCAACGATGAGCGTGTCGCAGTCCAGGGTGGCCGCCTTCGACCAGATGGTCTCGTGGGGGTAGTGGTAATCCTTCCAGGGCTCCCAGGGCGAGCCGTGCGTCATCAGGACGCGTTTGCCGTCGACCACCTCGTCGATGCGGTACGGCTGCGCGCGCATCCAATCGACCAGCTGGTGATCCACCTTCGGGGAAGCGAGCGCCCGCTCACCATCGATGCTGAGGATGGTCTCCTCGTGGTTGCCAAGGACCACCCGCGCCCCAAGGTCCCGCAGCAACGCCACCACCTCGTTCGACCAGCGGAACTGGAAGACAGAGTCCCCGGCGCACCACAGCTGGTCGTACGGGGCCATCAGCTCCAGCGCCCGCTCGAGGCCGCGAAGGTTGCAGTGGATGTCGGAGAGGATGGCGAGGCGCATCAGGCCCGAGGCCCGAGGCCCGAGGCCCGAGTGGTGCCGGGCGGGTCAGAGTCAGGATGCGGTTCAAGCGAGGCTTTGAGTCCTCCCCATATTCGGGAGACTTCAGCGACCCTTCCCTGTAAGTCCTCGAAGTCGGCGAGGGAGAGATACCCGACATCCAACGCCACATACAAGTGAGACCCAACCTCGGCGCACGATGCCTTGGCGATTTCTACGAAACGGTGGAACTCGGATCTGCGACGACGCTCGAAGCCTTCGGCGATGTTCGCCATTACCGACACCGAAGCCCGCTGGATTTGCGAGGCGAGACCAAAATCCTTGTGAAAAGACTCGCGCATGGTGGCCATGTACACGCGCGGGTCAGCTCTCTCGCCTTCTGCCACGCAACGAGATCCTCGAACCGTCGCACCGGAATCCCCACTGATTCCTCCATCCCTAGAACTGCGATGCCGGCTCGGCTGAGGTCTCGGGCCTCGGGCCTCGGGCCTATTCGAAGATGCTCGTCACCACTTCCTCAATGGAGCGCTGGATTTCCAGGTCATCCGTGAGGGCCCAGGTGATGGCCACTTGGCAGGCGCGGCGTGGGGCGATGCCCTGCTGGATCAGCCGCCCGGCGTAGATGAGGAGACGCGTGCTCACGCCTTCCCCGAGGCCGTGTTCACGCAGGTTGCGCACCTTCTCGCCGAGCTTGGCCAGGTCGGTCGCCACTGGCAGCGTGCAGCCCGCTTCGTGGGCGATGATCTCCGCTTCCTGTTCGCGCGGCGGGTAGCCGAATTCGATAGCGATGAAGCGCTGACGCGTCGAATGCTTCAGATCCTTGAGCGCGCTCTGGTAGCCGGGGTTGTAGGAAATAACCAGCAAGAAGCCGTCGGCCGCTTCCACCACCTGGCCGAGCTTCTCGATCGGCAGCAGGCGGCGGTAGTCCGTCAGCGGGTGGATCAGTACCGTCGTGTCCTTGCGCGCCTCCACCACTTCGTCCAGATAGCAGATGGCGCCAATCTTGACGGCGCGCGTGAGCGGCCCATCGACCCAGCGCGTGCCATCGATATCGAGCAGATAGCGGCCCACGAGGTCGCTGGCTGTGAGGTCTTCGTGGCAGGCGACGGTGATGAGCGGCATGCGGTGCTCGGCGTCCTTGCCCGTGCGGTTGGACACACGAGTCTCCGGCCGCGCGAGGCGATAGGCCATGTACTCAACGAAGCGCGTCTTGCCGGCGCCCGTGGGGCCCTTGAGCAACACCGGGATGCGCTGGGCGTAGGCTGTTTCGAATAGTTCGATCTCGTCGCCGATGGCCAGGTAGTAAGGCTCATCGTGCACGGCGAACTCTTCCACCGGGTGCACCATGGAGCTGCCTTCCTGGAGCGCTGTTTCAGTCAACGTCAATCACCTCCCGGCGGGGGCGTAGAGCCGGCGCCGCAGTTCATCCCATTCGCGCTGGATGGCCTTCTCCAGGTCTTCCAGCGTGCCGTTGTTTTCGATGACCAGGTCCGCCCGCGCCCTTCGCTCAGCGTTGGACAGTTGAGACGCCAGCCGCGCGCGGGCGGCCACCTCATCCAGCCCGTTGCGCGCGGCGAGGCGCTGGACAGCAATGTCCGGTTCGACCACCACGACCCAAGTCTCGTCCACGAGGTCTTCCCAACCGGCTTCGAAGAGCACGGCCGCTTCCAGCAGGGCGAGCTCGTTACCAGCGGTCTCCAGGTCAGAGAGCTGTTCGCTGGCGAGCCAGCGGATGCCCGGCCAGACGATATCGGTGAGCCGCTTCAGCTCGTCCGGCTTGCCGAACACCTTCGCGCCGAGTGCCTTGCGGTCGATGCTGCCATCGGCCGCCACCACGTCGTCTCCAAAGGCGGCGGCGACCGCCCGAAAGGTGGCTGTGCCCGGGTCGTACGTCCGATGGCCGAGCTGGTCGGCATCGAGCACGGGCACGCTCTTCTCACGGAAGAACCGGGCGACGGTGGTCTTGCCACTGGCAATCCCGCCGGTAAGGCCTATGACACGCAAAGGGATTCTCCGGAAGCAGGGAACGGATGAGTCGAAAGGTAAGGGTACCGCTCGCACCGTGGACGCGGCAAACCGGCTGGCTGGCGGCGCAGACCGAGTCGCGCGCCGGGGCCGGGCGGTCACACCAGAGGTTGCGCCTTCGCTGCGATGAGTTCCCACGCGTTGTGGTACTGCTGAGCTTCTGCCAGGAGCTTGGACCGCTGGACGACCCGGAGCCCGCCCGGGGCGTGGTAGGTGACTCGATGGAGCTCCGCGCTGGGGATCACCCAGACCTCTGGCTGAAAATCCAGGGTCGCAATCTTCCCCTGGTAGCACACGAACACGAGATAGTGGTTATCGACCGCTACCTTAACGTTGTCGATGGGCCAGGCTGTCTTCCCCGCCAGGCCTTTCACATCCACCGTGACGACGTCGCCGGGGCCTCTGACAACCACGATATCGACCGACTTCTTATTGCCGAGGGTTAGGACGGCATCGGCACCCAGACGGTGCAAGGCCGAGAGCACGTAGAACTCAGAGGCAAGGTTGGTGTTGTACCCGAGCTCAGACATGCTGGCCCCAATCGCCGTCGGCCGGAAGAGTCAAGGAATTCGTTGTCTCTGAGGAGCAACGGATGAGTCGAAAGGTAAGGGTACCGCTCGCACCGTGGACGCGGCAAACGGTCCTCCCACCCGGCTATCGGGGCGTATTCTGGCCGAGGACACCATGACGACCGCGGAAACCACAACGCGCTTCACTCCCGAAGATCTGCTCGCGATGCCCGACGGCGACCGCTTCGAGCTGGTCGGCGGAGAGTTGACGAATCGAGCGCCATCGGCCACGAACTGAACCGCCTCGTGGGCAACCACGTCGCAGCGACAGGCGCCGGGTTCTGTTTCAGTCCGATTGGGGCCTCCAGATCTTCCCTGACGACCCAACCCGCGTCCGCTTCGCCGACGGCTCCTACATCTCGCGCGCGAGGATGCCGGGAGGGCGCCCGGCGGCCGGGCACCTTACCGCGGCCCCCGACTTTGTGTTCGAAGTGGTGTCGCCTAACGACCTCGCATCGGAACTGGACCGGAAGGTTCACGAATACCTTGAGGCCGGTGTGCCGCTAGTCTGGGTCATCCACCCGGATACACGCTCGGCACAGGTGTTCCGCAAGGATGCGCCCGTGGACGTGATAATCGCCGGCGGCACTCTCGACGGCGGTGCCGTGCTTCCCGGCTTTGCCTGCGCGCTGGCGGACCTCTTCGCCGCCGCCGACGTCCGTTAGCCGCCCCTACGTCCCCACCATGCGCACGCGTGAGCGAGGGGCGCCGCGGCCGCACGTCTCGCAGTGGTAGACGACGCTCACGCCGTGCCCGCATTCGTTATCGACCAGCGAGAGATCGTGCTCACCATACTTTTCGCCCCAGGACGAAAGCGCGCCAACAACCAGGCCCAACCCGTGCCCCTTCGGCGTAAGGAAGTAAGCGGAGCGCGGCGGGTGGTAGCTGTAGGGGCGGCGCGTGACGATGCCAGCGCGCTCCAAAGTCTTCAGACGCTGCGATAAGACGCTCGGAGGGATCCCCTCAACCGTTTCCCGCAACTCCGAAAAGCGCGTGTGGCCGCGCAACAGTTCGCGCACCACCTGCAACGTCCAGCGGTCGCCGACGATATCGAGGCTGCTGGCGACGGGACAGCGGATCTTTCGCGACATCACGATTGCCCTCCCCGGGTGGTTTTGCGTTATGCTACCAGCGCGAAGGGGTTAGTTCGATATCTGGACTGACTCGCCCATCCTCACGGTGGCCGCGACGCCTGGGCTTCCGGGAGGCCAAAGATGCAACACCAGACCGCCGCGATCCTGCAGAGGGCGCTCCGGGGCCTTCTGCCCTCGCCCGCCGAAGCGGCCCATCTGGCCGCTGAGACGGCGCTGCCCCCACTCCTCGAAACGGCGGCCGCCCTGCGCGACCGCGGCCACGACAACGTCATCAGCTACTCGCGCAAGGTGTTCATCCCGCTCACGCAGCTCTGCCGCGATGTGTGCCACTACTGCACGTTCGCGCACCCCCCGCGGCCCGGCCAGCGCGCCTACCTGACGCCCGAAGAAGTGCTCGCGATCGCACGCGCGGGGGCCGCGGCTGGCTGTCACGAGGCGCTCTTCACCCTGGGCGACAAGCCGGAGTTGCGCTACAAGGTTGCCACGCGAGAGCTCGCCGAACTCGGGCACGCGACCACGATTTCCTACCTGACGGAGATGGCGGCGCTCGTGCTCAAGGAGACGGGCCTGTTCCCGCACGCGAACCCCGGCGTCATGACGCGGGATGAAATCGCGGCGCTGCGCCGGGTGTCGGTTTCGCAGGGCATCATGCTCGAAAGCGTCTCCGAACGGCTCTGCCAGAAGGGCGGCGTGCACTTCGGTTCGCCTGACAAGCGCCCATCGGTGCGGCTGCAGACGATGCGCTGGGCGGGTGAATTGCAGGTGCCGTTCACTTCGGGAATCCTGATCGGCATCGGCGAAACGCGGGCGGAACGCGTCGAATCGTTGATCGCGCTGCGCGCCCTTCACGAAGAGTTCGGGCACATCCAGGAAATCATCATCCAGAACTTTCGCGCCAAGGCCGACACGAAGATGGCGAACGCGCCCGAGCCGGACCTGGAGGACCTGCTCTGGACGATCGCGGCGGCGCGCATCATCTTCGGGGCCGAAATGAACATCCAGGCGCCGCCCAACCTGAGCTACGACGCCTACCCGAAGCTCGTGGCGGCGGGGCTGAACGACTGGGGTGGCGTTTCGCCAGTAACGCCGGACCACGTCAACCCCGAAGCGCCGTGGCCGCAGCTCGACGCGCTTCGCCGGGAGACGGCCGCCTGCGGCAAGACGCTGGTGGAGCGCCTCGCCGTGTACCCGTCGTACAACCTGGACGTTGCCCGCTGGCAGGACGAGGCGCTGCAGACCCTCGTGCTGCGCGCGATTGATGGGGAAGGCTTCGCGCGCACGGGCGACTGGTCGCCGGGGATCGCGATGGACGTGCCGCGCGAGCACGCGGGCCTGCTCGCCGCAGCACCGGACCGCTACTCGCCCGGCTCCGCGCCCGCCTCTGTCGGGCCTATCCTCGAGCGCGCGCTCGCCGGCACCGGAATTACGGAGCCCGAAATCACCCGCCTCTTCCGCGCCCGCGGGGCCGAGTTCGAAGCCATCTGCGCGGCCGCAGCCCACCTGCGCCGCCAGGTCAACGGCGATACGGTGAGCTACGTCGTCAACGGCAACATAAACTACACCAACATCTGCTACTTCCGCTGCCCGTTCTGCGCGTTCTCCAAGGGCAAGCTCAGCGAAAACCTGCGCGGGCAACCGTATGACCTGGGCACCGACGAAATCGTGCGCCGCGCCAGCGAAGCGTGGGAGCGCGGCGGCACGGAAGTGTGCATGCAGGGCGGCATCCATCCCGAGTACACGGGCGAAACGTATTTGGCGATCGCCCGCGCCGTGAAGGAGGCGCTGCCGGGCATGCACGTGCACGCCTTTTCGCCGCTGGAAGTGTGGCAGGGCGCGGCCACGCTCGGCAGCGGCCTGCGAGAGTATCTCCTGCGGTTGAAGGACGCCGGCCTGGGGACGCTCCCGGGCACCGCCGCGGAAGTGCTCGACGACGAGGTGCGCGCCACCCTCTGCCCCGACAAGATTAACACCGCGCAATGGCTGGAGGTGATGGAGCAGGCCCACGCGGTGGGGTTCCAGACGACTTCCACGATCATGTACGGGCACATCGACGGGCCAGAGAATTGGGCGCGCCACCTCTTGCGCCTGCGCGAGCTGCAGATGCACACGGGCGGCTTCACGGAGTTTGTGCCCCTGCCTTTCGTGCACATGGAGGCGCCCATCTACCTGAAGGGACGCGCGCGGCGCGGGCCGACCTTCCGTGAAGCCGTGCTCATGCACGCCGTCGCGCGCCTGGCGCTGCACCCGCACATCACGAACATCCAGGTATCGTGGGTGAAGATGGGCCCGGAAGGCGTGAAGGCGTGCCTGAACGCCGGCTGCAATGACCTGGGCGGCACGCTCATGAACGAAAGCATCACCCGCGCGGCGGGCACGGAGCACGGCCAGGAACTGCCACCGGCGCGCATGGAGGAGATCGTCCGCTCGATCGGACGCGTGCCGCGCCAGCGCACGACCACGTACGGCACGCCGCCGCCTGCGCAGGTGGCGCGCTCGTTCGTCGCGGCGGAGCTGGAACCCGTCGTGCTCACACCCGCGCGCAAGTGGCAGCGCGAGGAAGCACTGGAGCTGGTGCGGAACTAGCACTCAATTGAGAAAACTACGCATTCAGTCCGCGGCCTCGGGCCCTCACCCCCAGCCCCTCTCCCACTGCGGTGGGCGAGGGGAGCATTAGGCCCGTGACAGGTCCCGATGTGGCGCCAAATTTCTTCACAAAGTTCCAAAGCCATCGGGAAACTACGAAGCTATGAATCAGGATGAAGCTGACGACCTGAGGCCGGAGTACGACTTCTCGGCGGGAACGCGCGGCAATACGCGGCGCGCTATGCGGCCGGGACCAACGTGGTGCTGCTGGAACCAGATGTGGCAGCCGCTTTTCCTGACTCTCAGTCCGTGAACGAAGCCCTGCGCCTCTTGCTGCAGATCGCTAACCGGCGCCAGACGCCGGGCGCTTCCCGACCCGCTAGGCGTCGGCCTCCGGGAACGAAACGCACGTCGTCGTGCTCTCGATGCCCTCGACCGCGCGGATGTGGCGGCTGATGACGGCGGGCACGTCCGTGAGCGTCGGCACGTCCACGACGGCCACGATGTCGTACGGGCCCATCACCTGGTAGACCTCGCTGATGCCCTCAACAGAACGCAGCTTGTTGTACACCTCGATGGTGCGGGCCGGGTCGACGACGATGAGGACGAAGGCTTTGATGGACACGGTAGCTCTCCTCTTGGCGCGGACGGTCAGCGCCACCGTCCCGGCGCTTTGCGGCGACTGTACCGGCGCCACGTTTCAGGCGCGTTTCGCGACCACAGATATGATCTCTTGCAGCGTCAGGGTCACGGCGTTGGACCGAAGTAGACCCAGAATTGCGTTTCGGTTGTCACATCTCCGTCATGATTCGGGTAGGTCCACAGCGTCTCGCGAGCGCTCTGATGCAGGTGCGCGCCGGTTATGTAACAGCTCGTGTCCGCCTGCGAAGTCGTACGCGGACCGGTGGGCTTCAATCCAGCGGCGTGCGAACTCGACGGTGATGGCCGGAGGCACGGCAATCGCGCTGATGTCCACCTGGAAATCGCCTAGCACGAAGTACACGCTACCCAGCGGTTGCACCTTCGATTCCGTCGTGCCATAGGTGAAGATGACCGGTACGCCCATGATTTCCAGGAGGGAGAGTCCGAAGCCGGTGCCCTCGTACCATTGCACAACCTCCATCGGCGCCCCGGGTTTCAGGAGCCGCGTCTCGACGTTTATCGCGTACTGATCCGGTGCGGTGTAGCTGTAGAACCCGCGCCACGGGACTTCGGCCGAGCCGGGGCCGATCTTGAAGGTCTCGACGCCGGCGCCGGCCTCGAGACGGAAGCCGGGCGGTGTCGGCGGTCCCTCGACGGTCACGCCGTTCGCCTTGGCGAGCGCCACGGCGGCGGGGGTATCCAGATCGTACGAACGCCCAAGCGTGTCAACGGGAGGCAGGACGGCCCCGTCGTAACCCGGTACGGCCCCCGGAGCCAGCACCTGGATGCGACCGAACACTAAAGACTCCCCAGAATTGAGCACGGGGATCGGCGTGGCGCCCTCCGGGAGGGAAGATTCGCCAGGGTTGAGCGAACCTGCCGCGCGGCCCACGTCTTCCCACGTTGCCACCGATGCCGGCCCCGCTGTCCGAGGAGCATCGGCGATGGTCACCGCAGCAAGTGCAACCAGCGCTGCCACCGCGGTCCCGATGAAGAATGCTGCGATCGGACCCTTACCTGGCGAGTGGAAGGGGCCGACGGTAAGACGTGGCATGGTGGCGTAGGCTCCTGAGTCCTCCGCGAACGGCCTCGCCGCGAGACTACACCCCGGTTCTTGCGGATACAACTGTTAGCGCCGACGCATTTCGAACTGATTTGTTCCCGGTGAGCTGGCCGAAGCTGCTGTCCCCTGCCATGATGGCGGCACTCTCACTCGTCGCGCAGGCGGAGGACGGCCATGAAGGCTTCCTGCGGGATTTCCACGTTGCCCACGCGCTTCATGCGTTTCTTACCCTCGGCCTGTTTTTCGAGCAGCTTGCGCTTGCGCGTGATATCGCCGCCGTAGCACTTTGCCAGTACGTTCTTGCGCATCGCGCGGATGGTTTCGCGGGCGACGACGCGGCCGCCCACAGCCGCCTGTATGGGGACATCGAACATCTGCCGCGGGATAAGGCTGCGCAGCTTGGTCACGAGCACGCGCCCTTCGCGCGCAGCGTTGGAGCTGTGGCTGATGAGTGAGAGCGCGTCCACGGGCGTGCCGTTCACGAGCACGTCCACCTTCAGCAGATTCGCGGCGCGGTAGCCGCTCAGGTGGTAGTCGAGGCTCGCGTAGCCGCTCGTCGAGCCCTTCAGGTTGTCGTAGAAATCGACCAGGATCTCGGCCATGGGGATGTCGTATTCGAGCATCACGCGCGCTTCGCCGGGGGCCACTTCGCTCTCGGGCTCGAGGTACTCCATGCGCAGGAATGCGCCCCGCCGCGTGGTCACCAGCTCCATCACCTGGCCGATGAAACGGCTGGGCGTGATGACATCGATCTTCGCCCACGGCTCCCGGATTTCGCTGATGCGCGATGGGTCGGGCAGGTCAGCGGGATTATCGACGACGAGCGCGTCGCCGCTCGTGAGCGTGACTTCGTACTCGACGCTCGGCGCGGTGGTGAGCAGGCTCAACCCGTACTCGCGTTCGAGGCGCTCGCCCACGATCTCAAGGTGCAGCAACCCGAGGAACCCGCAGCGGAACCCGAACCCGAGCGCGACCGACGTCTCCGGCTCATACACGAGTGAGGCGTCATTCAGGCTGAGCCGCGAAAGCGCCTCGCGCAGCTCCTGATACTGGTCCGAATCGGTCGGGTAGAGGCCCGCGAAGACCATCGGCTTGGCCTGGCGATAGCCCGGCAGCGGCTCCGGCGCGGGGTTCGCCGCCAGCGTGATGGTGTCGCCCACGCGGCAGTCGGCGACGTCCTTCAGCCCCGTCGCGACATAGCCGACCTCGCCGCAGCCAAGGGCGGGCAGGGGCCGCATCTGGGGGCTGAAGATGCCGTATTCCAGCGGTTCGAAGACGATGCCGGTCTGCATCAGGCGCAGTGGCTGGCGCGCTTCGAGCGTGCCCGCGAATACGCGTACGTGCGCGACCACGCCCTTGTAGGCGTCGTACTTGGAATCGAAGATGAGCGCCCGCAGCGGCTCATCAGGGCCGCCCTGGGGCGGCGGGATGCGCTCCGCGATCGCCTCGAGGATTTCCGCCACGCCCGTGCCGTCTTTCGCGCTGGCGTGCAGGATTTCGGCCATGTCGAAGCCGATGACGCGTTCCAGTTCGTGCGCCACGCGCTCGGGCTCGGCATGAGCGAGGTCTATTTTGTTGAGCACGGGGATGAGCTTGAGTTCCTGGTTCATCGCCAGATAGACGTTCGCGAGCGTCTGCGCCTCGATGCCCTGCGAAGCATCGACGACCAGCAGCGCGCCTTCACAGGCGGCAAGGCTGCGCGAGACTTCGTAGCTGAAATCAACGTGGCCGGGCGTATCGATGAGGTTGTATTCGTACTCCTGCCCGTCGCCCGCGCGGTAGGTCATGCGTGCGGCCGCCGCCTTGATGGTGATGCCCTTTTCGCGTTCGAGGTCCATGGTGTCGAGCAGCTGCTCGGACATTTCGCGCTTGCTCACCGTGCCCGTCGCCTCGAGCAGCCTGTCGGCGAGGGTCGACTTGCCGTGGTCGATGTGGGCGATGATGCAGAAGTTGCGGATTCGCGATTGGTCCACGAAACCGAGTGTAGGCGGTGGTGGGGTTAGGGG
>JBPCLM010000153.1:0-9109 GCA_051003295.1 Tepidiformaceae bacterium | reverse complement strand
GGCTGGCGCGGGGAAGCAGGGATCGCACCGTCACGCGCTCCCTACCGGTCGCGCCTCTGTCGCTCGCCTCTGGCCTCTGCACCCAGCCCTCCCCGCGTGGTATAACTGCCCTCCCAAGCACCGCCCGATCGGAGTCCCCATGGGCAACACCATCCGCGGCAAGACTGCCATCGCCGGCATTGGCGAGACCCGCTACTACAAGCGTGGCGGCGCCGCCGACCCCGAATTCAAGCTCGGCCTCGAAGCCATCATCGCCGCCGCCGATGACGCCGGCCTCGATGTACGCGATATCGATGGCTTCGCTTCCTACAGCAACGACCGCAACGACCCGCCACGCATCGCCGCCGCCCTTGGCACGCGTGACCTTTCCTTCAGCAACATGTTCTGGGGAGGGGGCGGCGGCGGCGGCTCGGGCGCGGTCGCGAACGCCGTGGCCGCCGTGGCCGCGGGCTATTCGAAGTACGTGGTCGTCTACCGCTCGCTCGCGCAGGGCCAGTTCGGGCGTTTCGGGCAGGGCGCCGCCGTGCCCCGCGCGGCCGGCGCCCAGGCCTTCACCGCCCCCTACGGCCTCATGTCGCCTGCCCAGATGTTCGCCATGCGCGTGCGCCGCTTCATGCACGACCACGGCGTCGAACAGGAAGCGCAGCGCGCCGTCGCCCTCGCCAGCTACCACCACGCGCAATCGAACCCCCGCGCCGTCATGTACGGCCGCCCCCTTAGCGAAGAGGACTACGACAATTCCCGCTGGATCGTCGAGCCCTTCCACCTCTTCGATTGCTGCCAGGAAAACGATGGCGCCGCCGCCCTCGTCATCACCTCCGCCGAACGCGCGCGGGACCTGAAGCAGCGGCCCGCCTACGTGCTCGCGGCCGCACAGGGGTCCGACTACCGCCAGGCGGCGACCGCCCACAACGCGCCCGACTACGGCACCTCCAACTTCAAGACGCTCGCCCCGCGCCTCTACGCCCAGGCGGGCCTCGGCCCTGACGAAGTCGATGTTCTCCAGTCCTACGAAAACTTCACCGGTGGCGTGATGATGAGCATCGTCGAGCACGGCTTCTGCGCACCCGGCGAAGTGAACGACTTCTTCACGCTGGAGAACTTCTCCGCGCCCAAGGGCAAGCTGCCGCTGAACACGAGCGGCGGCAACCTCGCCGAGTGCTACATGCACGGCCTCGAGCTCATCACCGAAGCCGTCCGCCAGGTGCGCGAAACGGCCCCCTGCCAGGTGCCCAACGCCAACATCTCCATGGTCACCAGCGGCCCCATGGTGCAGCCCGTGAGCGACCTCATCATCGCTCGAGACCCGGGCACGGGGGCGTCATGACGGCCGAGCCGGCCACCCGCCGCTACTACCTGCCCGAAGGCCTGCCCGCGCCCGCACCGGCGCCCGATGGCCTGGGCGCCGAATACTGGGAGGCCGCCCGCCGCCACGAGCTCATGGTGCAGCGCTGCAACGCCTGTCGCACGTTCCAGTGGGGGCCTGAATGGATCTGCCACAACTGCCACTCCTTCGACCTGGGCTACGAAGGCGTCGAAGCGCGCGGGCGCATCTTCAGTTGGGAACGCTGTTGGTACCCCGTCCACCCGAAGCTAGCCGATGGCGTGCCCTACGTCGTCGTGCTCGTGGAACTGCCACAGGCCGGCAACGTGCGCATGGTCGGCAACCTCATCGGCGACCCGCGCCAGGAGGTGCCCATCGGCGCCGAAGTCGAAGCCGTTTTCGAAGACCACGACGCCGCCGAACCCTTCACCCTCATCCACTGGCGGCTGACCTAGTCCGCCCACCCGCCTGGAGGCACCCGCAATGGAATACACCGAGATCCTGTACGAAAACGATGGCCCCGCCGCCATCATCACGCTCAACCGGCCGGCGCGCCTGAACGCCTGGACGGGCACCATGGAGCGCGAATACCGCGACGCCCTTCGCCGCGCCGATGCCGACAGCGAAGTGCGCGCCATCATCGTCACCGGGGCGGGCCGGGGCTTCTGCGCGGGCGCCGATATGTCCACCCTCAACACCATCGCCGATGCAGGCGAAGAGCGCGCCGCCGATGACCCCCGTGCGACCGAGGGCGGCATCGAAGCGAACTACAACCAGCGCTTCACCTTCCCGCTGACCACGCAGAAGCCGCTCATCGCCGCCATCAACGGCCCGGCGGTCGGGCTTGGGCTGATCATGGCGCTCTACTGCGACCTGCGCTTCGCATCGGAGCAGGCGCGCTTCGGCATGGCCTTCTCCTCCATCGGGCTGATCGCCGAGCACGGCTGCAGCTGGCTGCTGCCGCGTCTCGTCGGCACCGCGCACGCGCTCGACCTGCTGTACTCCTCGCGCGTGATCGGCGCGGATGAGGCGCTGAGCATGGGGCTGGTCAACCGCGTCGTCCCGCAGGAACGGTTGCTCGATGAGGCGCGTGACTACGTCCGCTACCTGGGCGAGCACGCTTCCCCGCGTGCCATGGCGACTATGAAGAAGCTCGTCTACGATGCGCAGTTCACGGACCTGGCCGCTTCCGTGCAGGCGGCCAACCGCGCCATGGGCGATAGCTTCCAGAACCCCGACTTCAAGGAAGGCCTGGACGCCTTCGCCGAAAAGCGCCTGCCGCGCTTCGAGGGCATCGGCCGCTAGGAGCGCGGGGTTCAGGGCTCGCTCGCTTACGCTCGCGGCTCGGCCGGAGCGTGGCGGCCGATGTCTCGGGGCGTTAGGACGCGCGGCGCTTTCTCTCTGGCCGGCCGCCGCCGTTAGTGGCCGCCACAGGCCAACAACAGGATCGCGCGCGGGAGGGGACGATGGCCGGCGGTTGCGTCCAGCCCGCCATACACAATCCGCGTGTGTCCATTATTCGTCCGCAAACTGGACACAACACAGAAAGCGTGTAGTGGGCCGGACACAACGCGTCTTACTCTGCCGCCTCCGCGAGCGCGCGCCGAAACGCCGCGGGGAGCTCCTTGCCCCAGGCGAAGCGCTCGGGCCGGGCCCATGACAGCGGCCCGAGCTGGTGCACCCACGTGACCGGCGTCGGCCACGGCTCGGCCCACTGCACGCCCGCCCTATAGAAGAGGTAGATGTCCCACGCGAGGGTGCCCTCCGGCGCGCCCAGCAGTGCCGCAACCGCCCTGCCCGCGAGCCGGGCGGGATCGTAGAAGTTGCCCGCTGCGCCTCCCGGCAGGCTTCGGGCCGCGGCTTCGTCGTCCGCATCGAGCATCGGCGTCCACACGGTCAGCAGCGCCGCCCCGGGGACGGCCTCTGACAGTTCGCGCGCCACACGGGCGCCCTCCAGGCAGGGCGCTCAGGTGGGTGAGACGAGCGCGATGAGCTTCGCCGTTCCCGCGGGGACGGCATCGAAGGCCGCCGCCAGCGGGGCGAGGCCATCGTCGCCAAGCACGATCACGGCATCATCATTTCAGCGCCCCCACGCCCCAGACTCTGCCTACGGCAGCCCCGCGAGCCACGCCGTGAGGATGTCGTTGAATTCGGCCGGACGCTCCTGGTGGAGGAAGTGGCCCGAGCCCTCCCAGCCGACGGCCCTCGAATAGGGGTGCTTCGCCAGCGACGCCTCCACCGCCGCACGCGCTGGTTCGGCGTAGAACGCGAGCACGGGGCAGGCCCGCCGCCGCATGTAGTCGAGGCTGCGCGGGCCCATGCCCACCTGCCCTTCGCCTTCGAAGATGCCTCTGAAGCTGGGCGCCAGCACGTGGTGAGGCACGCCTTCGATCCGGCGCGCGTGCCACGTGCGCAGGTGCGCGGGCGAAGCCGGGGGATAGAAGCGGTTCGCGAAAAACTCCTTCGCGGCCGCGTGCGCCTGCGGCCCGGCGAAGGCGGCCATGAGCGGCGTCACCAGTTCTCGCAGCTCTTCCGGCAAGCCGTAGGCGGGGTCTACGGGGACGATGGCGCGCACCAGTTCGGGGTATTCCACGGCCAGCACGCTCACGATCGTACCCCCCAGGGAGTGCCCCATCGCCACCACCGGCCCGATCTGCAGCTTCCCCAGCAGCTCTGCGATATCGGCCGCGAACTGCTTCGGTTCGTACCCCGATTCGGGCGCACTCGAACGCCCGTGCCCGCGCAGGTCCACGGTGATGACGCGGTGGCTGGCGGCGAGCGCCGGGATCTGCCACGCCCAGTCGTTGCCATCGCAGGTGAAGCCGTGCACGAGCACGACCGGCGGGCCGCTCCCTTCGTCGCTGTAGAACATGCGCATTCCGCTGAGGTCGATGTACGGCATGGCGCTCTCCCTTTAGTTAGTACGGCGCCGCGTAAGGCCCGCGTGGTCGGCGCGGCTCAGGCGTCCTTCTTCGCGGGCTTCCTGCGCTTGGCGGCGGGCGCGGGCGCCTTGCTGCTCCCGCCTGGCGCCAGCGCGTACAGCGCGTCGTCGATGCGGTCCAGCCGCAGGAGGATGGTGTGCACCTGGTCCATCAGCCGCCGGAACTCGCCCAGGGGCACGCCCCCGGCCGCTTCCACCATCGGCCCGTAGACCTGCCGCGCGGCGCCCGCCATCGCCGATTGCGCGCCCAGGAACGTTTTCGTGGCTTCGCGCTGGGCGGCCGCCGCCTGTTCGTTGCCGCTCAGTTGCTCGAAGGTCTTGCTCCAGGTGGCGAGGTAGTCGTCGGTGGCCTTTTTCCAGCTTTCGAGCACGGCGGCGAAGGGGTCCGGCTGCGTCATGCGCGCATCCTACACGGCGGCATCGACGATTGACGATTCACGATTGCCGATTGCGACCGCGTGAGGTCGGAGCCGCGGTTGTGCGTGGGCCAAGCCCTAGGTGGCCCAACGGCCATCCAACAGCCAACAGCTAACAGCCAACAGCTAAGTTCCATGCCTGCGGTCCGGTGGGATCGACCTGCTCGCCAACCCCCGTTACAGGGTGACTGCAAGATGCTCGACTACGGGAGGTCACCAACGAGTTGCTCGCCTGCCTTCGGTAGCGCGGGCCAGGGCTCCACGGTTGCTCTGTAGGGCTCCACGGTTGCTCTGTTTCGTGGCATGATCCGCATCACGATGACAGGCGCGCGCCCGACCACCGCCACGATCCTCTTCACCGACCTCGTCGACTCGACGCCGCTCTGGCAGCGCGCCGGCGAGGAGCGCGCGCGGCAGATCGTCCAGGCGCACCACCGCATGCTGCGCGACGTCGTGGCCGCCCACGGCGGCAACGAGGTGAAGTCCACCGGCGATGGCCTGATGGCGGCGTTCGCCTCCGTGGCGGCCGCCGTCCGTTGCGCCGTAGCGATGCAGCAGGCGGCGCGACGCCCGGCCGCCGGCGAGCGCCTGCAGATGCGCGCCGGCTGGCACACGGGCGAGATGTCCGAGGAGCGCGGCGACTACTTCGGCACGGCGGTGTCGCTTGCCAGCCGGCTGTGCGGCGCCGCGAGCGCCGGCCAGATCGTCAGCAGCGCGACGGTGCAGGTCTTGCTGGCGGGGCACGCCGAGTTCGCCTTCCGCGACCTCGGCGCGTTGCAGCTCAAGGGGATGAGCGCGCCGGTGGCCGCGCTCGAGGTGCTGTACGAGCATGACCCGCGGGCGCTGCTTGACCGCACACCGTTCGTCGGACGCGCGCAAGAGGTGGCGGCGCTGCGGAAGAAGCTCGATGAGGCGTGCGCCGGCCACGGCGGCCTGGCGATGCTGGTCGGCGAGCCGGGCATCGGCAAGACGCGGACGGCGGAGGAGTTCGCGGAGGCAGCCGCCCGCCAGGGCGCGGCCGTGCTCTGGGGGCGCTGCTACGAGGGCGAGTGGGCGCCGCCCTTCTCCCCGTTCGCGGAGGCGATCCGGCAACACGCGGTGGCCGTCGACAACGAGACGCTGCGTCGCGACCTCGGCGGCGACGCCGGCGTGCTTGCGCGCATCGTGCCGGCGCTGCGCGAGCGGCTGCCGGATATCGCGGAGCCGCCGCAGCTCCAGCCGGAAGGCGAGCGCTTCCGCCTCCTCGACGCTGTCGGCGGGTTCCTTACGAGCGTCGCCGCGCGAGCGCCGCTCGTGCTCGTGCTCGATGACCTGCACTGGGCGGACAAGGGCACCATAGCCATGCTGCGGCACGCCGCGCGCGAAACCGCGGGCCAGCGGCTCCTGATCCTCGGCGCGTATCGAGACGTCGAGCTGAACCGCCAGCACCCGCTGGCAGCGGCGCTCGCGGACCTGCGCCGCGAGAGGAGCTACGAGCGCGTCGTCCTGCGCGGGCTCGACGCGGCCGAAGTAGGCGAGCTGCTCGACGTCGTCGCCGAGCAGGACGTGCCCGAGGCACTGGCCGCGGCGATCAGCGCCGAGACCGAAGGCAACCCGTTCTTCGTGAAGGAGGTGCTGCAGCACCTGATCGAAGAGGGGAAGCTGGTCAGCGAGGACGGCCGCTGGACGAACAAGATGAGCATCGCCGAGCTGGGAATCCCGGAGGGGATACGCGACGTGATCGGGCGGAGATTATCGCGCCTGAGCGATACGGCGAACCGGATGCTGACGACGGCAGCGGCGCTGACGGGCGGGTTCACGTGGCAGGTTTTGGAGGCGATTGCCATCGCCGGGACGCGGGCGCAGCAGGCTGCGGCCCTACCGGACGGGGACGGCTCCGTTGTCGATGCACTGGAGGAGGCGCTGACGGCGCAGGTGTTGGCCGAAGGGGCGCCCGGCGCCTACGACTTCACGCACGCCCTGATCCGCCACACGTTGTACGACGAGCTGAGCACGCCACGCCGTGTGCAGATCCACCACCAGATCGGCGAGTCGCTGGAGCGGATCTACGCCGGGGGCCTCGAACCACACCTGGCGGAGCTGGCGCACCACTTCTACCAGGCCGCCCCCGGCGGCGACGTGGAGAAAGCGATCGATTACGCGAAGCGCGCCGGTGACCGGGCCACAACCCAAGTCGCCTACGAAGAAGCGGTCATCCAGTATGACCGCGCGCTCCAGGCGCTCGACATGCACAACACACCCGACGACCTGCGACGGTGCCGGCTCCTGCTCGCGATGGGCGAAGCGCAGATGAGCAGCGCCGACGTCGACGGAGGCCGGACATCACTCTGCCAGTCGGCCGCGATCGCCGAACACCTCGGTGAGCCTGATCTCCTCGCGGACGCCGCGCTCGTGCTCAATCGAGTACCGCGCGTGCTGGTGGGAACCATCGACGAAGTCGTCGTCAGCGCGCTCGAGCGGGCGCTCGCGGCCATGCCGGAAGACGACAGCGAACGGCGAGCGTTTGTGCTCGCGGCTCTGAGTACCAATCTCGCCCTCGCCTCCTCGGCGTCACGCGACCGGGCGGAAACACTGGCCGGCCAGGCTGTGGAAATGGCGACCCGTCTGGGCAGCGCTCGGGCGCTCACGGCTGCCGTGTGGGCGGCGTACTGGCTGGGCGGGGAGATGACATTCACGGAAGACCTGCGCCGAAGTCTGACCGAGGGAGCGGACACATCCGCCGCGGCTGATCTCAACATCCGCATCTGGTCGGTAGAGCTGCGATCGCTGCTCGCCCTCTTTGTTTGGAGACGCTGCTGGCGGTCGAGCGCTGGTCGAAGAGCTGGTCAGTCTCGGTCAGCGGTCACGGCAGCCGACGCACTTGTTTATTGGCATGGTCCATCAAGGGGTGCAATCCCTCATGAGAGGCGAGTTCGATGAAGCAGAAACGCTGATCCAGCAGGCCCTTGCCATGGGCCAACGCGCGGGCACACGGAACGCGGCCACGGTCTTTGGCCTGCAACTCGGGACGCTGCGCAGGGACCAGGGCCGGAGCCCGGAGGTCGAACCGGCGATCAAGGCGTTCGTCGCCCAGTTCCCCGCATACCCTCTCCCGCGCTGCGCGCTCGCCTTGCTGTACAGCGAATACGGCCGGATGGAAGAAGCGCGTCATGAATTCGAGCAGATCGCCGCTGCGGGGTTCAGCGATCTGCCGCGCGAGGCGGCCGGGAGCATGAGCATGACACTTGCGGTGCTCGGGGAGACCTGCGCGAACCTGGGCGATGCCGCCAGCGCCGCGAGCTTGTACGATCTGTTGCTTCCGTTCGCGCAGCGCATGATCACGAACAGCGGGTGGGTCTGTTTGGGGAGCGCTTCGTTTGCGCTTGGCCGCCTCGCCGCCACGATGGCGCGCTGGGACGAAGCCGCACATCACTTCGAAGACGCGCTGGAGATGAACGCGCGCATGGGGGCTCGCCCGTGGCTCGCACGCACCCAGCACCATTATGCCGAGATGCTGCTCGCGCGCGGCCAGCCCGGCGACCGCGAGCGGGCGCTCGATCTGATGTCGAAGTCGCTGGAGACGGCGAGTCAGCTGGGCATGGCGAAGCTGGTTGAGTGGTGCGAGGCGTTGCGGGTGAGCGCGTCGGGCGGAGCGCTATAGCGGTCAGCAGATTCGTCCTTAGTGATGATGGGCGCAGCAGCCTGCGCGGCTACGCCGGCCCGCAGCATCGGCGCCGGGGCGATCTGAGAACAGCGATGTCGGCCTCAGTGCAACGCGCACACGATAGCGGAATCGTGACGCTCGCGCGGACTTCGCAGAGCCGTGGCTTCCCTCAGCGGGTAGCGACGATGACGCTCCACGGCGGGAGCGGCGACTGACGATTGCCACCGGCCCCGGCACCGCGAGGCATGAGCGCGCGCGATGAGGACTGAGCCGTCGCTGCCGGTGCGCCAGTCCGCCAACAGCTACCAGCCAATAGCCAACGGCCACCCGCCAACAGCCACACCCCGCCAGCCGCTACAATACCGGCCCCGGCTGGCCCGGGCGGAGGATTGGCGTGACGGCTGCTGTTTCTATCGACCCCTTCTCTTCGGCGACGGACCTGCTCACGGCGCTGCGCGAGCGGCGCGTATCTTCGGTCGAACTGCTGGACCTCTACCTGGCGCGCATCGCGCGGCACAACCCGGCGGTCAACGCCGTCGTCGAACCCGACTTCGAACGCGCGCGCGAAGCGGCCGTGGCAGCCGATGCACGGCGGGCGCGGGGCGAAGATGGCGCGCTCCTCGGGCTGCCGCTGACCCTCAAGGAATCGTTCAACGTGGCCGGCCTGCGCACCACCTGCGGCGCGCCCGAATGGAAGGACACGCGCGTCGACTTCGATGCCCCCATCACGCGCAAGGTGAAGGCCGCGGGCGGCGTCATCATGGGCAAGACGAACGTACCGCCCA
>JBPCLM010000152.1:0-5079 GCA_051003295.1 Tepidiformaceae bacterium | reverse complement strand
CTGCCGTCCCGTCGCGCCACGTCTACTGTTCGAACTGCATCCCCGTCACCTGCCGCAGCCCCAGCGACATTGTCGGGTACGCCTGCATGTTCCACGCCACCAGCCCGACGGGCAGCCGGATCTTCATCGCCACTACCAGCGGCATTAGCAGCTCGCCCGCCTGCGGCCCCACCAGGGTTGCCCCCACGATTTCGTCGCCCACGAAGCGCGCCAGCCCCAGCCGGCTCTGCCACCCTTTCGCCGTAATCACTTTGAAGAACCCCTCCGTCTCGCCCATCGTGATCGCGCGGTCCACGTCCGCCAGCGGGATCTTCCAGGTGCGCACCCGCTTGCGCGTTTCCCGCGCCTGCTCCTCCGTCAGCCCCACGGAGGCCACCTCCGGGTCCGTGTACGTCACCCGCGGCACCACCCGGTCGCTCCATTTCTGCGACCGCTCACTTAGGAACCCGGGCCGGTTTATCTGGTTCGCCACCAGCCGGCCATGCGCCTCCGCCACGTGCGTGAACTGGTAGCCGCCCGCCACGTCTCCGACGGCGAAGATGTGCTTTTGCGAAGAGCGCAGGTGGTCGTCCACGGTCACTCCCATGCGGTCGAACGCAACGCCAGCGGCGTCGAGGTTGAGCGCATCCACCTCTGCCTTCCTCCCCGTCGCTACGAGCAGCCGCTCGCACTCCAGCGACTGCTCCTCCCCCGCGGCTTCGAAGACAACCCGCTTGCGGTCCTCGATCCCCTCCACGCGGGTCACCTTCGCGCCTGTGTAAACGGTGACTCCCTCGCTCTCCAGCACCGCGCGCATCAGCGCCGACGCCTCCGGGTCGTCACGTTCCAACACCCGTTTGCCCCCCTCCAGTACGGTGGTGAGCACCCCGAAGCGGTTCATCATCTGCGCGAACTCGATCCCGATCGGCCCGCCCCCAATCACGCACAGCGACGCCGGCAGCGAATCCCACTCCACCGCCTGGACGTTGGTGTCGAACCCCGCCTCCTGCAGTCCCGGTATGGGTGGCACCGCCGGCTCACCGCCCGTCGCGATCACGATGTAGTCGGCGTTCAGCCGCCGACCCGCCACCTCGACCGTGTGCGCGTCCACGAAGCGCGCCTCGCCCGTGATCAGTTCCACCCGGTTCGCGGCGATCGCTTCTGGCGATTCGATCTTCCCCGCCTCCTCTTGCGCCGCGCGCACGTGCCGCCGCACGGCCTCGAAGTCCAGCTTCACGTCCGCCGCCAGCACACCGAACCTCGCCCCCTGGCGCGCGTGGTGCAGCAGCCTGGCCGCGTGGATGAGGGACTTTGTGGGCACACACCCCGTGTACAGGCAGTCCCCGCCGGGCTTATATCGTTCGATGAGCGCGACCTTCTTCCCTCGCCGCGCCACGAGCTTCGTCACCGTGAGCCCGCCCGTCCCCGCCCCAATTGCAACCAGGTGGTAATCAGCCATGCCGCCTCCTTCGCTCGTGAGCGAAGCTTACGCCGCGCCATCGCTTCCGGGACGCGCGAGCCGCCTTGCGCTCAGGTCCCACCGAAGCCGGCGAAGAACAGTCTCGAAGTGCAAGGACCGAATTCCACATAAGCAGGGCCGCTGGCAGTAGTCCCATCCGGCAAGTCGATGGCCACGGTTAGCGCATCCCGGGTCCATCTCCGGCAGGGGCCCTCCGCGCCGTCTCTCCACGTCCAGATAATCCACACGTAGGCGCCACCGGGAGCCGGATCGGGGTCGTCGTCGCGTCCCACGGAATGGGCGGCCACGATGACGGGTGCGCCCTCCCGCGGAGGGCCGCTAGCCGCAATGGTGTTGCCGTCCGGGCCAACGAGCCGCACCGAGACCGGTGGATCCATGCGGCAAGGTTCCTCGCCGTCTTGCCCTATCCGCACACTCAGGGACATCATGGCGGTCGCCCCAACGGGGCCGTGGGTTGCAAGTCGAAGATCGGATCCCGGGCAGGGAACCACCAGTTCAATAGGGACCGCCGAGGTTGTCGTGGCAAACGTCGGCGGCGCGCTGGCTATGGGCCGTGGCGTGTCAACCGCCGTGGATTCCGCGGTGGGCGCCAACCCGTCCGCGCTGGACGAAGGAGAATCCCCGCCCGAGCAGCCCAGGCACGCGGCACCGAGGACGACCCCAAAGCACGAGCGCAAAAGGCGAAACGGAAGCCCGCGCATCGCTAACCCATCTTCGCCCGCAGCCGCCGGTCCAGCGCTGCGAGGAAGTCCTCCGTCGTTAGCCAGGGAGCATCCTTGGAAATCAGGATCGCCAGGTCCTTTGTCATTTCGCCCGCCTCGACGGTTTCCACGCAGACCTGCTCCAGCGTTTTGGCAAAGCGCATCACCTCGGATGTGCCGTCGAGCTTGCCGCGGTGCGCGAGGCCGCGCGTCCACGCGAAGATCGAAGCGATCGGGTTCGTCGATGTCTTCTCCCCGCGCTGGTGCGCACGATAGTGGCGCGTGACCGTCCCGTGCGCCGCCTCCGCCTCCACCGTCTGCCCGTCGGGAGTGAGCAGCACCGAGGTCATCAGGCCCAGCGACCCGAAGCCCTGTGCGACGATGTCGGACTGGACATCGCCGTCGTAGTTCTTGCAGGCCCAGACGATGCCGCCTTCCCACTTGAGCACCTGCGCCACCATGTCATCGATAAGCCGGTGTTCGTAAGTGATGCCCTTCGTGGCGAAGTCAGCCGCGAACTCGGCCTCGACGAATTCCTCGAACAGGTCTTTGAAGCGGCCGTCGTACGCCTTGAGGATGGTGTTCTTGGTCGAGAGATAGAGCGGCCAGCCGCGGTCCACGGCGAAGCTCATCGAGGCTCGGGCGAAGTCCCGGATTGAATCGTCGAAGTTGTACATGCCCATGGCGATGCCGCTGCCGCTGAACTGCGCCACTTCGCGCACCACGGGTTCCCCCCCACCGGCGGGCGTGAATGTGATCGTCACCGTGCCCGGCCCGGGGACCGTGAAGTCGGTGGCCTTGTACTGGTCGCCGTGAGCGTGGCGGCCGATGACGATCGGCTTCGTCCACCCCGGCACCAGCCGCGGGATGTTCGAACACACGATCGGCTCGCGGAAGACCACCCCGCCGAGGATGTTGCGGATCGTGCCGTTGGGCGACTTCCACATCTGCTTGAGGTTGAACTCCTTCACGCGCTCCTCGTCGGGCGTGCTCATGGCGCACTTCACGCCCACGCCGTGCCGCTTGATCGCGTTCGCGGCATCCACCGTCACCTGGTCGTTCGTCGCGTCGCGGTGTTCGATGCCGAGGTCGTAGTAGTCCAGTTCGACATCGAGGTAGGGCAGCACCAGCTTCTCTTTGATGAACTGCCAGATGATGCGCGTCATCTCGTCGCCATCCAGTTCGACCACGGGGTTCACGACTTTGATCTTGGCCATGCTCGCGGAGTTCTCCTCGGTGAGTTGATGAAGGTCCGGATTCTTTGCTCGTTTCAGTGGGCACGGTGGGCGTGGTGGCCGGCGGGAGCCCGGATGGCGTAGATGCGGGTAGGGCGGACGCTTACAGGGACGAGTCCCGCGCTCGCTTCGTGCAATTCGACGAGCCCATACACAATGGCAGCGTGATAGGGGCCATCCCACGCTGTGAGGACCACGCGGGAGTTCGCTCGCAGGTCCACCAGTCGCAGGGTATTAGCGAAAGTGGGAATCACGAAACGGTCGCCGGTCAGGTCAACCTCGACTGGCGCGCTATGAGGATGGCCGTCGGGGCTGGACGTGCCGACGGCCGCCAGGCGGGTAGGCCCCCAGAATGCGCGGAACTCCTCCGCTGACATCACCCAGTCGGGGTGGATGAAGTTCGCCGCCATAGCCGGCCCTGCCCTCGCGACCCCACGAGCGATGGCGCGGCCGATGGCGTCGTCGCGGGGTTGCAAGGCCGCCGGAGCGTCGTCACTCGCTGTCGAAAAGCGCCCCCTCCTCACGACCCTTCGCCACGCAGCAACTGGCGCAGCACGAATTGCAGGATGCCGCCGTGCAGGTAGTAGTCCAGCTCCACCGGCGTATCGATGCGGCAGATCACCTCGAAGGTGGTCGCGGAGCCGTCGTCCGCAGTCGCCGTCACCACCATGCGCTTGCCCGGGTGCAGGTTGGCGGCGATGCCGCTGACCGCGTACCGCTCGCTGCCCGTCAGTCCCAGCGACTCACGGTTCTGGCCCGCCACGTATTCGAGCGGAAGCACGCCCATTCCCACCAGGTTGCTGCGATGGATGCGCTCGTAGCTTTCGGCGATGACCGCCTTCACGCCCAGCAGGAGCACGCCCTTGGCGGCCCAGTCGCGCGACGATCCGGCTCCGTATTCCTTCCCCGCGAGCACGACGAGGGGTACTCCCTCGGCCCTGTAGCGCATGGACGCTTCGTAGATGGAGATCAATTCGCCATCCGGCAGGTGCGGTGTAAGGCCGCCCTCCGTCCCCGGGGCAAGCAGGTTGCGCAGCCGGATGTTGGCGAACGTACCCCGCACCATCACCTCATCGTTGCCGCGCCGCGAACCATAGGAATTGAAGTCGTCGCGGGCCACGCCCATTTCCCGCAGGTACACGCCCGCCGGGCTGCTGGCGCTGATGTTCCCCGCGGGAGAGATGTGGTCCGTGGTCACCGAATCGCCCACCATCGCCAGCACCCGCGCGCCCGTGATCTCCTGCACGGGAGCGGGCGTGGCGGGCATTCCTTCGAAGTACGGCGGGTTCTTGATGTAGGTGGACGATGGAGCCCACTCGAAGAGGTTTCCCGCCGGCGTATCGAGTTTCGCCCAGCGTTCGTCTCCCTGGAACACCTCTCCGTACTTCGAACGGAACATCTCCGAACGGACTGACGTCCGGACGGCTTCGCTCACTTCGTCCTGGCTCGGCCAGATATCCCGCAGGAACACCGCCTCCCCCTGCCGGTCGCTGCCGATGGGCTCGTTGTAGAAGTCGATATCGGCCCGCCCCGCCAGCGCGTAGGCGACAACGAGAGGAGGGGAAGCGAGGTAGTTCGCACGCACCTCCGGGTTGATGCGCCCGTCGAAGTTGCGGTTGCCGGAAAGCACCGCCACCGCCACGAGGTTGCCGTCGTGGATCGCCGTTGCGATACGTTCGTCCAC
>JBPCLM010000151.1:0-10640 GCA_051003295.1 Tepidiformaceae bacterium | reverse complement strand
CCCTGGGCCGGCTTCGGCGCCCGCGTCGCGGCCGCCACGCCTCGCGCCTGGAGGTGGTTGCTGATGCTTTCCAGGATCGACCGCTCTTCGCGGTCGCGGTCGTGCGAGGCCAGTTCGATGAGCGCCTGCACCAGGTGCCCGAAGAGCGCGTTGCTGCGCAGCCCCTGCTCGTCCAGATAATCGTCGACCTCCGTCACATCGCCGGCCTTCCACAACTGCATGAGGCGATGCGCCTGGTCGATGAGCGGCGCCGGGCGGCCGCCGGGCCCTTCGTATCCCATTGACTTGCGTCGGCGCTGGTTCCATGGCTTCAGGCGCACCTTGCTGCCTGTGCCCTCCTCGGCTTCCTCGCCGGCGCCGTCTTCCGTTGCCTCGCTGTCCTCGTCAGCAGGCTCCTGGCCGCCCGTCCGCGCGAGGATATCGTGGTCGTCCGCCAGCGCCCTGTCGGAGAGGTTGCAGGAGATTGCGTAGAGGATGCATGGCCCGGCCGGGGCGTCGCCGAGCTTGAAGTCGTTGCGGTGGAGCAGGTAATAGGTGGTGACGTCGTCCAGCCCCGTCGTCTCCTCGCCGCCCTCGCCGTCCCCGCCGCCGGAGAGCACGCGGCCGACCACGAAATCGACGACCATGCGGCGCACCTGCTGGAGGAACTCGTGCACTTCCAGCAGCTTCCCGGGGTCGTTCGCCTTCTTCACGATGGGGTGCTGGCTGTAGGCTTCCAGCGCGGGACCGGTGGCCGCCCAGACGAAGTCCGGTCCGCGGATGCCGTCGTCCCAGAAGCGGCGCAGGCGGGCGGTGATGTTGCGGCGCATCTCTTCCAGGACGATGTTGTCCCATCCCGGGCGGGCCGCTTCCGGCCGCTTCTTGCATACCAGCCAGACGGACGAGGAGAGCGCGGCACCGGTGAGTGAACGAGTTCTGGACACTCGTTCGGTCTGGATCGGCCAACTCGCACCTACGACGAAGCCCGCGCGGATGATTGCCCCAACCAGCGTTTCCCATGCGTCCGGGTGTTTGTGGGCGAAGGCGATGATGAACTTTCCGTCCGCCGCGAGCGACTCCTGGGCAGCAACGAAGGAGCGGTACATCCCCTCCTCGTAGGCGGCTTTCGACTTCTGCTTGTCGCCGCCAAACCTGCTGGCGTCGTCTATCAGTTCGCCGTCCTGCCGGTCGTGATCCCACTTCGGGCCTAGTGGCTTTAGGAAGACGGCGTCAATTTCGGGAGAAAGCCCGGCGACCGTCCGTCGCAGCCACACGTAGAAAAAGTCCATCAGCACGGCGTAGCCGATCGCGCCGTAATACGGCGGGTCGGTCACAACGGCGTCGAATCCGCAGCCGCTGGCCGCAGTCGCGCTTTGGCATCTGACTGCAGGCGCTGCTGACGCTCCTGCACCCAGTGCATACCCAACGAATCGTTCGATCCACTCGACGGCGCCGGGGTAGCCACCGGAAAGCTCGGTAGCCGGGTTGACCTCTGTGAAGTCCCAAGCAATAGGTAGCGCGAACCGGGCGAACGTATTCCTGACGAACTCACCCGAGATAGCCCACGTGCTTAGGGCGCTGCCGTAATCAGCTTGCCGATCCACCGCCAACGCCAGGTATCCGCCCAGCGCTTCCACCCACTCCGGCGGATAGCCCGACCCGCGCATTGCATCGCGCGCGGCACGCGTGTGCGCGACAAATTTGCCCAACGCCAAGAGCTGTCGCGGCGTGAACAGCTTCGAGAAGCTATCAAGCCCATACGGCACGCACCACGTGTTGCGCTTCGCGTCCTCCACGACTCGTTCATCGGGCTGGCCGAAGGGGACGTTGGCGAAGACGGCCGGTAGGGCCTCGGCTGCCGTCTCCGCTGCCTTCAACTCCTCAGGCCTGGACACGCGGTACTCCTTGCCGCGCCCACCGTCGACCACAACGGCGGTCATCTGCGTGCCGAGCCGCCCGGCCATGCCCTCCTGGCGGATGTCCTCCATCGTCATGACGGCCGGGCAGAGGGGGCAGGCCGCACCGTTGCGCGACATCGTCCCCGCACCGATGCGCTTGTCGTGCTCGCGGCGCTGGGCGGCATTCGTCCCGACCTGGGGCACATCGGCCTGCACGGCGAAGACCATGCCGGTGCGGCCGGCGTCCGGCTCCATCGTCAGCAGCACGCGCTTGTTGTCCTCCTTGCAGAGCCAGCGCGTCTTCAGCAAGGGGATGGTGCCGCGGCAGCTCTTGCACTTCACCGTGCGTGCCCAGAGGTACGCGACCGTAGGCTTGCCATCGACGGTGGGGTAGTACGGGGAAAGGTCCTGCTTCGCGCGCTCCAGCACCCAGCGTCCCCACGCGCGCACGTGCCAGGCCAAGTCCGCTTCGGGGGCGGGCTCGTTGGGGTCCCAGCCGGCGAAGTAGTTGGCGGTGTCCTCGCCCAGCCCGTAGTGGGCCATCGTCTCGCGCAGCACCTTGCCCTGCGCGCCGCCGGCCTTCAGGAACGCCTCCATGAAGCCAGCGTCGCGCAGGGCGAACGGCGGGAGCGGCTGCTCCTGGCCGGCGAGCCGCTGCGGGTATTCGCGCGTGCACTTGAGGATGAACCAGGCGACGGGATTGATGTCGCCGGCGGTCACTTCGCAGCCGAGGCGCATTGCCTCCAGGGGGATCGCGCCGCCGCCAGCGAAGGGGTCGAGCACGCGCGGGGCACGGCCGCCGTAGGCCTTGCGGATCTCCTCGCGGAACCAGTCCAGGTCCGGCCCGGATTCGCGTCCCCAGTGCAGGATGCCGCCAACCGTCTCGTCGGCTTCCTTGAACTCGACGCGGCCGCCGGGGAGGACCTTGCGCTTCTGCACTTTGCGCAGGGTGCCGCCGAGGCGCTCCAGGATCTCCCTGCGCTTCTCGTCGTCACCGGGGTCGGGCAGCAGCGTGGCGATGAGGGCGGCACGCGAGGCGGCCAGCGGCCGCCGTGCCGGCCAGATGTGCAGCGTGGAGATATGCCCATGCCGCACGTTCTTTTCGTGCACCGAATCGATGGACGCCTGCCGCAGCGGAAACGCAACTTCGATGAGGCGTGGCGTGTCGGTCATGATGATATCTCCTGGCGAACGGAGTCGAGGATGTTGCGGACTCCGCGCACGGCAACTTCGACCAGCCCCAGGGCGGATCGCCCAATGGCCTCGAAGACGAAGTCAACCCAGAGAGTACGTTGGGCCGAGCCGGGCCCACGGAGTTGAGGCGACCCGGCGGCGGCGCTGAATGACTGGGGGCCTGCGATAACGGTGTCGCCCATACGGATGGATGCGCCGCCACTGAGCGTGATGCGAGCATTGCCAACGAGTCGAATGCCCACCGGGCCGGACTGAATGTCGAGTTCGGGCCTCTCGTGGCGCGTCTGCGGGACCAAGGCCGAGTGCTTATTCTCGTTGCAAACGGCCGCCAGGTCGGGAAGCCACAGGTTCTCGCGGGAAGCGAACGCCTGAAATGATGCGAGGACCGGGACGATGCTCGGCAAGCCGTCCAAGATGCCCGGGATACTCTTGTTGCACAACGACGGGAAGTCATCCGACTTTGCGCCGACTCTGGCGATCGGGAAGTAGACGTTCTGCTTCGGGTCCTTGCCGCCTGAAGCCGCATAGATGGAATGACCAACGTAGTCCAGGGCAGACCGCAGGTTTTCGACCACGTTCTTCACCTCGATGCGTAGCTCCAAACTGACGCCCTGAGTCGATAGCGACTCCTGATACCGCTTCCGTAGCGCGGGCAGCCGCGACTCCGCGTGGTCCACCAGGCTCATCGCGTCCTCGAACCGTCCCATGTCTACACTCCTTCCGCGGCCGCGAACACGGCCGACTCGTCAATGACCACGCCGCCCTTCGCGCGCACGAGCAGGGCGGCAAAGGGGTCGCGGACGCGCACGAGACGTGGATGTGCGCTCGCGCAGTCGTAAACGACGTAGAGCCAGTAGTCCTGGCGGAGGTTCGCCGAGCGGGCCCATTCGTTCTCGGTCACCTCGATGTCGCCGATCGCGGCGCGGCCCTTCACCTCGATGCAGCGCCGCTCACCATCGGGGTGGATTGAGAGCAGATCGAATCCCGGGCGCTCGGGCAGACCGGCGGCGCGAGCAGCCGCTGGGCTAGAAACGTCCTTCACCTCTATCGCGCCCGCGGCCAGCTCGTACTGCTCGGCGAAACTCACGGCGATGCGCTCGACTTCGGCGTCGCGCTCGCGGGCATCGTTTGGCGACTGCGATGGCATGACCAGCGCGTGGGCCACGAACTCGACCTGACCGGGCGCTATGCCGTCGATCTCGTCCAGGAGGCGCGCAAGCGCGCCGTCGCGGCGCTCTTCAAGGGAGTGTTGCTGGTCTCGCACGCGATGGAGGTCTGCCTGGGCGCGGACGTCTCCGGCGGTGGCACGCTCGCGCAGCTTGGCGCGCGTGGCTGCCAGTTCGGCCTCCTGGTAATCGAACCCGCGCCGCACGAAGCTCTGCCGCTCCGCGAGCGTCGAAGCGAGTTCGCTGCGGCGCGCTTCGGCCAATGGCACTGCGATGCGCTGAAGCGAAAAATCAGCCGCGCGGTCCCGCGATGCCGGGCCGGCGTCCACGAGCGCGCGGTCGGGCGTTACTCCGGGCGCCGGACGGATTAACAGCAATTGTTCCGGAGGGCACTCATCCATCCGCCCTTCCGCATCGTCTTTGATTGCGACCAGCCGCGTTTCCACGGCGTGCGCGGCGGCGCCCTGATCCCCTCGGACCACATTCACTCTTGCGAAATGGAGTAGATAGGGAATCGCGGCACCGGGGTCGATGAAGACGGCGCCGCGCTCGGCGTCCTGTGCGAAACGCGACGTGACCATGGTACGGAGGCGCTCAAAGATGGGCTCACCAGGGTGCACGAACACCATTTCCTCGTCGAGACGCGGCGGCTTGTGGACGGTGAGCCTGGAGCGAACGGCCGAAGGGTGGGCCTCCAGGATGGGCCAAAGCGCGTCAAGGGCCCCTGGGATGATCGCCCTGACGCTGAACTCGCCGTTCGGATCACCATCGATCGCAAGACCGAGGAGCGGCGCAGCGTTCTCTACGAAGCGGCGAACGTAGCCAGGAAGGAGCCTACGGTAAGCCTCGTTCTCAAGCGCCGGACGAAGGCGCGCGAGCGCCGACCGAACGTCTCCGCCAGCGCCGTAGAGAGTGCGCTCCTGGGCTGCCAGAGCCTCGACCTGCGCAGCCGTCAGGGTGCCCTCGATCCGCCTTTCCGCCTCGGCGGCGCCCTCTGGCGTGAGTGCCTGGAGCATATACTCCTTAAGCGACACGCCTTGGAACAGCCGCCCCACGACGTCGAAAACCTTGTCGCTCCCCAGTTCCTTTCGGATTCGTTCCAGCTTATCGAGCAGGACGTGCAAGACGTGGCCCTCGCGCGTCTTCCCGGCGACGAGATTGATGATTACGACGGGGTCGCGCTTCTGCCCGTAGCGGTGGATGCGTCCCATGCGCTGCTCGAGGCGCGCCGGGTTCCAAGGGATGTCGTAGTTCACCATCAACCAACAGAACTGAAGGTTGATCCCTTCGCCGGCAGCATCGGTTGCCACGAGATAGGTAGCGCCGCCCTCGTTAGCGGGGCGCCGGAAGAACTCGATTTCCCGCTGCCTCTCCTGGTAGTCCATGCCGCCGTGGATGCGAGCCACCTGCCCGGTGAAGCCCAGGCCCTCGAGGCGCCGGACGAGGAACTCCAGGGTGTCGCGGTGCTCGGTGAAGACGATGAGCTTCTCGTCGCGATAATCCGGTTCACGGATGACCTCGCGGAGCCTAGCTAGCTTCGACTCCTCTTCAAGTCCGTAAACCTCGCGGGCCAGGGCGGCCAGCTCCATCACGCGGTCGCGCTCGGACCAGAGCTCCGAAAGCGAGCTGGCGACCGTCCCGCCGAGGGCGTCGTCCTCGCTCGCTTCGTGGCTTTCGCGGCCGTCTTCGCGGTCCTCTTCGTCCGCGGTAGTCTCGTCGAGCACGTCCCGAACCGTGCTCAGCTCGGCCTGACGTGCAGCGAGGTCCTCCGCCCGCAAGCGGCCGGACTCGATGTCGTCGATGAGCCCCTGAAGCTTCTCGACGCGCCGCTCGAACGACCGCAGGAGCGCCCAGGTGGAGCTCGCGAGCCGCCTCTGGAAGACGCTCATCGCGAGCTGCGCGGCTGAGCGGTTGAGGATCCGGGCGCGGTTGTAGAAGTGCTGGATATAGGCGGTGGTTTCGTCATACAGGCGCTGCTCGCTCACGTCGCCGGGCGAAAGGTCGTAGCTGAGGGTGTTCGAGATCCGGCGTGGATAGATTGGGCTCCCGTCGAACTGGACCATCTCTTCCTTCGTGCGCCGGAGGAAGTGCCGGGCGCGCGCATCCGCGGGGTAGGCATTGAAGGCGTCCAGGGTGGGGAGCACGTCGGGTTCCAGCAGCCGCCAGAGGCCGAAGTAGGGGAAGTCCTTGCCCATATGGGGCGTAGCGGTGAGCAGCAGGAGATGCTTCGCGGCCCACTCGAGCGCCCAGCGAGGGTGGTCCCCAGGCACGCCGGCAAGGGCCTCGGCAACGCGGTAGCGCTCGGTCTTCCGCAGGCGCAGGTCATGCTCGCGGTCCACGCCGAGCTTGTGGGCCTCGTCGAAGATGACGAGGTCGTACGGGCCGGTGTCGGCTTCTTGCAAGCGGGCGAACATCCGCTCCCCCGCGAGCGTGTCGACCGAAACGATCACCAGGTCGCCGTCGCGGCCCGCGAACGGGTTCCCGGAGCGGGCGTCCGGCCCCGTGATGATCCTGAACGAGAGGCCGAAGAGCCTTCCGAGCTCACTCGCCCAGTTGCCAATGAGCCCTGCCGGGGCGACGACGAGAACGCGGCGGATGAAGCCGCGGGCGAGCATCTCACGGATGTAGAGGCCGGCCATGATGGTCTTTCCCGCCCCGGCGTCGTCGGCAAGAAGAAATCGCAGGCGAGCCTGGGGGAGCATCTGTTCGTAGACGGCGAGCCGCTGGTGCGGGAGGGGATCGATGCGCGAGAGTTCAGTCGCGAATGCCGCGTTCACAAGATGTCCGAGAGACAGACGCTCGGCCTCCACGAGCGCGGCGAGTTTCCGAGGATCGCCCCGGAAGTCAATGGGACCGGAGGCAGGTTCAGTGTGGTCGGTGGTAACGGATGGCTGCGCCCGGAGCTGCTCGAGGTGGGCCATTGCCATTGCGGACGGGCGCGCTTGGCCGTTTTCCCATCGATTCACTGATGCAAACGAAACACCCAAGCGAGAGGCGAGCTGGGCTTGCGTGAGGCCAAGGGCCTGGCGCAATGCGCGAACATCGTCGACCGCGAGTGCCATGCGCTTCATCATACACCGTCGCGTGAAGGTAACTACAAGACCTATAACACTAGTTATACGCAGGAGCTTGAGAGCTGATGGAAAGCACGCGCGTAGTCCGCTGTGACTAGGATTCGCTGGCGCGGTCGGAAGGTCTAATGAGCGTCGGCTACTGCCGGAATTCCATCCCCGAGGCGGTCACACGCTCCGGCTGATCCGTTCGGCCGAAGATCGTTCGTCGGGTGCCCGCCGACGGCTCGAGCCACCATTGCGATCCCTGATCGTGTTGCTGCTTTCGTGCGCGGCTGGAGTGCTGTATGGGCCATGAACACCCAGCACCTCCCTTCCCCGACCATCGCCGCCTCCGCCTGGCAGCAGGCCCTCTACGCCTGCTTCGTCGAAAAGGAACGCCGGCCCTGGATCTCCGGCGGCCCGGCGAAGGCCCTCGGAAACGGGGACCTTCGTTCGTTGTCTCGACGACACCGTAGCTATGAAGGTTGCCACGCGCATGGACAGCCATCTTCACCGCGAGCGCCGCCGGCGCGCCGATGCAGGAGCACGAGTCCGCCGACGTGGTGGCTGGGCTCGGGATTCCCGGCGATCGCTATGCCACAAGGCTCGGTCACTGGAGTGACCCGAAGTGGCGTGACCAGCAGCTCACCCTGGTAGGGGCCGAATTGCTCGATGAACTCGGGCTGGCGCCGCATGCCCTCCGCCGCAATATTGTGGTTCGCGGCATCCAACTCAGCGACCTCGTCGGGCTGGAGTTCGGAATCGGCGATGCGCGGATACGCGGACACCGGATCTGCGCGCCATGCGGGTACATCGGCCGACTCAACGAGCGCCCCGGGCTCTTCACCGAACTCGCCGGGCGTGGCGGCATCCGAGTGTCAGTTGTCGGCGGCGGTACGATCCGCGTCGGCGATGAGGTCCGCATCCTCGGGCTTGGCGATGAGATCGCCGAGGACTAGCAGGGCCGGCCGAGTGCAGAAGTTCGTCCACTCGAAACCTCCTCGGTCGGCAACACTACCGGAAATGCGGCATGACCTCTCGCGCGAACCGTTCGAGCCGGGGGTTGAACTCGGCCGGGTCCATCCCTGGCGGCGTGCCCCAACTGATGAGGTCCGTCACTGGGAGCTGACTCGTCAGCTCGTCGATCTGAGCAATGATCTCGGTCGGCGAGCCAATCATGTAGCCCTGGTCGATCGGGACGGCGCCGGGTCCAGGTCGAACGTAACCGGCTGCGAGCCAGGGTGCATAAGTCCGCCCGCGGTAACGCTCACGCTCGCGCACGACAGGCCAGAGTGCGTCGCCGCGCCCTTCATCGCTGAGAAACCACGACTTGATGAGCCCTATGCGGTAATCGCGCGGGTCACGTCCGAGACTCTCGAGTTCCTCGACCCAGGCGTCGTAGCCACCCGTTCGGTCGGCCTGGGGTAGCAGGTGAAGGCCGAGCCGGGCCGCCCGCCGCGCTGCGGGTGGCGCGGTGGCGGCCATCCAGAGTGGCGGATGCGGCTTCTGCACAGGTTTCGGCACAGGGTCGATCGCTTGCAATTGGTAGTGCTGACCCCCGAACGAGAACGGACCGTCTGCCCAGCACCTGCGCAGGACGGCCACCCCTTCCTCCATCCGGCTCGCCCGTTCCTTCCTACTGGTGCCGAACGCCGCGAACTCCTCGTCGCGATAGCCCGAGCCCACGCCCAGCATCACCCGGCCATTCGACAGCACGTCGACCGTCGCGATGTCTTCGGCGAGCTTGACCGGGTGATACAGGGGCAGGATCAGGATGTCGGTCGAGATTTGGACACGCTTCGTCCGCGCCGCGATCGCCGCCATGAGCGGGACTGGCGACGGGGTGTAGCCGTCCTCCACGAAATGGTGTTCAGTCAGCCAGATCGAATCGAAGCCAAGCTCGTCGGCGAAAGCGATCTGATCAAGCAGCCCCGCGTAGACCTCAGCCCACGGTTTCCGCCACTCCGCCGGATTGCGAAAGTCGTAAACCAGTCCGAATCGCATGATGATGCACCAATCCTCGCGTCCGACCGCGGCTGTGCTCTCTGCGCGGCAAGTATACGGGCAGCACTTCGCGGGGCGGTCGAACATCGTGTCGCATTCGTCGCCGCTCCGAGTGATGTGTACGCACGATATGAACACCACACGCCTCCTCGCCCCGCCCTCCGACCCCTCTGCCTGGCAGAACGCCCTCTACGCCTTCCTCCCCGAGAAGGAGCGCCGCTCTGGCTTGCGGCGCACAGTCGAGGGCTACAGCCGGATGCTGCAGTACTTCTTCGGCCGCGCCGGGAAGACGCCCGACCATGTGACCAGCCCCGGGGTGTTGAGCTGGGCACACGGCACCGGCCTCTCCGGCCGCTCGCCGTCCCGTGTGACCATCGGCGCGCTCATCGCCGGTCTGTCCTCGTTCTTCCGCTTCTTCATCCGCATGGGCATGGTCGCCTCCAACCCGTGTGATGCATTGGAGCGGCCGCAGATTATCCCCAGTCCCGCCCGCGGCTACAGCGGAGACGACGTGCGGCGGCTGCTCGCCATCGTGCCCGACAGCATCGTAGGCCGCCGGGACCGGGCCATCATCCTGGCGCTGGTCGTCACGGGGAGGCGGCGTTCCGAGGTCATCAACCTCAAGGCCGGCGCCGAGTTCACTGATCGCCTTCCCGCACTGCCACGCTACCGAGGCCCCCGCACGTCTCACACTGCGGCACCAGGCGCCCGTCTACGAGCCTGAGGCAAGGGTATCCCTGGCAGGGACGGCACCGGGCCCCCAGGTGGCCGAGAGACCGGAACCCCACAACCAGCGCAAGGCTGCTCCGGGCTCCTGTACGTCGGGTTCATGCGCCCGGCCCTTCCTGGCCTGCCGCACAGCACACGGGGCAGTGAATGGCGATGCGAAAGCCGCGTGCGTCCCTGCTCGCCTTGCCCAGCACGAAGGGCCGCTCGCTGCAGGCGCGCATGCCGGTGTGGGACGGGCGGCAGTCTTCGCACAGTGCGCTCCTGGCCGCACACGGCGCGCAACGCACCCAGCGCGACTCGATGGCCACGCCGCAGTCAAGGCAGGTTGGTGGTGCCGTCACTGGCGGCGCGAGCAACGCGAGGACTTCGGGTTTCCGATCGAGCAGTTGTCCCGCCAGCTCCGCAAGGGTGCGCGGCCCACGCACCACCAGTTGGTCGCCATCACGCGCGACACTCAGCCCGGCCGCCCGCGCCCGGTGGAGCAACGTTAGCGCGTCCACGTCCCCACCTCCTCGCCATCGGTGCCAGGGGCAAGGACGCCAAGATCGCCCCGCCCCATCCCATCCCCAGGTTCAACGGGGGCAAGGACGCCAAGATCGCCTATATAGGGATCTTGG
>JBPCLM010000150.1:0-3818 GCA_051003295.1 Tepidiformaceae bacterium | reverse complement strand
GCATTCGGCATCGCGCAGGATGGCGATGGCATCGGCCACCCAGTGGATGACGTGCGCGGGCGACCCGCGCGACCCGTGCACGCAGACGTGGAGGAGCAGGTCCGTGGCGCAGAGGGAGCGTGTGGCCACGCCTTCGAAGCTGAAGGGCACGGCGGCCGCCCAGGCGGCATCGTCCGCGCCGGCGTAGCAGCATTCTTCGAGCATCGCCCAGTGAAGGTCCAGCGAGCGCAGGCCAGGGGCGGTGAACCCCGCAGCGTGGAGGACGGCCACGGCGCCTTCGAAGCGCTGCCCCGGGAACGCGCACGTCCAGCCCGCCTCGCGCAGCGCGCGCCCGGCCGCGAGCGCATGGCCCGGGCGGACGAGGATATCGACATCGTTCATGGTGCGCAGGCCGACGTCGCGGTAGGTGAGCAGCAGGAGCGCCGCCCCTTTGAGGACGACCGTTTCGATACCCGCCGCCGCGAGGGTGGCGACGGCATCGGCGGCGGCGCGTAGCAGCAGGTGGTTCTGGTACCCGGTGTGCCGGTAGATGCCCTTGAGGCGGGCCAGCTCGGGCGCATCGGCGCCCAGGCGCTGGAGGTTGCGATAGACCGCCGGGAGCAACGAGTAGGACTCGATGGCATCGGATTCGTCCAGGCTGCCGGTGGCGAGCCAGCGCCCCCAGGCGTTCAGGGCTTCGGCGGGTCTCCCCGTGGCCGCGCGCAAGAGCAGCTCTTCACGGGCGGTTGGCCAGCGCATGCCCCCAGGGCGCGGGCCGCTCACGTCTTGGCCGTCCGGCGGCGGGCGAGCGCCTCGCGCAGCACACGCGTGTATTCGGTGCGGTCGGAGGCGGCGCGCAGCCCCAGGTTCGCCCCGTGCAGTCGCCGCAACAGCACGACATCCGGGATGAGGGTGCTTTGCAGACCGGCATCGCGGGCGCGCGCGTACCAGTCGATGAACTCGCCCAGCGCCCACGTGCGGCTGAAGGGCCCAACGCGGGCGAATGCTTCGCGGCGCACGAGCATGCCCCCGGCGGCGTACCCCGGCTGGGGAGCGCCGTTCACATCGCCTGCCGCTTCGCGCCGGAACTGCACGGCGTGGCCGAAAACGAGGGCAAGGGCGGGGTCAGCCTCGAGGGCCGTCACCATGGGCGCCAGCCGCACGGCGGGCCAGAGGTCATCGGCATCGAGGAAGGCGAGCAACTCGCCACGCGCAGCGGCGACGCCAGCGTTGCGGGCCGCGCCGGCGCCACCGTGTTCGATGCGGACTGAGCGCACCGGACTGCCGAACGCCGCCGCTATCGCCGCCGTGCCATCGGTGGAACCGTCATCCACCACGATCACTTCGAGCGCCGGCCAGGGCTGAGCGAGCGCGCTTTCGATCGCCTCGCCGAGGTAGGCGGCGGCGTTGTACGCCGGGATGACGACGGAGATGGAGACGGGGTCAGGCATGCGCGGCCCCACGAGATGCCTGCAGGCGGCGCTTGCGGCCAGCGGAAGCGCGCAGCGCAGCGAACATGAAGAAGCGCCCGCGAGTGAAGTCCCAGCTCAGGTTGCTGTCATGGCGGCGCCGCAACACCAGCACTTCGCGCACGAGCACGGGCGGGACGTCGGCATCCGTCGCCCGCAGGTGCCAGTCCGCGTCCTCAGCCATTTCGAAGGCAGGGTCGAAGAGCCCGACGCGCGGAAACGTTTCGCGGCGCACGAGCCACGAACTGGGGAGTCCCCCGGACGGCTCGTCTCCCAAGTGCGTGCGGTAGCTGGAGTTGACCGGCTCGCCTGGTTCGAAGAAGTCGCGGTGCCAGGAACTGGCGTAGCCCGCGTCTGGGGCGGCCGCCAGCGCCTCCAGCTGGAGCGCGAGCTTGTCGGGAGTCCAGATGTCGTCGGCATCGAGAAGGGCCACGAAATCACCAGACGCAGCTTCGATGCCGGTGTTGCGGGCGGTGGCGAGGCCGGCGTTGGCCTGGGAGATGCAGCGCACCCCGGGCCACGCGCGCGTGATCGCCGCGCTGCCATCGGTGGAGCCGTCATCGACGACGATGGTTTCCTTCGGGCGGTGGGTCTGCCAGCAGGCGCTCTCGATCGCCTCGGCGAGGAAGCGCTCGCCGTTGTAGACCGGGATGACGACGGACACCGAGGCTGTTGCAGGCATGGTCAGCCCGCCTGCCGGCGCTGACGCTTGCGAGCGGCCGAAGCGCGCAGCGCGGCGAACATGAAGGCGCGCCCACGAGGGAGATCCCAGCTCATGTTGTGGCCGTGCAGACGCCGCAGGAACAGCACCTCTCGCACGAGCAGCGGGGGAAAGCCCGCATCCGTCGCGCGCAGATGCCAGTCCGCATCCTCGGCGAATTGGAAGGCCGGATCGAAGATCCCGACGCGCGCGAAGGTTTCGCGGCGCACCAGCCACGAACTTGGGGATCCTCCGGGCGGATCGCCCTCCGTGTGCACGCGGTGGCCGGCTGGAATCGGCTCGCCGGGTTCGAAGTAGTCGCGGTGCCAGGCGGTTGCGAAACCGGCGGTGGGCGCCGCCGCCAACGCCTCAACCTGTAGGGCGAGCTTGTCGGGCGTCCAGATGTCGTCGGCATCGAGGAAGGCGACGAGCGCGCCCGTGGTGGGGGCGATGCCGGTATTGCGCGCGGCCGCGGGCCCGCCGTTCGGTTGCGAAATGCAGCGCACCCCGGGCCAGGCGCGTGCCACTTCGGCGCTCGCATCCGTGGAGCCGTCATCGACCACCACGATCTCGGCGGGCCGCCGCGTCTGCCAGCACACGCTCTCCAACGCTTCGGCGAGGAAGCGCTCGCCGTTGTAGACGGGGATGACGACGGAGATGGCTGGCGCGCTCATGGCCCTTCTTCCAGCAGCGCGCGCAGGGCAGCGGGGATGGCGGCGGGCGTTCCACCCAGTTCGAGGCGGTAACAGGGCAGCGTGGAGACGAGTCGCCCCATCAGCGCGAGGGCGCCGGGCTCAAGGCCCTTCACCTGGAGGAGCGTGCTGGGCGCGAGCGAGCGCAGCGCATCTCCCGCCGCCAGCGCGCTGAGCCTGGGCTCGGGCAGCGCGCTGGGAGCCGGGGCCACCACCGCGCGCAGCCGCATACCCGCCACCAGTTGGCCGGAGTAGCTCCCAGCCAGCAGGTAGATGTACTTCTCGAACTCGAGCCGCCCCGGCACATCGAGCGTCACGGGCGAACGTCCCGCATCGACCTTCGCCGCGACGAGTTTGGCCGAGCTGTAGAGGCTGTGGACGTACGGTGGCCCCTCCGTGTTCACCAGGCAGTAGTCATCGCCCGCGAAGTCCATCCCCGCCTGCAGCGCGAGGAGCGACGAGGTCGACTTGCCCGAGCCGCTGCCGCCCGTCAGCAGGAGGCCGCCCTTGCCCGGGAGGCCGACGGCGGCGGCGTGCACCAGCTGGCGCCCGTGTGCCCCCATCCACCAGGCGAGGATCACCAGCAGCGGGCTGCCAGAGCCGATCGGGGGCACGCTGGCAGCGGCTAACCAGTAGATGGCCTCGCTCGCGCTGGGGTCCAACATGGAAAGTCCGTAGTCGGGCCGGCGGATGGCCGCGCGGATGCTGCTGCCGCCGAGGCGGCCCGTGCGCTGGGCGGCGATGTACTGTTCCACCCCGCCCACGCCAGCGGGCAGGAGCACGCCGCTTGAGCGGCTGTCCCAGCAGCGCACCGTGAGGTCCGGGGCAGGCGAAGGGGCGGCGGCGAGATGGGCGAGCGGGCCTGTGATGAAGGGCACCATCGCGGCGCCCGCGAAGCAGATGCGCACGGCGTAACCGGCGATGCGGAAGTGGCGCTCGGTGGTGCCGGCCGCTGTTTGCGCGAGGCGAAAACCTTCG
>JBPCLM010000149.1:0-7069 GCA_051003295.1 Tepidiformaceae bacterium | reverse complement strand
GGCGGCGGCGGCGAGCCGCGGGCGGCCCGGGCGCGCCGTCGCCTTCGCCAGTCAGCCCGACCTGATGGGTGACCGTGAACGGATGCTGGCACGCTGCGCGCGCGTGGCCGCCGCTGGCCTGGGCGAGCGCTTCCGTTACGCGGCCGAGCTGGCAGAGCGCTTCCGCGCCGAGCGCGCGCCCGTGCTCAACGAACTGGACGCGTGGGAGACGTACTGGGAAGAGCGGCTGCGCGCGGCCGCCGGGCGGGAGACCAGCGGCGCTCGCGACGTGGCGGACGATGGTGCAGCGGGCGATGGGGCGGCAGCAGGGGCGGTGGAAGGGCTCCGTTCGGTGGCGCGGGCGCGGGCGGACCTGCTCGCGAACGTCATGCCGCGCGCCGCCTTCGAACTCATGCTCCTTGGATTCGCGCGGGTTACACTGGCGGAAGCCCCCGAGGAAGCACCCTCTCGTCATGCCTGACTACCCGAGCGTCGCCGGTGTACGCTTTCGAAACGCCGGCAAGATCTTCTATTTCCACACCGCCGGGATGCGTCTCGATCCGGGCGAATACGTCGTCGTGGAGACGAGCCGCGGGCCGGAAATCGCGCGCGTCGTCATCGGCCCCGAGCAGGTCGTCGTCAACGAGCTCGGTGATGAGGAGCTGAAGCCTATCCTGCGGCTGGCCACGGACGACGACATCCGCCGTGCGGACGGGCTGAAGGAACGGGCGAAGGAGGTCCTTCCCGAAGCGCGGCGCCTCGCGGAGGAAACGGGGTTTCCCGGGCACATCGAGGCCGCCGAATTCACGCTCGATGGACGGCGGCTGACGGTTTCGTTTTCGAGCGAAGAGCGGCTGGACTACCGCGGGTTCCTGCGGCGCGCGGGCGAACGCTTCGGCGCGAAGGTGGACATGCGCCAGCTGGGTGCGCGCGACCGGGCGAAGCTGGCGGGCGGCTATGGGGTGTGCGGGCGCGAGCTGTGCTGTTCGAGCTGGCTGACGACGTTCCCTTCGATTTCGATCCGCATGGCCAAGGACCAGGAGCTGCCGCTCAACCCCCAGAAGATAAGCGGGCTCTGCGGTCGGCTGCTCTGCTGCCTTTCCTATGAAGACGAAGGCTACCGCGAGATGCGCAAGACGCTGCCGAAGATAGGGCAGCGCTGCAGCACGCCCACGGGCGAGGGCAAGGTGATTGGCCTCAACATCCTGCGGCGCCAGGTGACGTTGCTTGTCGATGGGCAGCGCGTGGAGGTGGTCGACCGCGACCTCGGGCTGGTGGTGCGCTGGGACACGGCGAGCAAGGCCGGGGCGCCGCCGCCGAGCATCAGCCGCGTGGATGCCATCGCGCAGGGGCTCATCGAAGCGACGGAGGAGGACCTGGCGGTCGCGAGCGCAGCGGGCGAGCCGGCCGACTGGATCACGCAGGGCGAGCCCGCGGCCCTGCCCGGACCAGGACGAGGAATGTTGCCATGCGGCGGGCCGCGGCGAGTGCTGCCAGCGAAACCGCGCGACGAAGCCCCGCGTCCGCCGGGCCGGGGAGACGTCCGGGGAGGGCCACGCCCGCAGGCGGGGAGCGGCGGCGTGCCAGGCGGGCCCCTGGCGGGACGTGTGTTCCAGCGTTCCGGTGACAATCCACCGCCCCGCCCGCGCGACGCCGACGCGGTTGACGGCAGCCACGCGCCTGAGGAGGGCGGCGCGCGCCGTCGCGGGCGGCGGGGGCGTGGCGGGCGGGGCGGATAGCGCGGACGGGATCTCCGGTGCGCCCGGGTGTGCCAATCTGCCAGTGTGGTAAATGGCGGGCATCCAGGGAGGCGGTATGAAGACGATTGCGATGAGCGCCGGTGGCCGGCTCACGATCCCGAGCGAGCTGCGGAAGGCGCTCTGCATTGAGGGCGAGGCAACGTTCCAGGCGGAGCTCGATGCAGAGGGTTACTCGATTGTCCTGAAACAAATGGTGTTCGTACCGAAGAGCGGGACGGTCCCGCGCGAGGATGCATGGGCCTACGCGCCCGAGGCTCTCGCCGCCCTCGAACGGGCGCTCGAGGACTCGCGCCAGGGGCGCGTCCGGCGGATGAGCGAGGAGGACCTGATCGCGCTAGCCCCCGGCGAAAGCTGAATGGCGTCGTACGGCACGCTTGAGTTCACCGATGAGTTCCTTGAGTCAATACTCGTCCAGGGCCTTTCAACGCCGCGGATCGCGCGGCCCTGAGGAAAGCCTTGCGGCTCCTTGATGACGACCCGCGCCACCCATCACTGCGCGTGCATCCGCTAGGTGGCGTCCGGGCGGGTACCTCGTCCGCTTCGGCAACACGATCCCTGCGCATCACATTCAGGTCGATGGCGGGTGGCCGGAGACAACTCCTGGAGTACCCCCGTCATTGCGGGGACTGAACTGCGCAGGCTGGTGGCGGATCTGAGGAGCAGGCGGCATAAGCGTGCGGGGGCATCGCGCCGCTCCGGAGGGAGGTTTCGTTTCCGGGACAACGGCCGCGTCTATGCCGCGTGGTATGGAATGTGCTCCGGAGAGGGGAGTAGCGTTTCCCGTATGATCCATGACAAATCGGAAGACAGTCGGCCGACGGTGTCGTGCGCGTGGTGCTTCCGGGTGTTGCACAGCGGCACCGCCGATGTCTCCCACGGGATCTGTGAAGAGTGCCTGGCGCGTGTGGGCATGCGCAACGAGGAGCGTCCGCGCAACCGAGCGGAGGGGGCGTAGTGCCTGGTGCCTGGTGCCTGGTGCCTGGTGCTTAGAGGATCCGGCGGCCATGCGGCGCCTGTTGCCTAATTGCCTACTGCCTGTTGCCTAACCGCCTGTTGCCTATCGCCCCGCCCGATCCCCCGTCTCCGCGGGCCAATCCTGTGAGAGCACGACTTCGATGCCGCTGCGGATCTCCTCGACCTCCACGCTGACGTGGGAGCCGTTGCGGCGGAAGAGCAAGTCCACGGAGCCCTCGCCGTAACGCAGGTCCTTGAGGCGCAGCCAATCCATTTTGAGCGGCAGCCGCGGGCGGATGATGCGCAGCTGGTCCTTCCCGCCCGGGCTGAGCCCGAGCATGGAAGCGAGCACGTAGGGCACGGCCGCCGCCGACCATGCGTGTGGCCGCGATGCCACGGGGTAGGGTGTGGGTACGGGCCGCAGTTCGCGCGCATCACCGGAAAGCAGCTCGGGCACGCGGTATTCGGGTAGGGCTATCGCGAGCGAAAAGAGGCCGTCGGCGAGCTCGGCGGCGTAGGCATCGAAGCCGTAGCGGCGCAACCCGTGGAGGATGAGGGCGTTGTCGTGCGGCCACACCGACCCGACGTGGTAACCAAGCGGGTTGAAGCCGGTGACATCGCTGCTGAGCGTGCGGATGCCCCAACCGCTGAACATGCGCGGCTGGAGCAAGGCGCTGGCCACGCGCGCGGCCAGGTCCGGGCGCGCGGCATCGCACCAAAGCGTGTGGCCGGTGTTGGAAGCAGGCGTTGGCACGGCCCGGCCTTTGCCATCGAGGCAGAGCGCGTAGCCCAGCGCGTCATCGACGAAGCCTTCATGGAAACGGGCGGCGAAGATCGCCGATTCGTCTTCAGCATCGGCGGCTTTGCCATCGCCGAGGGCGCGTCCCACACGGGCGTAGGCGTGGAAGGCAGCGAGCAAGTAGGCCTGCACTTCCACGAGGGCGATGGGCGGCTCCACCATGCTGCCATCGGGCCAGCGGATGGCGTCGTGTGAATCCTTCCAGCCCTGGTTCTCGAGGCCCCGGGCCGAGCGGCGCTCGTAGCGGATGAAGCCGTCGCCATCTTCGAGCGCACCGTAACACCAGACCATGGCGCGCTGCAGCGCGGGCCAGATGCCGCGCAGCGATTCGATGTCGCCCGTCCAGTTGAGGTATTCGCCCGCCGCGAAGATGAAGAGCGGCGTCACATCGACGCTGCCGTAGTAGCGGCCGAAGGGCACCTCGCCGATGTTCGCGAGTTCGCCCCAGCGCAGTTCGTGCGCTATCTTGCCGGGCGTCGCATCGGCCGATGGGTCGGTGGTGCTGGCCTGGCAACGCGAAAGCACCACGAGCGCGTCGCGCAGGATGCCCGGCGCGAAGGGCAGCAGTTCGATGCCGGTGATCAGGCTATCGCGCCCGAAGAGCGTATCGAACCAGGGCACGCCCGCGGCGACGTACTGGTCGGCGCCGAGGCGTGTGCGCAACGAGGCGATATCGCGCATGGCGCGCCGGAAGACGCCGGTCACGCGCTCATCGCTGGCCTGCAACTCGGTGACGGTGGCGAGCCACTCGCGTTCGCGCATCCCGGGCTGGTGGGGCGGCTCGGGGGCGGGGCCGGGGTGGTTGCCGCAGCGCACACAGACCTCGATGCGCACATCGGCCGTGGCGCCCGGCTCCAGGTGCAGCACGAAGCCCGCCGAGCGTCCGTGCAGGAAGGCAGGCCTCGGTTCGAAGCGGAAGTCGGTGCGGCGTTCGATGCCGTCGGCGCCGTCGTAGCAGAAGTGCGCGCGGTCGCCGTCCGTTTCAAGCACGACTCCGGGCCGCTGGGACTGCCGCTGGACGCCGCGGATGGCGAAGATGTCCTGGAAATCGGCATCAAATTCGACGCGCAGGTCCACATCGACGGGGCGGCCGCCGTAGTTGGAGACCGTGAGGGAGTCGGTGAGGGTTTCCTCGAGGCGGCGTTCGCGGCGCATGAGCAGCGTCTGCGCGGGCAACGGCGGTGTGCCGCCCGCCACGGTTATCGGGGGATTCGTCCATACGGCGCTCAGGCCGCCTTCCACTTCGCGCGCATCGAGCAGGCTGGGAGGGACGCCGCCGAACGAGAGCCGCAGGCGCGAAACGTAGCGCGTATCGCGGAAGTAGAGCCCGGTGCCCGGTTCGCGATCGCAGTCGATATCGCCATCGGGCAGGCTGAGGATGGAGATGCCGTCGCGCCGCAGGACGGCGCAATTCGTGATGTTGCCGACGGGTTGGGGCTCCTCGCCGGCGGGCAGCCAGCCGGGTTCAGTCGGCGCCGCGCTCTCCATCACGCCACTGTACGCTCCAGTGGCGGTAGGTTCGCGGTCGGGGCGCGGACGACCGCCTGCGCGGGTGCGGCATGGCCGCTCACGCGCAGGTAGAGCGCTTCGTGGGCGCGCACATTGGCCTCTGCGGAGAAGCGCCCCTGCACGTGGCTGCGGCAGGCCTTGCGGTCGATCTCCGCGAGTCGGCCGACGGCCTCCACCGCCCCTTCAACGTCCGTGCGGATGAAGCCCGTGACGCCATCGGCGATGACTTCCGGCACGGCGCCATCGCGGAAGGCGATGACGGGCGTGCCCGCCGACATCGATTCGACCATGACCAGCCCAAAGGGTTCGGGCCAATGGATAGGGAAGAGCGTGGCGGCCGCATGGCGGTAGGCCTCCGCCTTCTCTGCGTGCGAAATCTGCTCGCGAAAGTCGACCTCCACGCCGGCGAGGCGCGGGCGCACCACTTCCTGGAAGTATTCCCATTCGGGCGCTTCGTTCACCTTCGCCAGCACCAGGAGGGGCATGTCCGTGCGGCGGGCGATTTCGACGGCGTCGACAATGCCCTTCTGCGCGCTCATGCGGCCGACGAAAAGGAGGTAGCCGCCTTCGCCCTCGCCGTAGGGAAAGAGGGCGGTATCAATGCCGTTGTGGATGACGGTGACATCGAGCCCGGGCGGCAAGGTGCTGCGCTGGTGTTCGCTGATGCTGATGAAGTGCACCTCTGCGGCGGCGCTCTGGTAGAAGTCGGCCACCCGCGGCAGCACTTCGCCATGGACGGTGTGCACGACGGGCGTAGCAATGGCGGCGCCGGCGATGAGCCCGATGCCCGTGTGGTCGTGGATGACATCGAATCCGCGGCAGTAGCGGTAGGCCTCGACGAGGTGGCGCGCTTCGATGATGGGGTCGCCGAGGAGGGCCGAGGGCGGCTCAGCGTAGGTGCTGACGAGGCGGGCGGTGGTGTGCGAACCACCGGAGGCGAAGAGGGTGACATCATGGCCGAGGGCGGTGAGCCCATCGGCAAGGTAGCTGACCACCCACTCGATGCCGCCATAGCCCGTCGGGGGTACGGCAAACCACGGGGGCGCGATGATTCCGATGCGGAGTGGACGCAAGCTTCTCTCTCCCATTCCCGGGCGGGCCGCTGGTGTGCTGGTGAGGGCCAGTCCGCAGTGTATGGGCGCTGTGTGTCGGACGGATCGGCGGGCGGGCGCCGGGTGCTGGCGGTTGTGTATCGATGGGGCGAGAGAGGCGGCTCCCAGCAACGCGGCAGCTGCACGAACGCCCTCCCTGCCGGTCGGGCCGCGGACGCTTCGGCCCCCAATCCAACGCGCCAGCGCCTATCAAAAGTTTCATCGGCGAGCGGTGCGCACGCCCGTTCGCTACTGCTCGATGTATTCCGCGCTGACCCAGCCAGACGACCCTCCGACGTACACTTCGAGCCAGGTGATTCCCTGCGCTTCCAGTCTCTTGCCACTGAGGATCAGCAGGACTCCGTCCGGGTAGCACGCGCGCACCGGGGCATCGAGAGCTGGGTGTTCGCGCACGTTCAGGCAGCTCTGCGTGTTTGCCACGCGGCCGAAGCGGGCGAGGCCGAGTTGACCGGCAGCGCCGATGGCATAGGCGTCGCCATCGGGACCGCCTGTCAGCTCGGCCAGTTCCTGGAGCGCTCCGGTTGCAAGGTTAACCAGCGACGCGCGGCCGATGGTGCTCCGCCCATCGCTGAAGAAGGCGTTCACGAGCGCGACATCTGGCGAGAGACGCGTGAGGGCGCCGAAATGTATGGCCGCGTCTCCCCCCACTGCTCGCACGGCTTGCTGAGCCTGGTTCACTTCAGAAACTACCCTGCCAGAAGCGACCAGGCCGGCGTCGCTGTTCCAGAGCCCGCGTTCTGGCTTGCCCGCGACCTTCGGGGCAGCCCAGATCCCCATCCCGGCGCTATCGAAAAGAGCTTCATCGTCTGTCGCCCACAACAACCGCCCGGCCGGGTGGACGATCGGGTATGCCCCGGGCCGCGGCGGGACCAGTTCTGTGCCCAGGGGGTAGAGCAAGTGGCGAGGCTTGTCGGAATCCGGCTCCGGGCCGAAACTCGTGAGGACCAGTCCCCCGT
>JBPCLM010000148.1:0-20622 GCA_051003295.1 Tepidiformaceae bacterium | reverse complement strand
GTTGTGGCCACATTCGAACGGCGACGCCGGCGCGCCATTCGCTGCTCCGCCCTCGCTCGCGGACCAGCTCCGTTACATCGGCCGCGATGGCGCCACCGGCATGTCGGCGGTGGTCGATGACCGCTACATCAGTGACACCGAGAGCGCCATCGCTCGCTACGGCAAGGATGAGCGCGAAGCGGTGCTCCCGCCAACCGCGGGAGCCGTCACGGTGACTTCAGTGACGCTCCCCGCCCTGCGGACCGGTGGAAGCGTGGCGCCTTTCGGCATCGACCGCTTCGGCCGCCTGGACGTGCCCCAGGATAGCCGCACCATCGCCTGGCATCCCGCGTACGGCGCACTCCCCGGTGCGGGGGCAGCCACCTTTTTCGCCGCGCACTACGAGTTTCTCGGGGTGCCCGGCGTCTTTTTCGGCCTGAGCAGGCTCGCCGTGGCCGACGAGGTGAGCGTCACCCTCAGCGACGGCCTCTCCCACCGCTACCGCGTGACGTCCGCCATCGACTATGCGCTCGCCGCCATCGACATGGGCGCCATCCTGCAGGGCCGCGAAGGCACGGAAAACATAACGCTCATGACCTGCAGCGGTCCGGCGAACGAGGGCGAGTATCCGCTTCGCACCGTCGTCCTCGCCGAACGCATCCAGTAGAGGGACGGCGGCTGGCTAAGGCCCGAAGGCTTCATCCACGCCGTACGCGGCAAGCTTCGATTCGAAACTGGCGACCTCGTGGCTCAATACGAGCAGGTCGTGCTTGTTGCCCTGGCTGTCCTTCACGTGATCACGCAAGAGCGCCTCCGCTTTGAAGCCGATGCCTTCGAAGGCCGCGATAGCGCCCTTCTGGTCCAGGGTCATCTGCGCCATCATCTTTTCGATGCCGTGCGTCAGCGCGATGGCGAACGCTTCCTGTGTGAGCAGCCGTCCCAGGCCCTTACCACGCATCCCTTCGGCAACCATCACCCGGAGCTCCGCCACGTGCTGCGACCAGCGCAAGTCGCTCTTGTGGATGGTGCCATAGCCAGCCACGTTCTCGCCCTGCACCGCAAGCACCGTGACCATGAGTCCTTCGGCGATTTCTTGAAGCCAGGCCTCGACAGCATCCTCGCGGGTGATATCGCGCCGCAGGAAGAGCAGGTCGTGTTCCGGCAAGGCCCGGGCGAACGCCAGGATTGCCGCCTTGTCGGCGGGCACCATGTAACGCAGCGTCACATCATGGCCATCCATGCGCACGGTTTCGGGGTAGTTCCTCATGCCTTCGGCCATCACAGCGAACGCTCCGACAGCCACGTTTCGAGCTGCGGCCAGAGACGGAACATGGCGTTGCCGCCGGCCACAAGGCTGACGTGGCCGCCCTTGAGCATTACTTCGCGCTTGTCTTCGCTGCCCACCATGGGCACCAGGGGCTGGGCAGCCTCGTAGGGGACGATGTGGTCGTGCTCGGCCACCACGTGCAGGAAGGGCACTTTTATGTTCTCCAGCTTCACTGGCCGGCCGCCCAGTTCCCAGGTGCCCTTGTAGAGTTTGTTCTCCCACATCAGGTCCTTCGTGTTCTGGCGGAAGCACTCACCGGGGAACGGGATCTGGTCTGTCGCCCAGCGGTCAAAGATGCGGTACGACTTCACGAAGTCGTCGTTCCACATGTTGTCCCACAGCCGCACCTGGCCCGCGATACGTCCCGCGGGCCGCAGCATATCGAAGGAAGCGAACATCAGCTCCGGAGGCACGTTCCCGAGCGTGTCTACGATGCGGTCAACATCGAAATAGCGCTGGTCGGACCACTGGCGCATCAGCTTCATCCCGTCCATGTTCACTGGCGTGGTGAAGCAAGCGAGGTTCTTCAGCGGCGCCTCCGGGTGGAGCGCAGCGTAGATGGAGGCGAGCAACCCGCCCATGCAGTAACCGACGATGGAGAACTCATCCTCGCCGCTGTCCTCCATTACTTTCGACGCGCACTCGGGGATGAAGTCGAGCACGTAGTCTTCGAAGCGTAGCCGCTTGTCCTCTGACCGCGGGATGCCCCAATCGATCATGTACACGTCGAAGCCGCGCTTGAGGAGGAACTCCACCAGGCTCTGCCCCGGCGTCAGGTCCAGGATGTACGGCTTGCTCACCAACGACATCACGAGCATCACGGGGACGCGGTACACCTCGTCCGACATGGCGTGGTAGTGATAGAGCTTAAGCGTCCCGCGGGAGTGGATGACCTCCTTCGGCGTGAGCCCCACGGCGGGGTCGCCGCTCGAAATGTAGCCGAACCCCTTCAGCCCGCGCTGGATAGTGCGTTCTACTTCGCCGCGCACGCGGCTTTCGACTTCGGCGGGGGGAGCCGCGATAGGGTTGGTCATCTGTTGGGCCTCCAGGCCGCACAGTCGATTCGACGCCGCGGCATACGTCCCGCGAGCGCGCGGGTTTGTCGGGTGCGTGTTCAGGCTTTCGGTGCGGGCTTCTTTGTACGGGCCGGGCGGGGGCGCGAGGCCTGCGCAGGGCTCTTCGGCGCGGCGCCGCCGCCAGCCCGCAGCCCATCGAGCTTTCCTTCGAACAGCGCCAGTCGCTCTTCGATATTCGAAAGGCGGTCGCCTAGAGTCAACACGTCTGCGCGGCTGGGGAGATTCATAGCCGTGAGGTAGCGGCCCATGGTGTCGCTCATCGTTTTCTGCGCGTTCAGGTACACATCCATGAAGCGGCCCATGGACTGGCTGAACTGATCAGTCGCCAGGGCGTCGTTCAGGAAGGTGTTCCACTGCTGCTCGGATGAAGAGACCCAGTCACGCCAGAGCGCGAATGGGTCGAGGGCGGTCGGGGACTGGTCGGCCATCGGGATATCCTCTTTCTGGCACGTGCGCGGGGCGGCGTGGGGACATTCTACGCGTGCGGGTCAAGCGACTCGTTAACGGGTGGCCCGAGGGTGCCAAGGGCCTTCTGCAGGATCGCCTGGTAGTTCTGCAACACTTCTATCCACCCCGAAAGGAAGAGCTCCCCGGCCTGGGTCAGGCTGTACATCCGCCGCGCTGGCCCACTTTCCGATGTGTCCCAGGCCGAAGAAACGAACCCGGACTTCTCCAGTTGGCGCAGGGTGCGGTAGACGCTGCCGCTATCGAACTGCGGCATTCCCGCCTGCGCCAGGCGTTGGCTCAACTGATAGCCATAGGCGTTCCAGTTCTTCAGGAAGGCGAGGAGGCTGGTGGAAAGCAGCTCCCCGTGCAGTCGTGGGCGGGGGGCCTCGCTTGCGGGATTCGATCCGTCGGACATCGGGTTCCTCACTACATGTATTATGCATCTAAACGCGCAGAATGACAAGATGCGTTCCACATCTATGTGCTGAGTGTTGACATGCCCGGCCACTAGGTGTATTCTGCATCTATCGACGGCAATGCGCCGCCAGATCCGCCAGGAACGAAAGGAACCCCAACCCTATGCCAGCCAGCGAACAGGTCCAGAAGTACTACGACGCCCTCCTCGCCAGCTACGACGTCCTCGTCGATGCCGTCACCAAGGCCAACGAGCGCGGCCTCAAGGTCGCGCAGCAGCTCGCCAGCGACGTCGCCCGCGGTCAGCGCGAGGCCATCGAACTCGGCAAGCGCTTCGCCAGCGAGCCCACCGACTTCGGCCAGTACTACACCGCCGTCCTGGAAGCGACAACGGCCGCCCAGGGCCGCGCCCTTGCCTTCACGCAGGCCGCCTACCAGGAGGCCGTCGGCGCCGGCAGCGACACCCGCGAGAGCATCAAGAAGCTCGTCGAAGTGAACCAGGAGACGACTCGCGCCGCCGTCGAAGTCTTCCGTAACTTCGCCGCCAGCAACCCGATGGCCGACGCAGTGCGCCGGGGCTTCGAAGCAATGACGCCTGCCGCCGGCAAGACGCGCACGGAAAAGGCCGTCCACGCCACGAACGAAACCGCGAAGGCCGCCGCCAAGGCCACGAAGGAAACCGCGGCAGCCGTTCACAAGGCCACGAAGCAAACCGCAGCGGTCTAACCCCTGCCACCCGGCAGCCACGCGAAAGGCCCGTCACATGTGACGGGCCTTTTGCCTATTGATACTGAAGCAGCGGGCCTTGCCTCAGAGCGGTTGGGCCAGCCGCTTGCCGATGGCGCGGTACACCCCCGGGTGGAAGGCCATGCCGATGTGCGTGCAGTTCACTTCGTCGTTCAGCGAAGGGTCTTCCTCCACGCAGCTCGACCAATCCACCACGCCGTCGTACTTCGAATAGATGGCGAAATGACCGACGCGGTAGGCCTCTGGCGCGAGCATGTTGCGCACGAAATCGCAGGTGCAGTTGCCGCTGAAGCAGGCCGGCTTCACGTTCCGGCCGAAGCCCTGGCTGCGCCCCTGCCGCAGGCTCGCTGTCAGCGCGATCACTGAAGGGTGCGCCCGTACCGTGTCCCTGAACGGCGAACCGAGGGAAATCACGCGGTCGACCAGCTCCGGGTGCATCAAAGCGACGCTGCGCGCCAGCATCCCGCCCAGGCTTTGGCCGATGACGCGGACGCGCTGGCCCGAGTCATTGCGCGCTTTCGCCACGGTCTCCAGCAAGCTCTTGGCCAGGTAGTCGGGGCAATCGGCAATGCGGCCGATGTTCGCGAAGTACGGCCGGTAACCGATTCGGCTGAGCCACCCGAAAAGCTCGCTGAGCGTGACATCGGTCGCCATCAGCCCCGGCACGAGCACCACCGGTTCGCCGTTGCCGTGCGGCACGCCGCAACCGTAGTACACCGGCGATGAATGCAACGCCAACCAGTCGAGCGGGAAGAGCCCTTCGCGCCAGAGTGGCGTAGAGGTTGGCTGCACCGACGGATCGTCGGCGAATGGGTCTCCATAACGGGCGGCCGTGGCTGATTGCTGCATCTTGCCTTCCCTAACGGTCGGTAGTTAGCACTATGCTACGAACACACCCTGCCGCGGCGAACGCTACAACGCCTGTGGATTTGTCGCAATAGTCTAACCGTTATGGCGCTATAATCGGCCCCTGCAGGCGGTTGCAGAAGCCGCTCGTGACATCAGGCGCGCGATGGCGCAGGGGAGGACAGTGATGGCGGCGCCCTTGCTGCGACAGCGCATGACCGCGACGGATGCGAGCTTCCTCTACTTCGAGAAGCCCTCGCAGCCCCTCCACATCGGCTCGATGATGGCCTTGGACGGCCCGCTATCGCGCGCTGATCTGCTCGCCCACATGGAAGCGCGCATTCACCGCCTGCCACGCTACCGCCAGCTGGCCGCCTTCGACCCGCTGAACCTGGGCCACCCGCGCTGGGAAGAAGACCCCGCCTTCGACCTGGGCCGCCACCTGGAGGAGGCGACGCTGCCCCCCAAAGCCGCCGGCGCTGCCGCCCGCGCCGCTCTCGCCAGCATCCTCACGCCCGTCCTCCCTCGCGACCGCCCTCTCTGGAGAATGACGCTGTTGCACGGCCTGCCCGGTGGCCGCAGCGGCGTCGCCACGGCCGTTCACCATTGCATGGTCGATGGCGTTTCCGGGATCGAACTGCTGACAGTGATCACGGACCTGGAGCGCGACGCCGCTCGCGATGAGCCTCGTCCCTTCGCTCCCGCCCCCGCCGCGCCTCCCCTTGAGCGCGCGCGGGACGCGTTCCTGGACATGGTGGACTTGGGCCTTGCCGCCTACTCCGATGCCATCCGCCGCGCGTTCGACCCCGATCGGCAGATGCGCGAATTCCGCGCCGTCTCCAGCGCCATCGCCTCCGCCGCACCTTCCCTGCTGAGCCCGGCGCCCGCGACCCCGTTCAACCGCCCCGTCGGCCGTGGACGTTCCTACGGCCTCATTCCCATGCCGTTCACCGAAATCCGCGGCATCCGCTCGGCGCTGGGCGGCACGATCAACGATGTCGTCCTCACCACGCTGAGCGGAGGCCTCGGCGCCTACCTGCGCGCCCGCGGGCAGCGGATCGAGGGCGTCGTGTTGCGTGCCATGGTGCCCGTCAACGTCCGCTCCGAATCGGACAAGAGCGCCCTCGGGAACCAGGTCTCGATGCTCATCGCCCCGCTGCCGATCGGCATCGCGGATCCCGCGAGCCGCCACCGCCAGGTGATCGCGGGCATGGGCAAGCTGAAGGAAGCGAACATGGCCGGTGGCTTCAGCATCATGAGCCGCCTGGCTGACCAGGTTCCCCCCATGCTGCAGGCGGCGGCGGGCGCCTTCACTCCCGACGCGCAGCCGCTGTTCAACCTCGTCTGCACCAACGTGCCCGGCCCTCAGATCCCGCTCTACCTCTGCGGCCGCACGGTCGAAGAAGTGTGGCCCTGGGTGCCGCTGAGCATGGGCCTCGGCCTCAACGTGTGCCTGACCAGCTACAACGGCGTGCTCTTCTGGGGCATCTGCGCTGACCCCGCGCTCGTCCCCGATATCGACGAGGTGACGATGCACCTGAGCGAAGCATTCGAAGCGCTCAAATCGGCCGCCTCGCCTCCAGCCCCTACCAACGAGCGCCGGCTTCGTGGCAACAGGCGCTAGGCAACAGGCAGCAGGCAACAGGCAACAGGCAACAGGCGGTAGGCAACAGGCGGTAGGCAACAGGCAACAGGCGCGCCCCTCACCGGTCGTCAATCGTCAATCGTGAATCGTGAATCCTAAACATCCACCGTGTCGGTCAGCCCATCGAGGTCGTACGCCATCACCAACAGGTCGCGTGTGCGGCCGTTGGCATCGATCACGAAGTCGGTCAGCAACGCTTCGGGCTTGAATCCGAGCCGTTCGAAGGTCGAACGCGCGCCTGCCTGGTCCAGGGTCATCTGCGCGGAAAGCTTCTTCAGCCCCAGCGCACGGCCCACGGCGTAGGTTTCGCCGGCCAGCATGCGCCCCAGCCCCATGCCACGGTAACCCGGCGCCGTAAGCAACCGGATTTCGCCGATGTGCCGCGTCCACGACGTGGCCTGGTAGTGGAGCGCCGCGTAGCCCGCGAGGTGCTCGCCATCGACCGCCAGCACCGCCGTGGAATGGCCCGTCTCGATGTTGGCTATCCATTCATCGACGGACGGCGCCTCCGTGATGTCGTTGCGGAGGAAGAGCAGGTCATCCGCCGGCAGCGCGCGTGCGAATGCCAGCACCAGATCGCGGTCGCCGCGGCCCATCAGCCGCAACTGCAGCTGGCGCCCATCGCGCATGGGGACGTTCCTGGGATAGCGCGCTGAGAAGGCCGCCATCCCGCCCGCCTCCGATGCTGCCGCCTTCGTTGTGGCCATGAGTCGCCCCCTTGCAGGCGTGGAGCATACCTCGCGCCGCGCCGCTGGCAAACCCGCAAGGACGAACTACGCGCGCAGCGCTGCCTCCAGCGCCGCCTGCGCCAGCCCGGCGCTGCTGCCGATGGCGAATACAACTTCGTTCCCGCTCGCGCCCGCCGTGGCCGTCACATCGCCGTCTGCCATCGTGTGCAGGGTCGCTCCGTCCGTGGTCGTGCCGTCCCGGCGGATGCCCACGAGGAATTCCTCGTGTCTGCGCGCGAACTCGCCCGCCTCGGCGGCATCACGGAAGGCCAGGCGAAAGAGCGCCACGCTCTGCGCCCCCTGCGCGTACACGTCGTAATGGTCGCCGGCCCAGCCCGCCGCCGCGCCGCGCGCATCCGCCGCGCTCAGTTGCAGCCGCAAGTAGTTGCTGATCCCGAACTCGCCCCAGCTGCCGCCGGACTCGCGCTGCCAGCCGCTCCCGAGCGCCAGCCCCAGCTCCGGCAGCTTCACCTCCTGGGGCTGCCAGCCCTGGTCGGCCAGCTCCGGGTGCAGCACGAAGGCCGTGCCCTTCGGAGGGTCCACGAGCATGCGGTTGACCGCATCGAGGCCTTTGCTGCGCAGCACGCCCTTGAGCCAGTCTGTCCCCGTCGTATAAGGGAAGAACAGCTCGCGCGCGATGGAGGGTGGCACATCCGGCGCCTGCAAGGCAGCATCGGCCGCGAAAAACAGGCCGCTGCCGCGTGGCGACGCGAGGTGAGCGCGCGTGTAGGCCTCCTCGTGTGCCACCGCGTCGCCTTCGACCACCGCCGTCCAGGCAAGGTTTATGTCGAGGTTATCGGCCGTGCGCTCGTACACTTCGTCGAGCTTGAAGTGGTAGTCCTGCAAGGCGTGCACGAGCTCGTGCGCCAGCGTCTCCTTCTGGCCCCGGCTGAGGTTGTCGAAGCCGCCGCTGTCGTTGTCTTCCTGCACAACCCAGAACTGGTCATCCTGCGGCGAATAGAGCCCCAGGATGGACCCGCTGCCGAAACTGCGGTACACGCTCAGGAAGTCCTGGTCGTTGCGCAGGTGCCCCAGCAGGCGGTAGAACGTCGTCGTCTGCGCGAATGATTGCCGGTCTTCGGCCGTGAGCAGCCGGTCCAGCAGCGCGGGCAGCTCCGAGCGCTTCACAACCTCAGCCCGCAGCGACGGCGGGGGTGAAAGCTGGCGCACCTTCGCGACATCGTCCAGCACCTGCTGCAACGCGGGTGGCAGCGGGGCAAACGTGCCGGAACCGCCCCCCCCTCCGGGAGTGCTGCGGGCCGCGGCCGTCGCCTCATCCTCGCCCCCTGGCGCCGGCGTTACGGTGGCGCCGTCATCACGGCTGCTGCAGCCGCTCAGCGCCAGCAGCAGCACGGCCACGAAGGCAAGGGACGGCCCGGTCAGTCTCACGCGGCCTGTCCTTCCTTGCCCGGCTTTCGGGGCCTGCGCTATTCTGAATCACGCGGCGCATTCGTCTAGTGGCCCAGGACGCCGCCCTCTCAAGGCGGAGATCAGGGGTTCGAATCCCCTATGCGCTACCACCCGCCCTTCGCCGGGCAACGCCGCGAGCCCGCCTGGAGCCGTTCCGGTCACCCTAGCGCCCGCGCCGCCCGTTGGACTCCGGCAGAGGGGGTACGAAGATGGTTGCTGTCGAGGAATCGACTTCCCGAGCGTACCGGCAGGCCTGGGAAGACTGGATAAAGCAGGTCGAACACCTGCACCGGGTCTTCCTCGAAGGCGAAAACATCCGGCCCGAGCAGATAAAGGGCCTTCTCAACCGCGAAGCGCGCGCCAAGGGCCGCTACGACGCCGCGCGCCTCGCCCTCCTCGGCCTCGATGAATCGGACCTGGCAATCGCCGAGGGCGCAGACGGGAGCAATCCCTTCCGTTAGCTGCGCGTCATGCCTCCCGCCCACCGCCCGCACTATCATGGCCTTGTGGGACGGCATCGCTGATGGCCACGCGCGTCGTCTTCGGACGCCGGCTGAACAACCGCGCCCTCCTCTACGTGCTCTTCGGCACCCTCGCGTTGCTCCCCGTGCTCGCCTTCGGGGTCGCCGGCGCCGACACCGATCGGATCAACCTCGAAGGTCCCGGCGGCCCCATCCTCGCGTTCTCCGCGGGCCTGCTCTCCTTCTTTTCCCCGTGCGTGCTGCCGCTCGTGCCCATCTACCTCACCCACATTTCGGGGGCCTCGATCGAAGGAGGGAAGGTAGTCTCCGACAGGCGCGTCACGTTCAGCCATGCGATGGCGTTCTGCGGCGGCCTTTCCCTCGTGTTCATCGTGCTCGGCGCGAGCGTGGGCTTGCTCGGCTCCTACGTCCTGCAGGACCGCCAGCGCGAGCTGGAACGCGTCGCCGGGACAATGCTCGTCCTGATGGGGCTCCTCCTCATCCCCGCGCACGGCCGCCGCTCGCCGATGCGCTCCGCCCTGCTGCTCGTCGCGCTCACCATCCTGTACGTCTTCCTCGCCGAGGTGGCCGACCTGCGCGGCGACCGCGGCCGTCTGCTGCAGTTGGGCATCGTGCTCGGGTTCGTCTGGGTGCGTTTCGCGGGCTATCTCCAGCTCCCGTGGCTCCTATCGCGCAGCTTCGAAGTGGCCGTCCCCCGGCGCAAGGTGGGCTACACGCGCTCGGCGCTCGTGGGCGGTGCCTTCGCCGTCGGCTGGACCCCATGCGTGGGCCCCATCCTCAGCAGCATCCTCGCCCTCGGCCTCACGCAATCCGATGCCCTGAGTGCCGTGTACCTGCTCGCGGCCTACTCGGCTGGCCTGAGCCTCCCCTTCCTCATCGCGGGGCTCGCCCTGGGCGATACAACCCGCTTCCTCAAGCGCATCCAGCCCTACGCCCCCGTCCTCGAAGTCGCGGGCGGGCTTCTGCTTGTGGGCCTGGGCGTGCTCCTCATCACCGGTCGCCTGACCGGCCTGAACAGCTACTTCTCGTTCGCCGGGTCCAGCGAAGGCGGTCTCTGAGGGGTCCGCCGGTGCCGGGTGATCCTTCGCAGCCCGGCTGCTACCCTGTTCGCTGCGGCGCGTTCGTCTAGAGGCCCAGGACGCCGCCCTTTCAAGGCGGAGATCAAGGGTTCGAATCCCTTACGCGCTACCACTTCATCCGCGACTCTGAGCTCTCCCGCATTGTCGCCTCCTCCCCTCTGGGGACCGAGCGAGCGACGGCCGGAGCGGCGTAGGGCCCGAGATGGATGTCTCAGCGGAGTTCGCACGCGATGGTCGAGCAGGACGCGATGGATGCAATTCAGAGGGCGTTGTCGGAGCACGGCGGCCGTCTTGTATCGCCAGATGAGGCAGTCAGGGTGGTTGAACCAGGGCACCGCGTGATGATCCCCATCGGCAGCCAGCCGCTCGCCCTCGCCGACGCCCTTGCCGCCCATCTCGCCCGAATGCCAGACGGCGCAGCGGTCGAGATGAGCGATTGCGCCGTAGCGGCAGACTACCTCTGGCTGCAGCCAGGGTTCCCGGGAGTAAGCAAAGTCGTTCACGAGCACTGGGGGGGCCGATCGTGCGGCGCCAGATGCGACGCCACGAACACGACTACGTACCGATCCCGTTCGCACTCAGGTTCAAAGCGGAAAGCGACAACAATCGCACCCTTCCCGAACGCCGACGCGCCGACGTGGTCCTCGTGCAGGTCAGCCTTCCGGACGAGCACGGGTTCGTTTCGTTTGGCGCGAATGCCTGGAATCAGCTCAGATTCGTTGAGCTCGCCACGTTCACACTCGGGGAGATGAGCCCCAACGTCATGCCATCGTTTGGAGAAGGCAACGTCGCCCATGTCTCCGCGTTTCATTCGCTCGTGCTCAACGATAGCGCGCGGCGGATGACCACGGTCGTGGCACCGAATGAGGCGCAGCGAGCGATCGCAGGCTATCTCTCGGAGGTCGTCTGTGATGGTGACACCATCCAGGTCGGGGCCGGGAACGTGCCCACCGCCTGTGTGTACGCTGGCGCGTTCGACAAGAAGGCAGACCTCGGCTGGCATTCGGAAGCGAGCGTCGGCGGGATCATCGACCTCATTCGCACGGGCGTGATCAACGGCGCCCGGAAGACCATCGATCGCGGCCTTGCGGTGGCGACAGGCTACGCCGGGAACGCCGAACAGATGAAGTTTGCACGGTTGCACCCCCGCATCCACACGCGCCCGACGGAGTACGTCCACAACCTGCGCGTCATTTCGGCGCAGGAGAACATGCTCGCCATCAATGCCGCCCTCTGCATCGACCTGACCGGTCAGATTGCAGCGGACTCCGTGGGCCAGGAGATGATTGGCGGCACCGGGGGCCAGCTGGAATTCGCGATTGGCGCCTTGAACGCGCGCAACGGCCGCAGTGTGACGGTCCTCGAGTCGCGCGCACTCGGCGGGCGTGAATCGACGATCGTGGACCTGCTGCCGAAGGGGACGGTGGTGACCGTGCCCCGTCAATTCGCGGACATCGTCATCACCGAACACGGGATCGCGCGACTCTGGGCGAAGTCGGTCCGGGAGCGCGCCCAGGAGTTCATCTCCGTCGCGCACCCCGACTTTCGGCCCGAACTCCGGCGGCGCGCGCAAGAGTTGTTGGGATGATTCCGGGTGGACTCTATTCGGTACGCCGCCACTGGACGAGTGTGTGCCCGTCCACCCGGTCCTCAAACACGACCTCTACCGGCATCCCAATCGCCACGGGCCGCTCCGGGTCGCCGAGAAGGTTGCCAATCATCAGCACCGGGTGGCCCTCCACCTCAACAACAACAACCAGGTACGGCCCCTGGCCCTGGAGCGCGGGGTGGACGGCATGCCAGACGCGCGTCCACGAGAACACGGTCCCTTTGCCGCTGGCCTCGACCCACTCGCGATCGACCGCGTGGCATTGTGAGCAAATCTCCTCGGGCGGCCACTGCGTCTTGCCGCACTGGCCGCAGGCCTGGACCACCAGGCGGCGCGCCCTGGCCGCCTCCCAGTATGGCCGATCAAGGTTCGTCATTTCCGGCGCGGGCAGCCCGGCTGGAAGGTAGGACTGGGGTACAACATTCGCCAACGCAACTTCCTCCGGTCATGGCTCCGTGGAGAGTAAGAGGCTGCTCACGGGCGCGGTCACGGGACCCGCCGCAACGAGCGCTACCTGCGCCCCGGGGACCTGCGCGGTGGATTCGCCGCGAATCTGCCTCGCAGCCTCGGTGATGAGCTCGAGCCCATGCATGTAACACTCGGCGAGGTTGCCTCCGCTCGTGTTCAGGGGCATCTTGCCGTGTGGCGCGGTGAGGTTCTCCTCCGTGCAGAACATCTCGACCTCTTCAGGCGCGCAGAGCCCGTGCTCGACCATGCTCATCAGAGTCCCGCCGGTGAAGTTCTCGTACACCTGGGCGACATCGACGTCCGCGGGGCCGATGCCGGCGGATTCGTACAGCCTGCGCGCAACACCGGGAAAGTTGGCCGAGCCGAACGAAACTGCCGTGGGCGCAATCAGGCTGTACCCAGTCTCGGAACCCTGGGCGGCGGCCATGACGAATGCCGGGCGTTGGGCCAGGTCCCTCGCCCGTTCGCGGCTCGTGAGGATCACCGCCGCCGCGCCATCGTTCTCCTGGCAGCAGTCGAAGAGGTGGAAGGGCTCCGCTATCCAGCGCGAGTTGTCGTAGTCCTCGCGGGTCAGAGGACGGCCGTACATGACGGCGCGCGGGTTCCGTTGGGCGTGGGCGTACGACGCGAGGGCGATCGCCGCGAGAGGGTCCTGGCTGATCCCGTACTGGTGCATGAACGTCCTCGTCCGCAAGGCGATGTGCTGCGCGGGAGAAAAGAGCCCGTATGGCGCCGTGTAGGACATGGGCGCCGGCAGATAGCCCCCGGAGCTTCGGGCCTGGCCGAAGCGGCCGAATTGCCCCTGCGCGAGGCCGCGATAAGCAACAGCGTACTTCGCGTAGCCGGCGACGATGGCGGCTGCGGCGTTGCCGACGGCTGCGGCACAGCCACCCCCGCCGCCACCCCAGACCATGTTCGAAAAGGCGATCTCGTTGCAACCGAGGGCGGCCGCGAGCCTCGTCGGGTCGTTGCGGTCCATGCTGTACGAGGCGAAGCCGTCGATCTCCCGCAAGTGAATCCCCGCATCTTCGGCTGCCTTCGTCACAGCTTCACAGACGAGCAGGAACTCGGAGACGGGGGAAGCGCCGCGTTTGTAGTAGCGGGTCTCGCCAAATATTCCATCGCACCATCCCGCAGCGGCCCGGCGGCCGTGCTTCTGAAGCCTTCCCGACGCTGCCCCAGCCTACGGTGTCAAGCCGCGGGACGGGCTGTCAATCGGCGCGGTCTCGGCGGCGGGCGGTACATGTGCAGGCGTGCATCTCAGTACCGCGCCCAGTGTCACGGCTCGGCTATACTCAGCAATGGCCGTGCTGCCCGGCGCAGGCCGTCTCGCTGCAGGAGGAGTGCCAGTGCCAGTTGCTACGGCGGTCAAGAGTGACGAGAAGCAAGCGCTACGAAAGTACTTCGTGGTCTCCGCAGATTGCCATGTGAACGAACCGGTCGACCTCTGGGAGCAACGCGTCGACGCGAAGTTCCGCCACCGCATCCCCCACATCGAGACGGACGCGAATGGGGAGAAGTGGTCCGTCGTCGAAGGCCATCGACCGGTGCGCGTCCGCGACCTGAAGCTCGAAGGCGAAGATCTGGACCGGTCCAAGGCGGGGAGCCGCGACCCCGAAGAGCGCCTCCGCGACCACCAGCGCGACGGTATCGACGCGGAGGTTATCTATCCGAACAAGGGCCTGCAGCACTGGACTTCGCCCGACGCCGAGATGCAGGCCGCGCTCTGCCGGGTGTGGAACGACTGGGCACTCCCGGAGGTGTTCAAGGGCTACGAGCAACGGATGGCCCCTGCCGCCTGCATCGCCCCGCTGGAGGTCGAGTCGGCGGTGGCTGAGGTGCAGCGCGTGGCGAAGATGGGGTACCGCCATGTGTTTCTCCCCGTGCAGCCGCAGGGCAACGCAACCTTCGAGCGCCGCATCGGCTACAACCACCCAATGTTCGAACCACTCTGGGCGGCTGTATCGGAGGCAGGCCTTCCTATCAGCCTGCACGTCGGCACCGGCAAGGACCCCCGCACATCGAGCGGGAACGGGGGAGCAGTCATCAACTACGTCTGGAACGCCCTCGCGACGGCAATCGAACCGGTGGTACAGTTCAGCGCCTCGGGCATCATGGAGCGGTTCCAAAATCTAACGGTGGTCACTGTCGAAGCTGGCATCGGCTGGCTGGCGTGGACGCTTTGGGCGGCCGACGAAGGGTACAAGAAGCACCACTTCGCCGTCAGTCCTCAACTGCCGATGCTCCCTAGCGAATACTGGCGGAGGCAAGGCTTCTCGACCTTCCAGGACGACCCCATGGGCATCGAGATGATGAAGTGGACCGGCGGGTCAGAGCGCATCCTCTGGGGCAACGACTACCCGCACCATGAGGGCACCTGGCCCCATTCGGAAGAGGCGGTCGCGCGGACCATGGGACACCTCGCTGAGCGGGATCGGCGCAACATCCTCGGCCTGAACGCCGCGAAGCTCTACGGGTTCAAGGCGCCGAACGACGCCGACTGAACACTCGCAGGCAAGAAGCATGCGTTCCGCCCGCCGCCGATTGGACGTAGTGACCGAAACCGCCGGCTGCTGGAGACTCGGCTATCGACTGGCCGGGTAGCTTCGGCGAGCGCGGCAAGCGGGGAGCCACGCGGCTTCGGCTGGCTTCCGAACCCCGACGTTTGAGTCCCCATCACCCGACGCCCGGACGGCGGGTAGAATGCCGCTATCCGGCTCTGGGGTTCGATGTGATCATCCGAATTACCGACGCTCGCAATGCAGGCTACGCGGGAAGCTCGAGCTGGTGGGTCGAGGCCCGGCGCAGCGCCGAGCTGGGCAGGGCTCCCCACGGTATCCATCAGCTGCTCCTGGATTCCCGCGTCACCCACGTCGATGTCTTCGCGACCGAAGTGTCGGCTGTCTGGCAATGGGCGGAGCAGTTCGAAGGCTGGATACACGAAGGTCGCAAGCAGCTCGCGAGCGAGCCGTTCGAGAGCCAGAAGTCGACCGCCGTCCACCTCCCCGATGAGAGCCTGGTTGCGTTCCGCCAGCAGCGTGATCCTCGCTAGTGCTCGTGGCCGGGTTGACCATCGCGTTCGCAACAGGGCAGGCCATCGCGGTCGGACGGAGAGGACGGCGACGTATTTCCTGGGATTGTCTTCCGCAATTCTCGCCAACATGCGGCGATTCGCCGCCGAAGTCATGCCGGCGTTCCGCTAGCAGGGTCATGAAGCAGCGGTAAGGCCGCTCAGCGGCCTGCTTAGTGGGTCGCCGCGAGTTCGTCGGCGGTAGGTTCAGGCAGGTCAGGGAGTTCCAGTTGTCCGAGGCTCACAACCCGCTGCACGCAGTCACCGTGGAATCCGAATGCCATCCGCGCGAACGCCGTCCGGATCTGCCCTTTCCGGCGCTCAGCGGTGTTGAACGCATCGATAGCAACCGCGTACGGTGGCTCTGCTTCGGTGACTGCGATGATCCTGTGCCAGAGATGCCGGTACAACGACCCGGCCAACTGGCACTCTTTGGCCACCGCCGGAAATCCGGCGAACGTCCCGGCGCCCAGCTGGGGCGGCATGATAGTGAAAGTGACATCTCGTCTCGAAAGCTCGCCCAGCGTCTCCACGTCGCCCCCCACGAAGGCGTTCAGCCAGTGCGCCGCGAGGACGACCTTTTGGCGGAGGTGATCCGGCACCCTCACGCCCGGCGCGATTTCGAATGTCGTGTCCTCGGCCGCTTCCGGTTCCGCCCAAACCGCCGACCCGCCATCTTCGTCCTTCACGGTATCGAGCACATGGTGCACCACCAGCCGCCGCACACCCGGCACCGAGTGGAGGTCTCTCACCATCCCCCCCATCGCCTGTTCCGAAGGCAAACACGCGCTGAAGGCCAGGTCGTATTCCCCGGACACCCGGTCGGCAGTCACAACGAAGGGCGCCCCCGCAATCACGCGCAGGCACTCTTCCAGCGCGCTCACATCCGCCTGCAAGAGTCCGAGCACGCGTGTCGCGAGCCCCTGCGCCGCGAAGTTGGGCGCGACGCTGAACCTCACGAGGTCAGATTGGCGCAGGCGCTGGAGCCGGTTCGCCGCGGTCATCCCCGTCACCCCAAGGCGCCCGCCAAGCGTCGCATAGGCCAGCCGCGGGTCCACCCGCAGTTCGCTGATCAACCTCCGGTCAAGCGCATCGAAGCGTGTTTCCTGGGAGGCCAATTCCATGGAACGGTCTTTATTCATCGAATCCGCGGAAGCCGCGCCGGCACAAGGATGTCCGCCAAGGATCGACCATGCCGGTGCTTGTGACAAGCATCACGGACTGGCATCCCCTACGGGAGACCGCTCCCGCTAATCTCGCGAATCGCCTGAACACCCGCTCGCTTTGCGTTTCGAAGATACCCGCCGCGGTGGAGAACGCCCGTGTTGGCTTGGCATTCCCTCACGTCGTTTCCGAGCCCAATGGCAGGTCCCTTGCCAGCACCTATTGGCGGTACACCGGATCCAGCCGGTCGCGGTGGCCGACGGCCCAGTCCCGGCCCAGCGCACTTCCTTCGCCCACAGCATCGATGCGCTGCCAATCGAACACGCAGACGCGGCGCGCGATCTTCCAGGCTCCTTGCCGGAGTTCGAATCGATCGACGTACCGAACGGCCAGGATCCAGTCCTCTTTTCCGCCTCCAGATCGATCACGCCGGTGATAGGCGATCGTGTAGGACTCGGAGTGCGCGACGTCGCCGTCAACGCGGATGAGCGAGTTCCCGGAAAAGTGGGTCGTCGAGTCGAAGCGCGCGAGGATCGGCATCACCCAGTCCACAAAACCCGCAGCAAGGCCTTTGTAGGCGCCGTGGTCGTCGGTTGCGTCAGGATGGTAGACGGAAGCCAGCAACTCCGCGTCCATGCGGTCGATCGCGCGGCAATAGGCCGCCAGGACGTCCCGAATTTCCTGCTGCGCCAAGAGCTCTTCGACCGTCATCCTGACCCTCCTGATCGCCGCGAGCCTACGCCTGCCTCAGCGCAAGGATCGACCATGCCAATGCTTGCGACAAGCAGCACGGCCCGGCATCCCCTCTAAGGGGCTTGCCCGGCGCACGTCCCGCTTCACCCGGAAGCAGCGAAAAGCCGCCATTCCTCCGGGACGCCCTTGAGCGCGCGCATGCCGCGATCTTCGAAGCGGAACCCGGACCCAGCGACGAGATCCTTGACGGTACTCGAAACGAGGGTCTCGCCGTCCCCCGCGGCTGCGGCCACGCGCGCTGCGATGTGCACAGCGATCCCGGATACGTCGTCGCCCCGCAGCTCGACCTCCCCGACATGCATACCCACGCGCACATCCAGGTCCAGGCTCTTCACGGCGTCGTGCAACTCGAGCCCGCAGCGCACAGCGCGGCTCGGACCCTCGAAAATCGCGAGGACGGCGGGCATGTCGCTCGTTGGCGCGTAGTCTAGCGGGACCACGGCGGCTGCGCGACGTGAGCGTTGCGGCGCGGTCAGACGCCGAACTCGCGGCGCAAGCGAAGGATCGCCAAGCGTTTTCGAGCGGCTACAGGTCCGCCGCACCTCATGGTCAGTGGAAGCGCAAGCGAAAAACCACGAAAATTCCCAGCAACTCTGCCGCGGCTGTCGATTTCGCGCTCCCTCGTTCGACGTGTAAGTAGAGCCAGCCCAGCCGGCCTACACTGGCCAGCGGCCCGGCTACACAACAAACCCAGGAAGGAACCCAGAAATGCGATTCATGCTTATCGTCAAAGCCGACAAGGACAGCGAGGCGGGCGTGCTCCCCAGCGAGGAGCTCCTCACCGACATGGGGAAGTACAACGAAGAGCTGGTGAAGGCCGGCGTCATGCTCGCCGGCGAGGGTCTCCACCCCAGCTCCAAGGGCGCGCGCGTCAAGTTCGCCGGAGACAAGCGCATCGTCACCGACGGCCCCTTCGCCGAGGCCAAGGAGCTCATCGCGGGCTTCTGGCTGATCGACGTGAAGTCGAAGGAAGAGGCGATCGAGTGGGTCAAGCGCGTGCCCAATCCCATGCCCGGCACGGAGGCCGAGATCGAGATCCGCCAGGTATTCGAGGCGGAAGACTTCGGTGATGAGTTCACTCCCGAACTCCGGGAAGCAGAGGAGCGCATGCGCGCGCAGCTGGCCGCGAAGAAGTAGTCCTGGCGCGTCAGCCTTGCGCTGGCGAATCGAAGTTGGTCTGATGGGTAGCCGTGCTTGCCTCTGCTACCCATCGTGCCATCGACGCCGTCTGGCGGATCGAATCGCCGAGGCTCATCGCCGGCCTCGCGCGCATCGTGCGCGATGTCGGCCTCGCCGAGGACCTCGCACAGGATGCTCTCGTCGCCGCACCTGGAGCAGTGGCCAGAGTCGGGCGTCCCGGCCAACCCGGGCGCCTGGCTCATGGCCACCGCTAAGCATCGCGCGATCGACCACTTTCGCCGCAACAAACGCCTGGAAGCGAAGCACGAGCAGCTCGCCCGCGAGCTCGAAACCGAGCGCCAGGGGGCCGCGCCGGGCCTCGAAGCGGGCCTCGATGACGACTTGGGCGACGACCTGCTCCGCCTCATCTTCACGGCCTGCCATCCGGTGCTCCCCACGGAAGGGCGCGTCGCCCTCACTCTCCGCCTGCTCGGCGGGCTCACCACCGATGAGATCGCACGGGCCTTCCTCGTGCCGGAGCCGACCGTCGCCCAGCGCATCGTGCGGGCCAAGCGGACCCTCGCCGACAAGCGCATCCCCTTCGAAGTCCCCCGCGGGGCCGAGCTCGCCGCCCGCCTCGCGTCGGTGCTGGAAGTCATCTACCTCGTCTTCAACGAAGGCTACTCAGCGACCGCCGGTGAAGACTGGATGCGGCCCGCCCTCTGCGAGGATGCGCTGCGTCTCGGGCGTGTCCTCGCCGGGCTCGCCCCGGGGGAGCCCGAGGTCCACGGGCTGGTCGCGCTCATGGAGATCCAGGCCTCCCGTTCGCGGGCGCGCGTCGGTCCATCGGGAGAGCCCATCCTGCTCCTGGACCAGGACCGCGCCCGCTGGGACCGGCTTCTCATCGGCCGTGGTCTCGCCGCCCTCGCGCGTGCCGGGGAACCCGGCGGCGCGCGTGGCCCGTACGCGCTCCAGGCGGCCATTGCGGCTTGTCACGCGCGCGCGCTCGCCCCGGAGGACACGGACTGGGCCCAGATTGCCGCGCTCTACGCTGAGCTCGCGCGGCTCGCGCCATCGCCCATCGTGGAGCTGAACCGCGCTGTGGCGGTGTCCATGGCCGTCGGTCCGCAGGCCGGCCTCGAAATCGTCGATGCGCTGACCGCGGAGCCATCGCTGCAGCGCTACCATCTTCTGCCGAGCGTCCGCGGGGACCTCCTCGCCAAACTGGGCCGCTCGACGGAGGCGCGGGCGGAGTTCGAGCGCGCGGCAGCGCTCACGCGCAACGCCCGCGAGCGCGCGTTGTTGCTGGCGCGCGCCGGCGCGTGCGCCGATGGCGAGGCATCGCGTGCGTCCTGATCTCAAAGACACGAAGATTGTTCGCCGCCATCAGTCAGAGGTGGCGTCGCAGCCGGTCGTACGTCGAGGGGGCGGAAATCCTGGGCGATCTCGGCTTTCGCCGGGTTCGCTGGTAGCATGTCTACAGGAAAGCAGGACGTATACCGCTGTCTTGACGCCGGAGCTTGATGGGGCCGGCTATTGGGTCTCCGCGCCGGCACTGCCGGGTGCGGTCAGCCAGGGCGACACCCGCGAAGAAGCGCTCAGCAACCTCCGTGAGGCGATGGAACTATGGCTCGAAGTTGCCCATGTGGGATGGTTACGACGGGCTGGAGGAAACGCCCGAACTCATCCTGGCCGACATCGCCTTCATCTTCGACTGGCGCAAGGAAGAAGGATGGCCGCTGTTAGTGGAAACAGCCGAGCTCTGCGTGAGCGTGCCGGTGCCAGCCTGAGTCTCGCGGCTTGGTGGCTTCAGCGGGCGCGAAGTTGCCAGTGTTGCTGAGGCCTGGGGCTCGCGGTTCGCGCCACAGCGTGGCGATCACACGGTCTACTCAAGACCTGCCCTACGCCGGCGTTTGTTCTTTCAGCCACGCCCGGATCGTCTCGATCGTCGCAGAGCGCTTTTCGTCTGAGCGGCAGTCCACGTCCAGGCAGCGGGAGCGCGGGGCTTCGCGGCAGATGCGGTGGGCGATGCCCGTGGGGTGGAACGGGTCCGAGCCCGGCAGCACAAGCAGGGGCGCAGGGCAGCGTGCCATCCACTGGCGAACGTTGGTCATTGGTCTTTCTCCATTCTGTTTCGCACAGGCCATTGCGCGAGAACCCCCGCCCCCTTCCCCCCGTAAGGGGGAAGGAAGGCGGGGGCTGGTGGAGGACTACCGTGACTAGGGGGTCGCGATAATCCAGGTGATGCCGCCGGGGCCT
>JBPCLM010000147.1:0-27589 GCA_051003295.1 Tepidiformaceae bacterium | reverse complement strand
GGCCTGCCGCCCGCTGTACACCAGCACGGCATCGCCCGCGCGTGGCGATAGTCCCTGCGCCTTGGCCGCCGCCTCGAGCTCCCAGCCGCGCACGGGGTCTTCGAGCGTCACGTACTCCGTGCCGCGGAAGCGGGGGATATCGATCAGCACGCCGCGCGTCGTGATGCCGGCGCTGAAGGCATCGACGGCGCCGAACTTCGCCCCGAGGCTGGTGACATCGCTCGCCGGGCGGCCGTTCCACCCCTTTCCCTCCCAGAAGATGTGACAGAGCGCATCGAGGTGGGTGGTGGCGTAGCCGTGAAACAGCAGCCCGATGTAGTCCACGCAGGCATCGGCCCAGGTGCGCACGTAATGCTGTGCGGGGTTCCAGTTGCCCGGGCCGCCCACCGTGTTGAGCGGGTGCGCGAGCGATACCGCCCGCCCCGTCTTCACCAATGTGGCCGCTTCACGCCGTACTGCGGGCGTGATGAGGTTGATGGTGCCGGCGTCGTCATCCGGTCCCCAGCGGCCCCAATTGCTGCAGGTTTGGAAATAGCCCCGCACTTCGTCTTCGGTGGGGAGCGGCTCAGCCTTGGTCATCGGGCGCCTCCTCTCGGTATCGCGGCGATTCTACGTGATGCGGCGGGCACTGATGTGGTGCTTCCCGCGCCGGCGCGGCAGGCTCGTCACGCGATTGCAACGCCCGCTCGGCGGCCGTTCGCGGGATCGCGCGACGTGGCCGCTACCCTGACGATTGGCCCGGACCGTGCGTCCCGGTACTACTCCAGGAGAACTCCGTGAACACCAAAATGCTGAACGAACTCCTCTACCAGTCGCTCGAAACCGAGCTTGGCGGGGAGAAGGTCTACGAAGCCGCCCTCAAGTGCACTATCAACAGGGACGCCAGGGAAGAGTGGCAGAAGTACCTGGATGAGACGCGCCACCACCAGGACGTCCTGATGAGCGTGTTCCAGGCGCTGGGGCTCAACCCCGAAGCCGAGAGCCCCGGCCGCATGGTCGTTCGCGCGAAGGCGGCGGGCCTGGTGAAGGCGATGGAGATGGCGCTGGCGCAGGGCCCCAAGGAAGGGGCCGAACTGTGCGCCGCCGAGAGCATCGTCGAAGCCGAGACCAAGGACCACCAGAACTGGGAGCTTATCGGCCGCGTGGCCAAGGACATGAAGGGCACTACCGAAGGCACGGCGCTCAAGGCCGCCCACGATGAGGTCGAAGACCAGGAGGACATGCACCTGTACCACACGATGGGCTGGGCGCGTGAGCTGTGGATCCAGGCGCTGGGCATGCCCGCTGTGCTGCCCCCTCCGGAAGAGAAGAAGAAGGTAACGAGCATGAAGGCCGCCGCCACGGCCGTTGAAACGCGGAAGGCGCCAGCGGCCCCCGCGAAGAAGCGCTAGCAAGCGGGCGGCAGCCCCGGAAGTTCTGGTTGGCCCCTTTCCCGCCCTCAGCGGGAAGGGGCCTTTGTGTACGACGGCGAATCACCCCTACGCTTTCCCGGGGGCCGGGAGGGGGAGTAAGCGCGCCCATCTGCTGTGTCCCGGCCCGCCAGGCGGATCTGAATCCCAGCGCGAATGCGTGGGTCATGGGCACTCCACCCACGCGATTTGGGACGCTCCACCCTCACCCCCGCCAGTGCCCACGGCTACGTCTCCGTGGGCGCCATCCGTGGCGGCGGCGAGGCCTTCCCCGCCGAGACCGGCTCGCTAACGCTCGCGGCTCGGACAAGGATTGGCGGTTCGAACGCAGAAAAATGCGATTTTCCGGCCGCCGTTATAATTGCTCTTGACATTAGCAGATATCTGCCCATAATTTCGGGCATGCGGCGAAAAGTGGGCGTTCTCCTCCCCATCGAACTCTCCATCCTGGGGTCCGGGCTGGACCTGCTGCGCCAGGGCGTGCCCGAATTTCACGGCTACGCGATCGCGCGCGCCATCAGGGAAGGTGGCGCCGGCCGCCGCCTCACGGCCCACGGGACGCTCTACCGAGCGCTCGACCGCCTCGAACGCGACGGCCTGCTGGAAAGCCGCTGGGAGGACCCGGGCGAGTCGGCGATCGAGCACCGCCCACGCCGGCGCTTCTACCACGTCACGGCCCTGGGCGAAGCGGCTGCGGGCGCGGCTGTCTCTCCCGAGTCCCAACTGGCCGCACCCCTGCGCAGGCGGATGGCCGGCTCATGACCACGCTCGCGCCCGGCCCGGCGCCCGCCCGTAGCAGCGTGGCCGCTGGCGGCGGCTTCGCCCGCTGGTGGGTGCGGGTCTACACCGCAGGCCTGCTGCCGCCAGTGCGCCTGGCGCGCATCGCCGAAATCGACTCCGACATCTGGGAACACCGCCGCGACCACTATCTCGAATCAGACCGCGCGCCCATCGGGCTGGCCATCCTCAGCCGGGCTGTGCGCGGGATGCCCGCCGACATCCTCTGGCGCTTTCATGTGGAGGGACCCAAAATGCGCATCTCCATCCCCTTCGACCGCCTCGCGGGCGCGCTCCTGATCAGCCTCATGGTCTTTATGATGGTTGGCGGGAGCACCAACTACATCGATACGGACCCGACGGTCTTCCGCAGCGAGCTCGCGCGCCTGGCCAGCGAGCAGGGCGAGTCAACCTTCGAGACAGTCTGGGCATTCATCTCCGGCTTCGCGCTGATCGTTGCCGCTGGCGTGTTCTATGCCGGGCTGCACCGCCGCGCCCAGATGCTCGCCGCCCTGGCCGCCTTCGGGCTGTTCGCGGGTGGCCTCCTGATCGTCCTGGACGCTTCCCTGAGCGCGGTCTTGCTGCAGGTGGCCGATGATTTCGGCACCAACACCGCCACCGGCCCAGATGACCTCGTGGCGCCGGCGCGTGTGCTCGCTCTGAGCGCCAATGCCTTCTCGCTGGCGGCGTTCGTCGCCGTCATCCCCAGCGTGCTGCTCCTGGCCGTAATCGTCATCCGCGAAGGACTGGTGCCGCGCTGGACACGATGGCTCGCCGCCACGACGGCCGGCCTGTTCGTGCTGACGCTAGCGGCCGGCATCACCGATGCCTTCAATCGCCTCGGCCCCGACGACGACGGGCTCTTGTGGCCCACGGGCGCGGCCACCTTCGTGGCCATGTTTTTGCTGCTGATCATCACCGGCCTCAGTCTGCTCTTCAGCGGCCGGGGCACCGGATCGCCTTCGCAACCCATCGACCCGGCGGCCGGCCCCGGCGGCGGCGGGCGTCCATCCGAGGGGCCCGCGGCGAATCAGCTTTCGGCCTCCCTGGCCGCAGCGGCGGCCTCCAGTCACCCGGTGGCCGTCGCTGTCGTCGGCAGCCTGGTGGTACTCGCAATCGCGGGCGTTGCGCTGGGCGGCACGTCGTTCTAGGCAGGACACCGAAAGAGGACTACACTGGCGCACGCAGCGCGGCCGCGACCGGCATCCGTTCGCCACCGCCCTTGCACCAATGACTGGAGAGAAACTCTGAACACGCGCATCCTCGTCGCCCCTTTCCTCGTACTCGCCGCCATCGCCGTCCTTGGGATTGGCACCGTCCTCGCCGCCGACCCCACCTACAACGGCACAGCCATCAAGAGCGTCACCGGTACGCTCGTCGATACCACCGGCGCCACGGTTGGTTCCGTCCAGCTGCACCAGGACGCGCAGGGAGCGGTGCTCGTGCGTATCGATGCCGCGGGGCTGCCGGCGGGCGCCCACGGCGTCCACATCCACGCCACGGGCAAGTGCGAAGGCCCCGCCTTCCTGAGCTCGGGCGGCCACTTCAACCCAGCGGCGAAAAAGCACGGCTTCGACTCGCCCGATGGCCCGCACGCGGGCGACCTCGCCCAGATCCCGCCGTCCTTCACCGGCACGGGGACGCACCTCGCGACCACCGACCGGGTCTCGCTGACCGCCGGAGCCATCAGCATCGAAGATGCCGATGGCTCCGCTCTCGTCGTCCACGCGGCCGCCGATGACCAGGTCACGGACCCCACCGGCAACACGGGCGCGCGCATCGCCTGCGCCGTGATCGCCGCCGCCCAGCCGACGACGCCCACCGCCACCGCCACAGCCATCGCCACCGCCAGCGCAAGCCCGGCCGCGACCACCACCACCGCCCCGAGGCCTCCGGCCACGGGCAGCGGCAGAGACGGCGGCTCAGGGGTGAACGCACTGGCTCTGGCGCTCATCGGCGGCCTGGCTGCTACGCTTGGCGGCGCGGCCGTGGCCATCCGTCGGCGCTAGCGGACGGCCCTCACCCCCCGGCCCCCTCCCCCGACTTCGCGGGGGAGGGGGAGATGGACGACAGGCAACGGGCAACAGGCGGCCTGCCCTCGGCTCATCCCGCCGACCGTCGGGGGGCCAGCCGCGCCGTCACCGGCGTTGTACACTGGCGCCATTCCGCGCGGAGCATGCCCATGACCGCCAACCAGGCCCAGCGCGAACGCTGGAACGATGAAGGCTTCGCCCGCAGCTGGCCCAAGCGCGAGCGCTTCACCACCGCCATCACCCCGGCATTGCTGGAGGCAGCGGCGCTCAGACCCGGCGAGCGTGTGCTCGAAATCGGCTCTGGCGGGGGGCTGGCCGCCATCGCCGCCGCCCGCGCGGTCGCCCCGGGGGGCGACGTCACGGGCTTCGACCTCTCGGCGCCGCTCACGAAGATGGCCAGCGCACGTGCGGCGGAGGCGGGCCTCGCGAACGCGCGCTTCGTCTCCGGCGATGCCCAGGTCGACGAGCTGCCGGCAGGGCCCTTCGATGTCGCTATCAGCCAGTTCGGCGTGATGTTCTTTGAAGACCCGGTGGCGGCCTTCGGCAACGTGCGCTGGCGGCTGCGCGCGGGTGGGCGCCTCGCCTTCGCGTGCTGGCAACCCGCGGCGGCGAACACCTGGTTCCCCGGCAGTGTGGTGGCGCCGTTCCAGCCCCCCGTCCCAACGATGAACCTTGGCGATGGTCCTGCCCCTGGGCCCTTCGCCTTCGGCGACGAGGGACGCGTGCGGGACATCCTTTCGGCGGCCGGGTTCGTTGGCATCGGCCGCCAGGCGCGTGCCATCAACGCTACCGTCCCGCTGGACAGCCTCATCGACCGGGAGATGGTCAAGGGCTTAGGCGTGCCGCCGGAACTCGAGGAAAAGGCAATGGCCGCCGTGGAGGCGCACTACGCCACCATGCGTACGGCGGCCGGCGAGCTCGCCGCCACGCTCAGCATCCAGCTGTTCACCGCGTCGAACCCTTAGGGCCGCGCTCCGGCGGCCACTCAACGGTGCGGTTGCGGGGATCGTGGCGCTGGCGCGCGGCGGACGTGCGGGTCCCACCGCCCGCTTGCGCGGCCCTCACCCCCCAACCCTCTCTCCCGACTCCTGCGTCGCGGGAGAGGGGGAGCGCCGGCCGCACAGGTCACTACCACCGCGACGCGCCAGCCTCACCCCGCCCGCTTGCTGACGCGCGCGGCTCGGTCAGCCCGGTGGCGGGGCGCCGAGGCGCCTGAGGTTGCGCGCGCTACACTGGCGGCATCCCACCCGCCGGGGCGTGATCCGCCGTGACTTTCCGCGAGCGCATCGCCCATCAGCTCCCCGCCACGCGCCATCGCGATTTCCGCGCGCTCTGGGGTGGGGGCGCCTGTTCCTCGATCTCCATCTGGACCCTGCTCTTGGCCAACGCCTGGATCGTCTACAAGCTGAGCGATTCCTCGTTCTGGGTCGGGGTCTCGACGTTCGCTTCCATGTCGCCCTACCTGCTCGCGCCCCTCGGGGGCACAATCGCCGACCGCATCGAACGTCGCCTGCTCGTGCGCATCACACGCGTCGCCGCGCTCGTGACCACGTCGATCCTGTTCCTGCTGGCGGTCACGGATGTGATCTCCGTGTGGATGGTGGTCGCGATGGCACTCGCCCAGGGGGTCATCCGCGCGGTCGAATTGCCCGCGGACCAGGCGCTGCTCGCGAACGTGGTGCCGCCGGAGCACCTGGCGAACGGCGTTGCCCTCGTGAGCACGACGCAGCACGGCTCGCGGGCAGCGGGGCCGCTCCTTGCCGGACCGCTGCTGGCGACGATTGGGGTGGAAGGCGCCTATGCCATCGCGGCGGTGTTCGCGCTGCTCTCCTTCACGTTCGTGAGCCAGGTGCGCGTGTCATCGCGGGGCGGCGTGGTGAGTGTCAGCCACGTCTTCCGCAACCTCGGCGAAGGGCTTTCGTATATCCGCGGCAGCCGGCCGGTGTTCGCCATCTTCGCGCTGGTGGTCGGCCACTGCGCGCTCACGATGTCCTTCGATGCCATGCTCCCGGGCTTCGCCGAAACGGAACTGCACAGGCCCTCGGCCGGGTTCACGATCATGACCTTCGGCATCGGCCTCGGCGCCCTCATCGGCACGTTTACCCTCTCCGTCATGACGGGCATCCGGCGGGGGCCGTTGCTCCTGCTCACCGCCCTGGCGAGCGGCATCGCCCCGATGCTCATGGCCTTGAGCATGAACATTGGGTCGGCCGCGGTCAGCGCCACGCTCATCGGCGCCTCCCAGGCAATGTTCATGGCGCTCGCCTCTGTCCTCCTCCAGGAAGTGGTGCCCGATGCCCTGCGCGGGCGCGTCATGAGCCTGTTCCTCATGTCGGCGGGGGGCATCATGGCCTTCGCCAACCTCGCCTTCGGCTCCCTCGCCGATGCGTGGGGCACGCCCGTCCTCTTCTTCATCCCGGGCGCCCTGTTCGTGGCGATCGTGCTCGCCAGCCTGGTGACCGCGCCCAACTTGCGGCGCGTTTACCGTACGGGCGCCATGGCCGTGCCTGCCGCCCCCGCGGGGTGAGGGAGGCGGGGCCATTGCCGGGCCGGTTTCGCAAGTAGGGCCGCCTGTTGTATAGTCCGGCGCATCGGTAGTTAGCCCCGCACGAAGCAGTCTCGCGGGGCACAATGACGCCGCCGGCGCCGTGCTCGCAGGCCGAACTCGCGGCCCCGGGGAAGATTCTCATGACAACTGCCACGGAATCGTTCACGGAAACCACGCTCCAGGTGGCCGGTCTCAAGCTGCGCCTGATGCAGGCTGGCAGCGGCGCCCCCGTCGTCATCCTCCACCACTCCACGGGCAACCCGGGCTGGATCCCGCTCTACGAGCGCCTCAGCGGCGAGTTCGCCGTGACTGTGCCCGATATGCCGGGCTACGGGCAGTCGGAGCGTCCGGAGTGGGCGCGCGATGCCCGCGACCTCGCCATCCTCATGAATGCGGCGATCGAGCAGCTGGACCTGGAGGGTGTCACGCTCGTTGGGCTCGGCTTCGGGGGCTTCGTCGCGGCCGAGCTCGCCACGATGTCCCGCTGCCGCCTCGGCCGCCTCGTGCTCGTCGGGGCCGCCGGTCTGCAGCCCGAAGAAGGCGAGATCCTCGACCAGATGCTGGTGGATTACGATGAGTATGTGAAAGTGAGCTTCCGCGATGATGCTGCCTACGCCGCCAGCTTCGGCGAGACGCCCGCTGATGACATCAAGCAGCTCTGGGACTTCAGCCGCGAAATGACGGCGCGCGTTACCTGGAAGCCCTACATGTTCAATCGCCGGCTCGGGCCGCTTCTCGGCGAGGTGCACACACCCACGCTCATCATCTGGGGTGAAAACGACCGCGTGGTGCCCATCAGTTGCGCGCGCCAGTACGAACGCCTGCTGCCGGGTGCGCGGCTCGAAGTGCTGCCCGGCGCCGGCCACGCCGTCGAGCTCGAAGACGCGGCCCGGGTGGCCGAACTGATTTCCGCCCACGCCCGCAAGGCCTAGCCAGGGCTCCAGACACCACGAAGGGAAGGCCCCCCGATGTTCATCGGCTACTTCACGGAACGGCCCTACCAGGACCTCAGCTCCGGCTACTTCGGCGCTGCCGGGGCGGATATCACCGACCTCGCCCTGAGCAACCGTTCGTACGACCCGAAGGTGGGCGCGGAGCTCTACAACCGTTACCTCGACGAAAAGGTGTATGCCGAGGAAATGGGCTTCGATGGGCTCATGCTCAACGAGCATCACAGCACGCCGTTCTGCATGGGCGGCGTGATGAACGTGGAAGCGGCCATCCTCGCGCGCATCACGAAGCGCGCCAAGATCGTGCTCCTCGGCAACGTCCTCCCAATCTGGGATGACCCCCTCTGGCTGGCCGAAGAACTCGCCGAAATCGACATGATCTCACGCGGGCGGTTGGTCACCGGTTGGGTGCGCGGCACGGGCCGCGAAAGCGTGGCCCACAACGCGCAGCCGCCCTTCAACTGGGAGCGCTTCCAGGAGGCGCACGACTTCGTGGTGAAGGCCTGGACGACCGACGGGCCCTTCCGCTGGGAGGGGGAGCACTACAACTTCCGATACGTGAACCCATGGGCGCGTCCATACCAGCAGCCGCACCCGCCGATCTGGATCCCCGGCGTGATGAGCCGCAACACCGTCGCCTGGGCGGCGAAGATGCAGTACCCCTACGTCATGCTCGCCACCGAGCTGGAGCCGACCCTCAAGTCGTTCGACTACTACTCCGAAATGGCGCGCGAACACGGCTACGAAGCGGGCACCCAGCACAAGGGATACCTCTTCAAGGTGCACGTCGATGAGACGGAAGAGCTGGCGGAGATGGCCGCGCGCAAGTACATCCAGGGCCCGAGCAACCCCTTCCTCGAAGGCAACCAGGGGAACGTGCGCCCGTTCATCCAGAACCTGCCGGGGCTCACTTCGCGCACCAACTTGCTGCCAACGGTGGAGAGCTTCGCCGCCGCCGCCGCCCGCGGCCGCCAGAAGGAGCACCAGGCTGCCTCCGCCGAAAAGCAAGACGCCATGGACTTCCTGGGCACGTTCGATGAGCAGATCAACAAGATGAGCATCATCACGGGCACGCCCAAGACTGTCATCCCCAAGGTGCGGCACGTGCTCGAGTACCTGCGCCCAGGCAGCATCTTCTTCTGGGACGGCGATGGCGCCATGGACCACGACGACAGCATGCGCAGCCTCCGTCTGATGGGTGAGGAGGTCATTCCCGCGGTGCGCGAAATCGGCAAGTCCCTGGACTTGCAGAGCCCGTTTGAGGCGGACCCGAAGGTGCCGATCGGGGTATAGGCTGTCCATCGTCACCCCCAAGGCAGGTGCTCGGCGATGCCCCATGACGCCCCCTGAAGAGATCGACTGCGTCGAGTTGAAACGCACGATCCAGGCACAAATCGCCGCGGACCTCGTTCCTGTGACGTGGCCGGAGCGCCTGGATCGGATTCGCGCGGCCGCCGCCAGCGGTCGCCTCCAGGAGAAGTGGCGGACAGTCGGCGAGCTACGCGCGCGCGAGCGGCGGTAGCTGCCCGCGCGCCGTATCATGCCTCTACTCAGCGCCGGAGGCTGCCATGCTGCGCCAGGACAACTACGAAGCCATCCTCATCGAAAAGCACGCCGACGGCGTCGCCGTGCTCACGCTCAACCGGCCGGAGCGCCTGAACGCCGTCAATGGCGTATTGCACTCCGAACTGGTGCGCATCTGGCTGGATGTGCAGGCCGACCGCGATGTGCGCGCGGCTGTCGTCACCGGCGCCGGACGGGCGTTCTGCGCTGGTGGAGACTTTTCCAGCGGCGCCAACATGCGCCCCAATTCCGGGCTCTCCCTGATGCAGGAGGGGCGGCGCATCGTGGACAACCTGCTCGACCTGGAAAAGCCGCTGGTTGCGGCCGTTAACGGTGCGGCCGCGGGTCTCGGGGCAACGATCGCGCTGTTCGCCGATGTGGTCATCGCCGCTCGCAACGCCCGCATCGGCGACCCGCACGTCAAGATGGGTATCACGGCGGGGGACGGCGGCGCCGTCATCTGGCCCCTCCTGATAGGAGTGAACCGGGCCAAGCAACTGCTGATGACGGGCGACCTGGTGAGCGCGGACGAAGCCTTCGAGATGGGCCTCGTCAACAAAGTCGTCGATGAGGGCGAGGCGCTACCGGAGGCGCTGGCGTTCGCCCGCCGCCTGGCGAACGGCGCACCGTTCGCCACACAGTCCACCAAGGTGGCCGTCAACAAGTACATCAAGGCCGTCTCCAACCTGGTGCTGCCGCTCTCGCTTTCGCTCGAAGAAGTATCGATGTCGAAGGACGACCACCGCGAAGCCGTGCGCGCGTTCCAGGAGAAGCGCGAGCCGAAGTTCACCGGGAAGTAGCCGGGGATGACCGATCCCGACGTGATCGTCGTTGGCGGCGGGCCGGGCGGCAGCACCGCTGCCACCATGCTCGCGCGCAAAGGCTGGCGCGTAATCCTGCTCGAACGCGACCACTTCCCGCGCGAGCACATCGGCGAATCGCTCCTGCCGGCGAGCATGCCCGTGCTCGAAGAGCTCGGCGTGCTGCCCACGATCGAAGCGGAGGGCTTTCTGCAGAAGTGGGGCGCCACCATGGTCTGGGGCGCCTCCACCGACCCGTGGAGCTGGTACTTCCGCGAAACCAACCCCCAGTACCCCCACACGTACCAGGTCTGGCGCGCGCGCTTCGACCAGATCTTGCTCGATAACGCCCGCGCCAACGGGGTCGATGTGCGCGAAGGGCAGCGCGTGCTCGAGGTCTGCTTCGAAGGGGATAGCGTGACGGGCCTCGCCTATATCGACGACGCCGGGGCCCGCAAGAAAGCGCGCGGCCGCTTCGTCGTCGATGCCAGCGGGCAGGCGGGGCTCATAGCCCGCGCGCGCCGGCTGCGGCGCACGGACGACTACTTCCGCAACCTTGCCGTCTACGCCTACTTCGATGGCGCCGCGCGCCTGCCCTCGCCCGACGAGAACAACCTCCTCATCGAGGCCTACCCCCACGGCTGGGGCTGGCTCATCCCGTTGCACAGCGGCTGGGCGAGCGTGGGCGTGGTGGTCGATAGCGCCTACGGGCAGGCGCAAATCGCCACGCTCGGCCTCGAAGCCTTCCTGCGTGAGCAGTACGCGCAGGCGCCCGGTATCGCGGCCATGCTCGCGCCTGCGACCCTCGCCAGCGGCCCTCACGTCGTGCGCGATTGGTCCTACGTCTCCGACCGGCTCGTGGGCGATGGCTACATCCTCGTGGGCGATGCCGCCTGCTTCATCGACCCGCTGTTCTCCTCCGGGGTTCACCTGGCGCTGCTCTCGGGCGTGCTCGCCGCCGCCTGCGTGACCACGGCCCTCAAGACTCCGGCATTGCGGGCTGGCGCGGCCGCGGTTTACGAACAGCTCTACCGCCAGCAGTACGGGCACTTCCGCGAAATGGCGCGCCTGTTCTATTCGAGCAACCGCACGACCGAGTCCTACTTTTGGGAGGCGCGCCGCATCCTGGGCGACGAGGGTGCAGAGATGGCGCCGCGCGAGGCCTTCATCCGGGCGGTCGCGGGCCAACCGCCGCAGGGCTACGAACGCGCCGTCCTCGACCACGGTGAGGCCCCGCCCGAGTTCGTGCGCGCGGTACGCGCCGCCGAAGAGGCGCGCGCGACCCGCCTCGCGCGGGCGGCCGCGATCTTCCCGCCGGGGCCGCCTTCGCCTGCGCTGCTGGCCGCCATCCCCCGCCTGGCGAAGGGCGTCGTGATGGAGACGAAGCCCGTCATCGGCGAAGGCGAATTCGTACCCTCGCCGGTGCTTACCACAACCGAGCACCCCGAGGGCACGCCCCTCAGCCCCTTCGCCGCCCGCGTCGTCGCCGCGATCGATGGCCGCCGTCCCGTGGCCGCCATCGTCGAAGCGGCGCTCGAAGGCATCGCGGCGGAGCAGGCGGCCCGACTCGCCCCGCAGGCCTTCGCCACCTTGCGTATCCTGTACCTGGATGGTGCGCTGGAAGGCTTCGCGCGCGCCTGACGGAGGAGCACCTCGTGGCCACCGGAAAGATCGTCTCCATCAACGTTTCGCGCGGCGGCGTACCCAAGCTGCCCGTGGACGAAGCGCAAGTGGGGCCGCGCGGCCTCACCATGGACGCGCAGGCCGACCTCAAGCACCACGGCAGCCCCGAACAGGCGCTCTGCCTGTACTCGCTCGAAGTGATCGAAGCCCTGCAGGCCGAGGGCCACCCGATTTACCCTGGCGCCGCGGGCGAGAACATCACCACGAGTGGAATCGAATGGGGCCAGGTGGTACCCGGCGTGCGGCTGCGCCTGGGCGCGGACGTGCTCATCGAAGTCACGCACTGGGCCACGCCCTGCAACAAGAACGCCGGCCGGTTCATCGATGGCGAGTTCACGCGCATGGGGCAGCCGCTCCATCCCGGCTGGAGCCGCACCTACGCACGCGTGTTGGAGGGCGGCCGCATCCGTGCCGGTGACCCGATTGAGTTGCTGTCCGCGACCGCCCACGAACGTGTCGCCCGCCAGCAACCGCCCACGGTGCGCTGGCCCCGCGACTTCAGCCGGTAGACTGCGCCCCAGGCAGTGCCTGCCGCCCCGGGGGAAGCGTGGACATCTTCGACTGGCTCACGAAAGCGGAGTGGCTCGCCATCCTGCGCATCGGCATCGGGTTGTGGTGGCTCGAAAGCGTGCGCCACAAGGACCTGCGCAACTTCCTCGGCGGCGGCGCGATGGAGTGGGTGGCGTCGTTGACGAAGGATCATCCCATCCCTCCGTTCGCGCGCGCCGTCGAACGCGTCTCCCTCAGCAGCCGCCGACGGCGGCTGGTCACCTCGTGGCTGGTGGTCGCGGGCGAATTCTCGGTGGGGGTCAGTCTCACGCTCGGGTTCCTCACCCCGGTGGGGCTCATCGTGGGGATGTTCCTGAACCTGAACTACTTCCTCCTCGCGGGCCTGAAGGATCAGGGTGAGCAGGGCCAGAACCTGATGATGCTGCTGGGCGAAGCGGTGTGCTTTGCGACGGCCGCGGGCATGACGTGGGGCATCGACGCGGCGCTGTTTTAGGTCGGCGCAGGCCCGCACACGGTGATGTTGAGCACGCCGCAATCCGCTTGCTTACGCGCGCGGTTCTGTTGCTGTTGGGGACACGACGTCGCTCTCCGGCCCGTCGGCGCCCGCAGTCCGCTTGCTTACGCGCGCGGCTCTGTTGGTAGCGGCCGTGCGGCCTCGCTCTCCGGGGCGCGGATCGCGGGGGAAAACGAAAAGGCGACCTTTTCAGGTCGCCCCTTCGCGAGTCGAAGAACGTCGAATCGAGCCCCACGGGCTACGGTGCGCGCTACCCGCCGAAACGGGCGCTGCGACCGTTGCCCTGCCCCTTGCGGGTCCCGGGACGTAATCCCGGGCGGGATTCCCGAACCTTTCGCCTTGCGGCTCCGGGTTAGGTTTCCCCGTCCTCTTATTCAGAGGACTCCCGTTTGGTGGGCCGAGCACTCAGCCGGAGCTTTGTGCTGGCCCTCGACGATTCCAGGCCCTGGAGCCTTTCCCCGCCGGCCGGGTTCTCGACCACCCCGCCTCCAACTGGATGAACTGTAGTCTCTGCGGGAGCCGCCGGCCAGCGACTTATGTCCCTTCCACAAGCTCTTCACAAGACGTTGACGTTCGCGCCTCATTATCGTGCCGGGTGAGTCCGGTGCGCGCCGGCGGCGTCGCGGATGTCCAGCCGGTTTATGTGGCTCTCCCTGTACCTGGTCCCCCCGATGCAACCGGGGGCCTGGTCCCTCGTCCCTCGTCCCTGGTCCTGGTCCCTCGTCCCTCATCCCTCATTCCTCATCCCTATACTTGCCCCATGGCCATCGCCCCCGGTTCAGCAGGCGCCGCCGCCCGCTATCCCTTCGAGGTCGCCGTCGTGGGCGGGGGCGTCGCGGGGCTGTGCGCAGCCATCAGCGCGCGCGAATCGGGCGCCGGCGATGTCGTGCTCCTGGAAAAGGCGCCCCGTGATGCGCGCGGCGGCAACACGCGCTTCGCCGATGCGCAGATGCGTTTTCCCCACGAAGCCGACGAATTCGGCCCCCGTGATTATTCCGTGGAGGAGATGTACAGCGACCTGATGCGCATTTCGCGCGGGCGCGCCAACGAGGAACTCGTGCGCACGCTCTGCGAAAACGCGCGCGCAACGGCCGAATGGCTCACCGGCCTCGGCCTCGAATGGGAGGCCGGCTATCCGCACACCGCCGGCTACCGCCGCAGCCCGAAGGCGGGTGGGCTCGGCCTCGTCGACCTCCTCCACCGACGCCTTGAAGGCATGGGCGGCGCGGTCAGCTACGACACGGCGGCCAGCGACCTCATCGTCGATGATTCCGGCCGCATCGGGGGCGTGCGTTGCGCCTCTTCGGAAGGCGTCGTCGACATCGAGGCGGCGGGCGGCGTGGTCATGGCCTGCGGGGGCTTCCAGGCGAACGTGCAGATGCGCGTCCAGCACCTCGGCCGGTTCGCCGATAGCCTCATTTTGCGCGGCAGCCGCTACAACACGGGCGAAGGACTGATGATGGCGATCGCTGCCGGCGCCCAGCCCGCGGGCCAATGGGGCGACTACCACTCGGCCGTCCTCGATGCCCGCTCGCCGCGCATCGAATGCGGCGTGACGGCGCTCTACAACTACCAGATGGGGATTTTCGTGGACCAGGAGGGGCGCCGCTTCCTCGATGAAGGCGAAGACTTTCGTGACCACACCTACGTGCGCTTCAGCAAGCACATCGTGGAACAGGCGGGTGGCGAAGCGTGGTGTCTCTTTGACCAGCAGGCTTACCAGCGGGAGGAGTTCGCGCGCGCCTGGCGCCCGGTGGGCCCTCCCCTGCAGGCGGACACGCTCAAGGACCTGGCGGGCCAGATGGGCATCCCCGCCGAGAACCTGCTCGATACGATCGGCGCCTTCAACGCCGCCATCCAGCCCGGCGACTACGACCTGGACCGCCTCGATGGCAAGCGCACGGCCGGGATCAGCCCGCCCAAGACCAACTGGGCGTTGCCGCTGGACCATCCACCCTACCTGGCCATCCCGGTCACCGGTGGCATCACCTTCACCTTCGGCGGACTGAAGTGCGATGCACGGGCGCGCGTTATCGATACCCGCGGCCAGGTGATGGCCGGCCTTTACGCCGCCGGCGAAACGATGGGCGAAATCTTCTACTACAACTATCCCGGCGCCAGCTCCGTGATCCGCGGGGCCGTCTTCGGGCGCATCGCGGGCGCGGGCGCAGCCGGGCGAGCTGTAGCGAGGTGACGTTGGAGTGCCAGCCGTCGGCCTCGTCCCTGCCGAGAGCTGCTCTCACGCCGTGGCTAACGGCTAAAGGCTAATCGCTCGCCGTTCGTTGGTTCCTTCCGGGGGGCGGCGATAGGATGGCCCTGTGGAAATCACGTGGCTCGGGCGCAATTGCTTCCGCCTGAAGGGGCGGGAGGGCGTCGTGATCACAGACCCGTGCCCGCCGCAGAGCGGCTACAAGCTGGGCAAACAATCCGCCGATGTCGTCACGGTGAGCGTGCGCGATGAGCCGGGGTACGCCTACACGAAGGGGATCGATGGGGCGGGCGCGCGGGAGAGCGCGTTCCTGCTGGACGCACCAGGGGACTACGAAGTCGGCGGCATCCTCGTGACCGGCGTGGCCAGCCCCCGCGCGGACGGGGGCCGCAACATCATCTTTGTGTGCGAACTGGATGGCATCCGGGTGGGGCACCTGGGGTTGCCAGAGGCGGTGAGCGGGGCGGGGGTGCTGGAGGCGCTGGAGAAGGTGGATATCCTCCTGCTGCCAGTGGGGGGACTCAATTCGCTGAACGCGGCGGCGGCGGCCGATGCTATGACGAAGGTGGACCCGCCCATCGCCATCCCCATGAACTACCGGACGGAACAGGAGCGGATGGAGCTTGAGCCGCTGGAGCGCTTCCTCAAGGAGACGGGTGCGAAGCCAGAGCCGCAGCCACGCCTGGTGGTGAGCCGCGGCGGCATCCCGGCGCAGCTCACGGTAATGCTGCTGCAGCCAAGGGTGTGAGGGCGAGCGTGGGGCGGCGGGCGGTGGCGCTGCAGGCGGAAGTTACCCACCTCCTGGATGCGGTCGTGGGCGCTGTGTCGACGGTGCTGTGCGAGGAACTCCTGGGGGTGTACGTGCGCGGGTCGCTGGCGACGGACGACTTCGTGCCCGAGACGAGCGACGTCGATACGCTGATGGTCACGGAACGCCCTGTTACGGAAGCCGAGTTCGCGTTGCTGGCGGCGATGCACGCGGACCTTGCCCGGCTGCCGAGCGCCTACGCGAACCGGCTGGAAGCGGCCTACATCGGCCGGGAGGCTTTGCGGCGCTTTCAGCCGGGCTTGAGCCATCCCACGCTTGGGCAGGGCGAGACTCTCCTGATGACCGAGCACCGCGAGCACTGGGTGCTGGAGCGCTGGGTGGTGCGCGAACACGGCATCACGCTCGTGGGCCCGCAGCCACGCACGCTCATCGATCCGGTATCGCGGGATCAGATTCGCGCGGCGGTGCGTTCGAGGCTGCAGCAGTGGGCAGGCTGGGTGACGGAACAGGACGCGCCGGGCTGGGTGGCGCATCCGGGCCTCCAGGCTTACATCGTGGAGACGATGTGCCGGGCGCTGCACGCGCTGAGTTGCGGCGAGCCGACGAGCAAAGCGGCCGCGGTGGGTTGGGCGCTGGAGTCGCTCCCGGCGGAGTGGCGGCCATTGGTCGCGCAGGCACAGCGATGGAAGCGGGAGGGCGGGCCGCCGGCGGCCGTGAATCCAGAGGTCAAGGGGTTCGTGTGGTGGGCGGCGGCGGGGGCGGGAGAGTGATTTAGTTCTCCCCGAGGTGGAAGACGTCCTCGTCGTCGTCGTCGCCTTCGCTATCGCTGTAGACGCCGGCGGGCGAACCTTTCCAGACGGAGACGATGAAGTCGTCGCGGTAGGGGTCGGCGGTCATGACGAGGCGTTCATCGGCGGCTTCGATGAAGGCCTGGATGCGCTCTTCGCTGGCATCGGCGGTGGTGCAGAGCGTGGCGTGCACCTGCCCGCCCTGGTAGTGGATATCGATGCGGCCGATGATGCCGCCGTCTTCGAGGATGGTGTAGCTCTCGGAGTGAGGCGTGCGGGACTCGCGTTCGAAGTCGATCACAGGGGGCGCACCTGTCCTTTGCCAAAGATGGTCCACTTGTAACTGGTGAGCTCGCGCAGGCCCATGGGACCGCGCGCGTGCATCTTCTGGGTGGAGATGCCGATCTCGGCGCCGAGGCCGAACTGGGCGCCATCGGTGAACTGCGTGCTCGCGTTGACGTAGACGGCGGCGGAATCGACTTCGTCCATGAAGCGCATGGCGCGGCTGTGGTTCTCCGTGACGATGGCGTCGCTGTGGTGGGTGCCGTGCTCTTCGATGTGGGTGATGGCCTCATCGATGCTATCGACGATGCGGACGCCCACGCGGAGGGCGAGGTGCTCGCGCTTCCAATCGGCGGCCGTCGCGCGTTCGACCCGGACGCCGTTGAGAGGCGCAAGCAGCGCCAGGGCGCGGTCGGAGGCGATGAAGGTGACGCTGTTCCCCCAGCGGGCAGCGATTGCTTCGAGGAAGGCGGGAGCGATGGCGGCGTGGACGAGCACGGTATCGACTGCGTTGCAGATGCTGTAGCGGCGGGTCTTGGCGTTATCGACGATTTCGACGGCCATCCGCAGGTCCGCGGACTCATCGACGTAGATCTGGACGACGGCTTCACCGTGGGCGACGACGGGCATGGTAGCCGTGCGTCGGACGTGGTCGATGAGGGCGGCGCTGCCGCGGGGGACGACCAGGTCGACCAGGTCGTGAGCCTGCAGCAGTTCATCGATGTGGGCGCGATCGGGGTCGCTGATGACCTGGACGGCATCGGCGGGGAGGCCAGCGGCGGCCAGGGCGGCCTGGATGACGAGGCCAAGGGCGGCGTTGCTGCGGCGCGCTTCCTTGCCCCCGCGCAGGATGCTGGCGTTGCCGCTCTTGAGGCAAAGGGCGGCGATATCGACCGTGACGTTGGGGCGCGATTCGTAGATGCAGGCGACCACGCCCAGGGGCACGCGGCGGCGGCCGATGAGCAGCCCGTTGGGGAGCGTGCGCGTATCGAACATCTCGCCGACGGGGTCCGGGAGGCCGGCGACGGTGCGCGTATCGGCAGCGATAGCGCGCAGGCGGGTGGGGTTGAGGGTGAGGCGTTCGATGAAGTAGTCATCGACGCCAGCGTCGCGGGCGGCGACGAGGTCGAGGGCGTTTGCTTCGAGGATGGCGGCCTGGTCGTTTTCGAGGGCGGCGGCGATGCGCAGGAGGGCATCGTTGCGGGCGTCCGTGGGCACGGATGCGAGCGCGCGCGCCGCCACGCGGGCGGCAGCGGCGCGTTCGCGCACGTAGGAAAGGGCGAGCCTCATGTCGCAAGTGTACGGGATGAGGCAGGCAGCGTGCGGCCCTAGATCTCAGGGCCGGACGACGTAGTAGGCGTTGAAGGGATGCTCGAGGCCGGGCACGGGCGCGAAGCGGTTGAAGCCGGCATCCGTCACCAGTTGCTTCATGCGGGCGGGGGGGAGCCCCGCGGTGCCGAGCCCGAGCCCATCGGCGACGGACATCGATGAGGACATGCAGAGCAACACGGAGAAGCCGTAGAGCATCGCGCCTAGCGGGTTCTCCATGTTGTCTTCCCAGTTGTCGGCACAGTTCACATCGACGATGAACCAAATGCCATCGGGCTTGATGGCCTTGCGGATGGCAGCCGCGACGATCTCCGGGTGGGCCATGTCGTGCAGGCAATCGAGGCAGGTGACGAAATCGAAGCTGGCGTCGGCGGGCAGGGGGTCGCTATCGGCGTTGTGGAAAGTGAGGTTGGAGAGGCCGGACTCGGAGAGGTTGGCCGCGGCGCGGGCGAGCGCGTGCAGGGAGTTGTCGTAGCCGTGGAAAGAAGAGTTGGGGAAGGCCTGGGCCATGGCGACGGTGGCGACGCCCGCGCCGCAGCCGACATCCGCGACCTTCGCGCCCTTTTCCAGCCTGGCGATGAGCCCATCGATCTTGGGGAGCGCTTCGCCGACGAGGGCGCTGCGGTTCCAGGGCCCGACCATGCGCTCGACGCCGGTGGCGACGGCGGGGCCGGCCTGGTCGTAGGTGAGCCCGAGGCCCGTGCGGAAGGATTCCGGAGTGTGGCGGAGGAGGGCGATCTGGTCCGGGAGGTCACCGAAGGCGCCGATGACGGATGCTGGAGTGGATTCATCGGCGAAGACGAGGGCCTCTTCGGCGGTGAGTTCGAAGCGGCCGGCGCCGCGGTGGGTGATGATGCCGGCGGCAGCCTGGCCACGCAGCCATTCGCGCACCCAGCGTTCGCTGAGGCCGGCCTTCGCGGCGAGGTCTTCGCTGGTAAGGGGGCCGGCACCGGCCATGCGCTGGTAGAGACCGAGGCGGTCACCGAGGTGAATCATCCCGGAGACGATGGCGCCGCTCAGGTAGCCGAAGGCGAGACCGGCCTTGGCTTCGACGACGGAAAAATCCAGTTCAGCAGGTGCGGTCATTGCGTACGCGCCTCCGATTCAGGCTCGCCGGGGCGTGGCGACCGCGGCGCGCGAATACTACCGCGCTGGCGCAGGGAATTCCATAACGGATGGCTTACGGCGCGAGCGCGGGTCAGGTGCGGGCGAAAGGCCGATCCTGGACCGATTCAGGCGCGCGCAGGGCGATGATCCATTGGGCGAAGAGATTGAGCACGGGGATGGTGCAGAACCAGCCGAGGCGGCGGCCCTGGCCCGTGCGTTCGCTGATTTCGGCCCAGAGGGCGCCCCACCGGTAGAGGCCGGCGGGCGGGATGAGGAGCCCGCCCACGGCCGTCGTGCCCTGTCCGCCCAGGCGGGCGAGGAGGTCGAACTGGACGAAGGGGGCGAAGGCCCAGGCCGGCGCGGGGAAGCCCTGCTTGCCGGCGACGATGTAAATGGGTGCGGTGGATGCCCACCAGAGCAACCCGATCCCCCCCAGCACGAGCAACAACACGTGGTCTTCAGTCATGTCTTCCGGTCCCCCCCTTGTGCGCCGCGGTAACGTACAGCGCCCACGCCTTATGCGCGTGCGATTCACGATTCACGATTAGGAGAGCGCTCCCCCGCGGCCGGGGTACGGACGTCGGCGGCGTCCCAGGGCGGCGATGGCTAACAGCGAGCGGCCCGCCATGCCCTTCGGTTAGTGTCGCTTTTCTGTTCCCTACCCGGCGAGGCCTATAGGCTGGGGCGCGATGCTCGCGCTCATCTCGTTCCTTGCCATCGACATCAACATCGACCCCCAGTTCGCGGAATTGGGGCCGTTCGTGCTGACGTGGCACGGGCTGTTCACGGCGGTGGGGATCGTGGCGGGGGTTGCACTGGCGGTGTACCTGTGCAAGCTCGACGGCATCCCCACGGAGATAGCGCAGGAGATAGCGCTGGTGGGGGTACCATCGGCGATCGTTGGGGCGCGGCTGTTCTACGCGTTCGAACACTGGGACCGCTTCAGCGGCAGCAACATCCCGGACATCGTCTTCGATATCACCGAGGGCGGGATCACGCTCTACGGGGGGTTGTTGGGCGGCGTGATCGGCGGGCTGGCGTACGCGCTCTGGCGCAAATGGCCCATCGGCATCACGTTCGATAGCGCGGCCGCGGGGATGGTGCTCGGGCAAGCTGCCGGGCGCATCGGCGACCTCATCAACGGCGAGCACCACGCCGACCCGAGCGGACTGCCGTGGGCGGTGCGCTACACACACCCGAACACGCTTGGCGAACTGGGCGTGGCGACACACCCGACGGCGGGCGGCTACGAACTGGTTGGCGACCTGGTCATCCTCGCTCTACTGGTATTCGTGCTGCGGCGGTATGTGCGCGTGCCGGGCTGGATCTTCTGCAGTTACATCGCGCTCTACGGTGCCATGCGCTTCTTCCTTTCCTACACGCGCACGAACGAACAACAGGTCGGGGACATCCCGGTGCCCCAACTGGTGAGCGGCATCCTCATCGGCGTCGCGGCGATCGCGGCGGGCATCCTCTATCGGCACCCGGGGCCGATCACGCGGGAGTACGCAAAGCGCGTCTGGGGCGACGACCGCGGCGGGGACGAAGGGCCGCCGGCGGCGCCGAAGCGCGAAGCCTCCACGGCCTGATGGCGGGCCGCCGCATCGTCCACCTCTACCGGCGCGACGGGTGCCCGCTGTGCGACGAAGCGGAGGAGATGCTGCGCGCGCTGGCGCCGGGGCTGGGATTCGAAGTGGAAGCGATCGACATCGAAGCGGACACCGCCCTGCACCGGCGCTACCTGCTGGAGATACCCGTGGTAGTGGTGGATGGCCGGGAGGTGGCACGGCCGCCGATCAGGGCGGTGGCGCTGCGCGAGGCGCTCCGGGAGGCGCTCCGGGGGTAGGCCCCCCGAGTTCCGAGGCCCGAGGCCCGTGACAGCGCCAGGCGAACTTCCCTATCGGTCGGGCCACGGACCCGCCGCGTCCGGCCCGGGAGGCGAACAGCCGACAGCCACCTCAGGAGGCTTTCTTGCGTTTCTCCCGCTTCTCTTGCAGTTCCTTGTCGGGTTCGTCGCGCCCAGAGCGCGGGCCTTTGGCAGCGGCGATGCTCGCTTCGAGGGCGGCCATCAGGTCGACGACGCGCGCGGGCGCTTCTTCGCGTTCGGGGAGGTCGATGACTTCGCCGGCGGCCTTCTGCTCGATCAGTTCGAGGAGCTTTTCGCGGTACTCGTCGTGGTACTTCGCCGGTTCGAAATCGGCATCGAGGGCATCGATCAGTTGCTTTGCCATCGTGAGCTCGCGTTCGCTGAATTCGATGTTAGGGCCGGGAAGGCCATCGAGCTCGTCCGTGGTGACTACTTCGTCGGCAAAGTAGAGGGTTGCCATGGCGAGGGCATCGCCGGCCGGGCGGAGGGCGACCAGGTACTGCTTCTGGCGCAGGACGACGCGCCCAAGGGCGACCTTGTTGGCGTCGGTCATGGCCTTGAGGAGGAGGGCGTAGGCCTTGGCGCCACCCTTGTCCGGCACCAGGTAGTAGGAGTGTTCGAAGTAGACCGGGTCGATCTCATCGAGGGAGACGAACTCTTCGATTTCGATGCCGCGCGTGACCTGCGGGGCGAGCGCATCGAGTTCTTCCTGGCTGACGATGACGTACTGGTCGGGCGAGACTTCGTAACCCTTGACGATTTCGCCGAACTGCACTTCCTCGCCATCGGCCGTGCAGGTGCGGACCATCTTGATGCGCGCCATGTCTTCGGCGTGGAGCTGGTTGAAGCGCACGTCTTCACTGCGGGCGGCGGTGAAGAGTTTGATGGGGACGTTGACGAGGCCGAAGCTTATGGCCCCGGACCACATTGCACGCGGCATGGTTCGCCTCCGGCGGTCGAAGTTGCCAGCCCTATGTTATAGGTTGACGAATTGGCACGCAGCGTTATGTGAGTGCGGGTTGCAGGTGGCTCGCGAAACGTGAACGCGCGGGGCCGATATACTCGGCAATGCCCGGCGGCCGGGCGCGAAGATGGGGAGGCCACGAATGGGAGTCCTGGAGATAACGGATGACGGGCGCGTGCGCACGCTGGCGCTGAACCGGCCCGAAGCGAAGAACGCGCTGAACGAAGAATTGGCCTGGGGCATCGTGGCGGCGGTTGAGGAGGCGGCGAAGGATGACTCCGTGTGGGTGATCGCGATTACGGGCACGGGCAACGCCTTCTGTTCGGGGCTGGACCTGCGCGGCCCGGGCGAAAGCCATTCGCCGCATTCGGCGCTCGGGCGCCAACTGGATGACCTGAGCTGGATCAGCCACTTCCTCATGGGCATCCGGGAACGCTGCGACAAGCCGGTGGTGGCGGGGATCAACGGCGTGGCGGTGGGCGGCGGGCTCTCGCTGGCGATGGCCTGCGACCTGCGCGTCATGAAGCGCTCGGCGGTGCTCATGGCCGGGTACCCGCGCATCGGCGGTTCGCCGGATGGCGGCCTGACGGTGACGCTGCCGCAAGCCATGGGCTACGAACGGGCGCTGCGCTTCCTCCTGGAAAACCGCACCGTCGATGGCGACGAGGCGAAAGCGCTGGGCATGGTTGGCGAAGTTGCCAACGACGAGGCCTACGAAGAGCGGTTCGCGGAGTACTGCCAGTCGCTCACGCGGCTTTCGCCCGTGACGGCGCGGCTGACCAAGCGCGGGCTGGTGAGCGCGACAAGGCAGCCGGACCTCGCGGGGCAGCTGCGCTACGAGGTGCACAACATCCGCATGGCCTTCGCGAGCGATGACGGCAAGGAGGCGCGGCAGGCGTTCCTGGAGAAGCGGCCGCCGGTGTTCGAAGGGCGCTAGAGTCGGGGCGTCGAAGCAGCCCGGGGCGAGTGGCACGCCTCTGCAACGCGGGCCGGATGCGCGCGAAATACGGGCGTTAGCGCGCCGGCGCTACGGTGCTGGTGCGGACAGACACTGTCCGGGAGGTTTGTTGTGGCCCGAGTGATGAAGACGATCGAAGTGGACGTGCCGGTGCGCACGGCCTACGACCAGTGGACGCAGTTCGAAGAGTTCCCGCGGTTCATGGAAGGCGTGGAGAGCGTGCAGCAAATGGGCGATCGGCGGCTGCACTGGTGCGCCACCGTCGCCGGCAAGAAGAAGGAGTGGGACGCCGAGATCCGGGAACAGGTGCCGGACGAGAAGATCATCTGGAACAGCACAAGCGGCGATGAGAACGCCGGCATGGTGAAGTTCGACAGCCTCGGCGCGGACAAGACGCGCGTACACCTGGAGATGAGCTACGACCCCGAGGGCTTCACGGAAACGGCGGGCGACATGCTCGGCTTCGTTTCGCGGCGGGTTGAAGGGGACCTGCGGCGATTCAAGGACTTCATCGAATCGCGCGGCACGGAGACGGGCGCGTGGCGCGGCGAGATCCATAACGATACGCTGCCCGGCGGCCACACGGCGGGAACGGGCAGCGTGGACGAACCCAGCGGCCGCGAGCTGGACCGCGGCGGCCACACGGGCAACCAGGAGATGCAGACCGGGTACCCATCGGGGCGAGATGCATCGACCGAGCCCGTGCCGGGCGCGCCCAGCGAAAGCGGCGGCATGGGCGGCGAGTACCCGGAGCGCGGTACCACGCCCGGAACGCAGTACCCGCCCCGCTAACACGGTCCGAGGGACGGAGGAAGAAGGGGCCGGGAACGCGGCCCCTTCTCGGTGCCCTCACCCCCCTCCCCCTCTCCCGACCCGGCGGGAAAGGGGGGATTGCGCCGAAACCGCCGGGAGCGCTTGGACCAACGACTATCGGCTAATGGCTAACGGCCCGTCCTACTTGCTGTACTTCTTGCCCTCGGCTATCGCTTTGACGCTCGCTTCCATGATGTTGCGGGCGACGGGGCCTTCCCAGCGGTCGTAGATGGCGCCGTCCTTGTCAACGGCGAACACCCAGGGTTCGGTCAGTCCGCCATCGGCGCGCACAATCCACTCTTTGGTCGCCTGGCTCAGTTCCTTGCGGTCGAAGTTCTTCCAGATTTCGATGTGCACGAAGTCGACGCGGTCCTTGTAGATGTCGCGCAGGGCTTCGACCTCTTCGTTGACGGGGCCGCAGAAGCGCGACGTGCAGAAGGCGGGGGTGGAGAAGACGACGACGAGCGGGCGGCCGGCCGCGAGCGCGTCCTTGATCTTGACGTCGTGCATGTCGTTGGGCGGGTCGCCGGAGTCGATTTCGTGGAGGTCGCTCACTTCCCGTTTCGTGAGGTTGTCGCTCTTCGGGGCCCTCGCGCCAGACCCGAGGATGGAGGGCTTTTCGGATACCTGGAAGCCGATGTTGGAGACGCCCCTGGTGCCATCCGCGAGGGTGGCTTCGACGGAGACGCCCCAGAACCCGGCGTACGTGAAGGCGACGGCCACGTAGTAGCCGACGCGGTCCTCGTCCTGCCCGCCGTGGACGTGGACATCGCCGCCGGCGTGGGTGTGCTTCGTTTCGGGGCCGACCCCGGGCGCGCTCTGCACGGCATCGAGGGTGAACACGGGCTTCGGGCTGCCGGACTGGCGCAGGTCGAAGAAGGTGGCGCGGGCGGTGGCGCCGCCCTGGGGGTTGTCCTTCTTGTCGGTGATGCCGAAGACGAAGTTGTTCTGGCCGACGTGCCAGTCGGCGCCGGCGAGGACGACGTTGATGGCGTCACGCTCCGCCTGGGGGATGCTGTCGGAGGGGTTCGAGGAGGTAGGGAAGGGTGTGGGGCCGGGGTCGCCGTCGCCGCCGCCACCACAGGCGCTGAGCGCGAGGAGGAGGACGGTGACCGGGGCGGACGCGAGGGCGCGTAGGGGGGACATGGGGTGAGGATAACGCGGCCTGGGGAAACGGGCGGGAAGGTGGGCCTGGTCCTTGGTGCTTAGTGCTCAGTGCTTGGTGCGACGCCGGGCCGTGCTGCCGCCTTCCGAAAACAAGGAATTCGAGGAGCATGAAGCCGAACCGGGTGCGTCGGTGCTTTCCGTTGGTTGCTAAGGACTAAGCACCAAGCACTAAGCACCCAACTCGCTTCCTGTACGCTCGTGGGTATGAGCGAGGCGCGCGCGGCACTGGCGGGGGCGTTCCGGGAGCGCGGGCGGCAGCTGTGGCTCGTGGGCGGCGCGCTGCGCGATGAGATGCTCGGGCGGGCGGTGAGCGATGAGGACTACGCGACGGACGCGCTCCCGGACGAGGTGGAGGCTATCGCGAAGGCGATGGGCGTGGCGCACACGACGGTAGGCAAGCGCTTCGGCACGATCGGCGTGTTCGCGGGCGGGGCGCACCAGGAGGTCACGACGTTCCGGGGGGATTCGTACGACGCGGGGCCGCGCTGGCCAGACGTGACCTTCGGGCGAAGCATCGAGGAGGACCTGGCGCGACGCGACTTCACGGTGAACGGCATGGCGGAGGACGTGCACACGGGGCGGCGCATCGACCCGTTCGGGGGGGCGCAGGACATCGGCGCGCGTCTCTTGCGGGCGATCGGCGAGCCCGAGCGGCGCTTCCGCGAGGACCCGTTGCGCATCCTGCGGGGGATGCGCTTCGCCAGCCAACTGGACTTCGCCATCGAACCCGCGACGCAGGCGGCGATGTCGGCCACAGTGGAGCTACTGGCGACGCTTTCGCAGGAGCGCGTGACGGCGGAGCTGGACCGGCTGCTGCAGGGCGAGAGCCCGGGCCGCGGGCTAGACCTGCTGCGCGTCACAGGCGCGCTGGCGCTGGTGCTGCCGGAACTGGCGCCCATGCATGGCTGTGAACAGAACCGCTTCCACTTCTACGACGTCTGGGGGCACACGCTCGCGACGGTGCAGGCGATCGACCCCGGCGAGCAGCCGCGGCTGCGGCGCTGGGCGGCGCTCCTGCACGACCTGGGCAAGCCGGCGGTGCGGCACGTGAAGGCGAACGGCGAGTGGGGGTTCTACCGGCACGAAAGCGTGGGCGCGGAAATGGCGGAGGGGATGCTGGAGCGGTTGAAGGTGGGGCGGCAGGAATCGCTGCGCATCCGGCTGCTGGTGCGGCGGCACATGGACCGCCCGGCGCCGGAGGACCGCCGTTCCGTGCGGCGCTTCATGGCGAAGTGCGAAGGCCACTGGCGCGACCTGGTGGCGCTCAAGCGCGCGGACAACGCTAGCCACACCTACGACGACACCCCGTACCACGACCTGCTCGAGGCGGCCTGCGCACGGGCAGAGGCGGAGGACGCAGCCGCGCTGCGCGCCGAAAGCCCGCTCACGGGGAACGACCTGGTGGCGATCTTCGACCGCGAGCCGGGCCCCTGGATCCGGCGCATCAAGCAGCAACTGAGCAGCATGGTGCTCGATGGCGAAATCGCGCCGGGCGACCGCGCGGCGGCTGAGGCGGTGGCGCGGCGGCTGATGGGGCGAGAGTAGGGGGCTGGGTCGGCGGCGGCAGCGGCGGGCCACGGCAATTCGAAATTCGGACGTGCCGCAACCGTGGCGGGTGCCACGACCACTGACGCGGTCAGCGCGAAGATCAGCGTTGTTATTGCACAGATGCAGGCTCGTTTTAGCACATGCATCCCCTCCCTATCATTGTTCGATAATCGTGATTCCGGCGACGAACTGCTGGAATGTCTGATCAGACTCGGGGACCTCGGGAGTAAATCGTCCAATGATACAGTAAGCGAACGCGGTAGTCTTCACGCGCACGACGTGGGCGCGAGCAATCTCTCCCGCCTTCGGCGTTGCCGAGAAGATGAGGAAAGCTTGGCTCGCAGAGCGACCCGAGACGGACGTTGTTGGCGTCTCATCGTCCACGCAACCAGTTCCGAATCCGGGGCGATTCGGTGAACCGTTCAGGTCGATTTTGATGGCACCTTTCGGGAACATTGGCGAAGAGAGCGTCGCTGGATCGTACGACGTGAGAATGGCGGAGAACCCAATATAGTCGGGCGGAGGCGCATGATAATCGACCGTCCACGTCGGTGGATAGCGGAACGTGATAGAGTCGTTATTGCTGGCCTTCGGAAGAGTGAATGTCTTCCAATCGGCCGGGATTGGGGGCGGGGGCGGGAACGGAGTGGTAATCGGCACGACGGTGGGATCGACGTGCCCGCCACCACCACCGCCACCCGCGGACGGGGTCGGGGCGGCCGGCTCGGGGGTTTGGCTGGCGGCGTCGGGCGTGGGCGTAGAGGCCTCGGGCGCCTGCGTCGCGGCCGTCGCGGATTGAGCGGCGGCGTCCGGCAGGCTCGTCGGCGCGGGGGGCTGTGAGCCGTCGCTGCATGCGGCCAAGAGGAGGGTGGCGGCGAGGGCGAGCGCTATCACAGCGAAGAGAACATAAAACTTGTGCACGGCTAACGGGCCTTAAACTTGAATGACGACAGTATTTGCTGGAACGTCGGATCGTCCTTCGCCGTGCGTTGTTCAAAGAG
>JBPCLM010000146.1:0-14275 GCA_051003295.1 Tepidiformaceae bacterium | reverse complement strand
ACGTGGGCGTCATCGCGACCCTCCGGAGTGATGGGCGGCCCTACACCGTGCCGGTGTGGTGGCTGGCGAAGGACGGCGCGTTTTGGGTCACCGGCACCTATCCGCGCGTCTGGTGCAAGCAACTGTTGCGCGACCCACGGGTTTCGCTCTGCATCGAAGCGATGGAGCCCTTGCCGGGCCACGTCGGCGTCGACGGCATCGCCGAGGCCATGCAGTTGCCGCAGTTCGACATCTGGCCGATCTCCCGCGAACTGGCAGAGAAATATGTTGGCCGCGGCGACCCCCAACGCGCCTCTGCCGTAGATTCATTTTTCGCGAACATGCAGACCGAGCCGCGCCTCCTCTTCCGCGTCACACCGGGCGTAGTCCGTGCGATTGACATGCGCGTCTACCGGGGCAAGCGCGGCGACCAGGACTACCAGGCACGTAGCGGCGCTGGCGGCGCGGAGCCGCGGTAGGATGCTCCTGTGACTACCGCCGACGAGAGCGACGGGCCTGCGGAGCTCGCTTTCTCCCCATCGGAAGTGCTGCTACTGGAGTACGTGCGCGCGGGCATGCCCGACGCCGAGATCGCCGTCCGGCTCGGTGTCTCCAACGGCGACGCGCGTCAGCGCATCGACCGGCTGTGCAATCGACTGGGTGTTTCCGGCCGCGAGGGGTTGCGGCTGTGGCGGCCGGCCGGGAAGTCCCCCTCCGCCGGTCGAATGACGGGCGGCCAGGACGACGCCCCGCAACGGCGCGACGCGGCCGTGCGGGTTCTGATCGGCGCCGTCGCCGCCGTCGCAGTGGTGCTCGCGCTCTTCCTGCTCCTGCGCGATGAGGCAGCCGCACCGACCGCAGCGCCGGGCCTTGAGTCGGTCGCCACGGACACCCCGGCCGCAACCGCAGCCGCAACCGCAGCGCCAACCGTTCCAGTGTCGGTGGTCGGCGGTCGTCTCATGTTCGATGCGGGCCTGCTGTTCCGCGCGAGCGGTTCAAGCCCAGGATCAGGAATCGCGAACACATCCCCGCGGGAATCGCTGGTGTTGGTCGACTTCAGCGGCCCCAGCCTGCTGCGATTCGACCTCGGCGTGGTGCGCTGGTCTCGGCTAGGAAGTTCGCCTGGCATCGCCCTCCTGACCGCCACGGTGAGCGGACACACGTACCGCCTGCTTCTTGGGGCTGGCGACAAGACGACAGTGTTCCTCCACGGGGACGGCGGTATCGAGATCTACTCGCAGGCCCCCGGCGGCCGCCCGGTAGTGACCCTGACCGTGGACAACGGCGCGGGCAACGACTATCACGCGGAACTCGGGCTCGATGGCCGGCTCTACCTCTCCACCGACCCCATCGCACTGAACTTGGCCATCGAGCGATCGACGGGCGAGGCGCTCGACATCTCCGCAGCGGTTCGCTTGCCGCCGCTTGGGCCGAGATTCGCCCCTTCGACGCCGCACTTCACCGATTGCCTGCTGGGGCCATGTCGCGGCGTCTGGCGGGGCGGACAGATAGCGCTCCCGGTCTCCGCGCGCCTCACCTGCGATGTGGGCGGACCAATTCAGCTGGCTGCGGCCGACTTCACACTGGTCCTCACCAGGCTCGACTTCTCCGGCTGTGAGGTGGCGCGGGATCTGGCTCTCCCCATGGGATCGACGCTAATACCGCCGGCGCCCTACGAAATCACCGCATTCATTGCGGGAGAACAGATCGATGTCGGGCTGGCGCGCGATGGCACACTCTATATAGGCACAATCACGCCCCTCTTCGGCTGCCCGTGCCGGTTCGACCTCTGACCGCGGGTGGGCACCCTGCCGTTGACACGGCCCGCGTCTGCCCCAACGATCACCGCACACCACGATTCGAGGTCACGCGGACCCGCGGGCGGCGTCCCGCCCGCTAGCGCTCACCCATGACGCATCCCCACGATGTCCATCGCCGCCTTGCCATCCACGTCCAGCCCGTCCCCAAGCAGGACGCGCAGGAACGCAAGCGCAACTTCGATGAAACCTACTTCGGGTTCGACCTGAACGCCGCCCGTATCGAAGCGGCCCGCTGCATCCAGTGCCCCTCGGCTCCGTGCCAGGAAGCATGTCCCGTTGCGAACGACATTCCCGGCTCGTTCGCGCTCCTGGAAATCGGCGACATCATCGGCGCCGCCGATGTCTTCCGCCAAACCAGCAATCTGCCCGAGATGTGCGGACGCCTCTGCCCGCAGGAAAAGCTCTGCGAGGGCGCCTGCGTCGTCGGCTTCGCCATTCGCACCGATGGTTCCAGCGAACCGCCCGTCACGATCGGCAAGCTGGAGGCCTTCTGCACCGATTTCCAACGCCAGGAAGTGGGCGGCTACCCGCTGCCGCGCTACATGCCCGAGCCCACGGGCCGCCGCGTCGCGGTGATAGGCTCCGGGCCCGCTGGCCTCGCCGTCGCCGAACAGCTCGCCCTCTTGGGTCACGGCTCCACCGTCTTCGAATACTGGCCCGAACCCGGCGGCGTGCTCATCTACGGCATCCCCAACTTCAAGATGCGCAAGACCATCGTCGATGAGTACATCGCCTACCTCGGAGCGCTCGGCATCGAGTTCCGCTGCAATACCTACGTGGGGCGCGACATCACCATCGATGACATGCTCGGCGAGGGCTTCGATGCCGTCTTTCTCGGCACCGGGGCGGGCGTAGGCAACGAAATGGGTCTCGAAGGCGAAACCCTTGCCGGCGTCCACAAGGCCACCGACTTCCTCGTGCGCGGCAACCTGACGCCCGATCAGCTGCCGCCCCACCTGCGCGAACCGCTGCCCCACCCCACCAACGTCGTTGTCATCGGCGGCGGCGATACGTCCATGGACTGCGTCCGCACCGCCGTCCGCCTTGGGGCCGCGAACGTCACCTGCGTGTATCGGCGCACAGAAGCGGAGATGCTCGGCCGCGGCGAAGAGCGCAAGAACGCGCGCGAAGAGGGGGTCATCTTCGAAATGCTCACCCTGCCGACGCGCATCATCGGCGACGAAGGCGGCAAAGTCGTCGCCGTCGAATGTCAGCGCATGCAGCTCGGCGAACCCGACGAATCGGGCAGGCGCGCGCCGCGCCCCATCCCCGGCAGCGAGTTCCTCATCCCCGCGGATACCGTCGCCATCGCCATCGGCTACGGCGCCGACCCGCTCGTCCCGCAGACAACCTCCGGCATCAAGTCCGACCGCAAAGCGCTCATCCAGGTCGATCACGGCGGCCGCACTTCACGCCCGGGCGTGTTCGCCGGTGGCGACAACGTCAACGGCGCCGACCTCGTGGTCACCGCCCTCGCCGATGGGCGGCGAGCGGCCGAGGCCATCGCCCAGTACCTGGAGTCGCTTCCCCCTCACAGGCGCTGACGCCGCGCCAGCTGCCAGATTTACAGACGGATTACGCAAGCCCGCCTGTTCCGCGCTCCCTTCGCTCCCGTATTTGCTTACAAGAGAACCGGGCCGCGCGCCGGGAGTGACATGTGAACAAGCCCTCGGGACTCAGCCTCGTCGTCTCCCCTTTGGGCGACCAGAAAGCGCTGGGCGCGGTCCAGACCCCGGCGCTCCTGCGGATGATGCGGCCGCTGACTTTCGGGCTCTGGCTCGTCGTCTTCGGCGTCGAAGCCACCACCATCGTTTCCACCGGCTCCGGGGGCAACTGGGCGATCCTCGCGCTTTCCACCGTGCTCTTCGCCGGCGTCCACCTGCAGTTCTGGTACGAAGAATCCGATCAGGGCCGACGCCTGCACCACGGCATCGAACGCATGCGCGGCCGCCTCTACGAAGACGAAGTCACCGGGTTGCCCAACAGCCGCCACTTCGTATTCGAACTGCGCCGCCAGATGACACGCTCCGTCCGCAATGGCCGCGGGTTTTCTCTCATCCTGACCGACATCGCCGGCCTTGGCCCCGGTGAAGCTGATGACTCTCGCATGCTCCAGGCTGTCTCGCGCGCCCTCCGCCCGGCTATCCAGGAGGGCGATTTCCTCGCCCATCTCCAGGGCGCTATCTTCGCCGCTATCGTCCTGGACGACCGCGAACAAACGGCCGTAGGCAAGGCGGGCAGGGTATTGGCAGCGCTCTCGGGCTGCATCCCGGGCGCGCTGACGGGGAGCGTCTTCGCGGTGGTCTCGTTCAGCGGTTACGAGGGCGAACTCCAGGTGCGAGACTACCTCGGTCGCAGCCAGCGCGACCTGCTCGCCGCGCGCTCCCGTGGAATCGCAGGGACGCGCGAGCAGGGCGTCCGCCAATCCGTCGCCTGAAGCCCGATCGCTCTTCCGGCATCCCCCGCCAGGCGCCCGCCAAAGCCCTCCGGTCTGGCCACGGGGAGTTCTCCTTGCGGGTCTTAGCGCCCGGAAGAAGCCCGCTTGTGGCCCGGTGCAGAGCCCTGGAACGTGGAGCGGGCGAAGGGAATCGAACCCTCGTCTCAACCTTGGGAAGGTCGCATTCTGCCATTGAACCACACCCGCGCGTGCAGCCTCGCCATCGTATCACGAGGGCCTGTCGCACAGCCCCAGGGGAAGGCGCCCGTCGATAGAGCCTGGGGAGCCGCGGTTCTCGTCGGCCTGCGTCTTTTGGCGCGGCTGGAGGGATTCGAACCCCCGACCATCTGTTCCGAAGACAGATGCTCTATCCCCTGAGCTACAGCCGCGTGACTTCTCTTTCTAGTATAGAGCGCCTGTTCCCGCCCCCGCGGCCGCGAACGCGCACCCGGGAATCCGCATGCCAGATATCGGACGCAGCGACGGTGGAGTGATGTTCTCCCTGAACGGTGGTGCACGCCCCGCGGGAGCGAGCTTGCTTGCCGATCCGGCGGTGAGGCTGCTCAAGCAGAACGAGGGCCCCGACCTCAATCGCATCGTCGCGGAGGTGCACGAGGCCCTCATTGGAACGCTGGATACCGAAAAGCTGCGTGGCGTTGAGCCGCGCGAGGCGCAGCGGCTGGTGGAGGCGGCGGCGGCGGAATTGCTGGTCGCGGGCGATCACCCCGTTTACGGCGAGACGCGTCAACGCGTGGTGACGCTGGTAGCGCACGAGGTGCTGGGGCTCGGTCCAATCCAGGCGTTGGTAGACGACGGCGGTATATCGGAAGTGATGGTCAACAGCCCGGATACGGTCTATTACGAGACGAACGGCGTGATCCACCTGAGCGACATTCACTTCCGCGATGATGAGCACATCCGGCGGATAGCAGAACGCATCCTCGGGGCCGTTGGGCGGCGCGTCGATGAAGGCACACCGATGGTAGACGCGCGCCTGGCCGATGGCTCGCGCGTAAACATCACGATCCCGCCCGCGACGCCGCGGCACCCGACGATCACCATCCGCAAGTTCCGGCGTGACCGCTACGAAATGGAAGACCTGGTGGGCGCGGGCACACTCAGCAAGAACATGGCGGAGTTCCTGGGCGCCTGCGCCACCTACAAACTGAACATCCTCATTTCCGGGGGTACGGGCAGCGGCAAGACAACGTTCCTGAACGCGCTCTCGGCGTTCATTCCGCGCACGGAACGCATCGTCACGATTGAGGACCCGCTGGAACTGCTGCTGCAGCAGCGGCACGTGATCGCGATGGAAGCGCGCCCCCCGGACATGACGGGATCGCACGCTATTGCCCAGCGCGACCTGCTACGCAACGCCCTGCGCATGCGCCCGGACCGCATCATCGTCGGCGAAGTGCGCGGCGCGGAAGCGTTCGACATGTTGCAGGCGATGAACACGGGCCACGAAGGGTCGCTGAGCACAGTGCATGCGAACAGCCCGCGCGATGCGCTGGCGCGGGTGGAGAACATGGTGCTGATGGGCGGGGTAGACCTGCCGGTGACGGCCATCCGCGAGCAGTTGGCTTCGGCGTTGCACCTCATCGTCCAGTTGCAGCGCTACCCGGATGGCGTGCGCCGCATCGTGCGGGTGACGGAGGTGACGGGACTGGAGGGGAGCGCCGTCACGATCCAGGACATCTTCCTGTTCCGTGCCGAAGGCATCGACGAGCACGGCAACACGCTTGGCCGCTACTGCGCGACAGGCCTGCGCCCCAGTTTTTCGGAGATGTTGAAGATTGTGGGCTGCAACTTCGCGCCCGCCATGTTCCTGGATGGAGCTTCGATATGAGCGTCAGCCTGATGGCCGCCTTCGCCGCGGCGCTTACGGCCTTCGTGGGGGTTGGTGCGCTCAGCGGACAGTTCGGACAGACGCAGCGGCGCCTGCTGGCGCGGGCGATATCGCTCGAACGCAAGCGCGCAGAACCGGAGCGCCCGCGCAACGCATTGCTCAAAGCCGATGCCCTCGCACGAAGCGCAGCCCCTGCTTCGTTCCTGCGGCGCTTTGATTGGGCAATCAATCGCGCGCTGCTGCTGGAACGCGGGGCTGTGCCGCTCAAGGTAAGCGAATACCTGGTGATCGCAGGCGTGCTCTTCGCGGTGGCGACGCTGCTGATCACCCTGGTCAGCGGGCTCGTCCTGGTCGGGCTGGCGTTCGGAGTTGTGGCACTCGTCGTGCTCGAGGTCTGGACGCGAGACCGGGCGAACAAGCGGCTGGCGCTCTTCCACAAACAGCTCCCAACGGCGCTCGACGTGATGGCGACCTCGCTGAAGTCGGGCTTCGGCATCATGGAGGCCGTGCAGACGGTTGGCAAGGAGATGGAAGACCCGCTTGCCGGCGAATTCACGCGCATCATCAACGAGGCGTGCGTGGGCGGTTCGTTTGAAGACAGCATGGCGCGCATGGTCGAACGGATTGAGAGCCGCGACCTGCCCATCGTGGTGCGCGCGCTGGAAGCGCACCGGCGCGTGGGCGGCGACCTTGGCGCGATCCTGGAAAGCGTGGCGGTGACGATGCGCGAACGGGAGGAACTGCGCGGACACGTGGCCGCGCTCGTCGCCCAGCAGCGCTTCGGGGCGATCATCGTGGGGCTGCTACCGGCCTATGTCGTGGGATTCATGCTTGTGTTCGACCCGGGCTTCATTTCGCCATTGTGGGAAGAGACGGCCGGACGGCTGATGTTCGCCGCCGGCATCACCATGGAAGTGCTGGCCTTCTTCATGATGAGCCGCATCACAAAGATCGAGGTTTAGCACAATGGAAGTACTGGCCACCATCTCCGCCATCCTCGCTGCATTCGTCCTGGTGTACACGCTGGCAACCCCGGGGCGAGCGCGCCAGCTCGTCGGCCGCCTGGAACGCTACGACCGGAGCGCGTCGGTCGACCGCGAAGAGCTGCTTTCGCGGCCCTTCACGGAGCGCGTGGGCATGCCGCTGCTGCACCGGCTGCAGCGTGGACTCTCCTTGCTGCTGCCGACGACGTTCGTGCGGGCGATGGAGAAGCGCCTGCTGCTGGCGGGCGAACCGATGAGTGTGCACGCCTTCTTCGCCTGGCAGTTGCTGCAGGGGGCCGTAGGACTGGCGGTCGCGCTATTCGGGGCCGCGACGGCGCCCAGCGCGATCGGAGTGGGCGCATCCATCGCGGTGGGCGCGGTGCTGGCGCTGTTCCCGATCTACTGGGTGTACCGCGCGGTGGCGGCGCGCAAAGAGGCGATCCTCAAGGCGCTGCCGGATGTGGTCGACCTTATCGTGACCACAGTGGAAGCGGGCCTTGGCATCGATGCCGCCATCGCCGAGGTAGGCCCCCAGACCGCGGGACCCCTTGGCGACGAACTGCGCATCACGGTGCGGGAAGCGACGCTGGGCCGAAGCCGCCGCGATGCCTTCCAGCGGCTAATCGAACGCACGCAGGTGCCCGAGCTGCGCACTTTCGTGCAGTCGCTCATCCAGGCGGAGCAAAAGGGCATCCCGGTGGGGCAGGTGCTGCGCACACAAGCGGCACAGATCCGCGTCAAGCGACGGCAGCGTGCGGAGGTGCTCGCGCAGCGTGCACCGGTGAAGATGGTCCTGGTGCTGGTGGCGCTGGTGCTGCCTGCCATGCTCTTGTTCGTCCTCGGGCCGGCCATGATTCGCATACTTGACACTTTCGACAAGTGATCCGCTCACGCGCGGCCCAGGCGGCGGCACGGTGACCAACTTCGCCTCGGGCGTGATTGTCGGCGGAGAGACGCTCGGTGGCAGTCCGACGGCAAGCGTCAGCGTCACCATCCCGGCCGACACGAGCCTTTGCGCGACGCCGACGCCCAGCCCCACTCCGACCTCGACGCCGACGCCAACCAACACCGCGACCCCCACGCGCACGAACACGCCGCCTCCGGGGGCGACGAACACGCCGACGGCGACACCAACGAACACGCCCATCGTTATTGTCCTCGGCACGAGGACGCCTGGCACGACGCCGGTGGCCCCGCGCGCTGGTTCGGGCCAGGGCGGGGGATTCGGGCGGCGCCCCGAACCTGGGCCTCGCGCTGCTCGGGCTCCTCGCGATCGGCGCAGGCACCATGGCCCTCGCGCTCCGCAGGCCCGCGCAAGCGAAGAACTAACGGCGCGAGTGCGCTGACACCACTCGGGAAAGGGACGGCGTAAGCCGTCCCTTTCCTGGTTTAGCGGGAACCTTCGCGTGCTGGCCGGGCCGCCCGTGTCCAACACATCACGCGGAGCACGGCGTGCTGACGGCAGCCCCCTCCGCTACGATGCAGCAAATGACTGCAACTCACGATGCAACCCTTTCTGTCGCGCGCTACTCGCTCGCCATGATGCGCGCGGCCGTCGAAGGCCTCCCCGAGCCGGCGCTCGAATGGACACCCGCGTCGGGAATGAACTCGCTCGCAGTGCATGTCGAGCACGGCATCGTGGCGACACGTTTTTGGGCCCGCTGCGGCACGGGTGAGGCCGGCTCGCTCGCTCGTTTTCGCGCTGAAGAACGCGAGGCTTCTTTCCGCGTGAAAGGGCTCTCCGCGATCGACCTCCTCGCCCACATCGATGCCTTCGAGGCCGAGCTCGCCGAGTTGCTTGAAAGCGGAGTGCCGGCGCATCTCGAAGCATGGGTCGCCTGGCCAGAGGTCCCTGGCATGGAACGTTCCGGCGCCACCTGCCTCATCCACGCGGTCGCCCACCTGCGGGAGCACGTCGGTCACGCGCAGGCTGTCCGCGACCTCTGGATGGCAACGGGCCCGCAAAACTCGTGGCGGTGAACGCGGCCCCTTCCCCTTTCATGGCGCTCGCCATCGAAGCGGCCGCCACGGCTCGCGGCGCCACGAGCCCCAACCCATGGGTCGGCGCTGTGCTGGTGCGCGATGGGCGCCCCATCGCCAGCGGCGCAACGCAACCACCGCCCGGGCTGCACGCTGAAGCGGCTGCGTTCGCCGCCGCCGGCGCCGCCGCAAGCGGGGCCGACCTCTACACCACGCTGGAGCCCTGTACTCCCTTCCCCGGCAAGCGCACGCCCTCCTGCGCGGAGGCGGCGGTCGCCGCTGGCGTCAGGCGAGTCGTCATCGCCCTGCAGGACCCGGACCCGAATGTCGCGGGCCGCGGCATCGCCCTCCTGCGCGCCGCGGGCGTCGCCGTGGAAATCGGTGACGGCGCGGAGGCGGTCACGCGGCAACTGCGACCCTACCTCAAGCACCGCCAGACGGGGCTGCCCTACGTCATCGCGAAGTGGGCCGCCAGCCTCGATGGCCGCACCAGCACCGCAGGCGGCGATTCTAAGTGGATCACCGGCGAAGCCGCGCGCGACCGCGCGCACCACGAACGTGCCCGCGTCGATGCCGTCATGGTGGGCAGCGGCACCGTCCTCGCCGACGACCCGGCCCTTACCGCACGCCCCGCGGGAATCGTGGCTGCGCGGCAACCGCTGCGCGTCATACTCGACTCACGCGGCCGCATACCGTCCACGGCCCGGCTGTTCGCCGAACCTGGCCGCGTCATTGTCGCGACGTCGGCCGCGGCCCCGGGCGCGTGGAAAAAGGCGGTCGCAGCCGCTGACGCCCATGTGATCCTGTGTGAATCGACGCGTGAGGGCATCGACCTCGACCAGCTGTTCGCCGTCCTCGGCGCGCGTGGCATCATGTCTCTGTGGGCTGAGGGTGGCGCGACCCTCCTCGGTTCCCTCTTCGATGGCGCCCACGTGGACGAGGTCTGGGCCTTCCTCGCGCCTCTCGTCATCGGCGGTGGCTCGACCGCTGTCGCCGGCACCGGGGCTGTGCACGTGGCCGCGGCGACGGCGTTGTACGATGTCGAATCCGAACGACTTGGCGCAGACTTGCTCGTACGCGGCTACACTACGAACTGGCGCCCGTGAAGGGCAGACCAGTTCCCGGAGGCTCCTATGGCACGCTACTGGATTGTCGTCGGCGGGCCCGAAATCCTGGCCAAGACGCGCGACATGGGCTTCACCCGCCACGGTTTCAAGAGCACCCGCCGCAACATGGCGAACAGGATTGCCCCCGGTGACCGCCTCGCCTTCTATGTCACCGGAAAAAAGCAGTTCGCGGCCACCGCCCGCGTGACGAGCGCGGTCGTCGAGGAACAGTCCCGCATCTGGCAGAGCGACAAAAAACCCGCGGAGATGTATCCCTTCCGCGCCGGCATCGCGCCGGAAGTGGTGCTCGAAGAGCCACAGTGGCTCGATGCCGAACCGTACCATGACCGCTTTAGCTGGACGCAGAAGTGGCCACGCGCGAACTGGACGCTCGCCTACCAGGGCAATCTGCACGAAGTGCCGGAGGAAGACTTCAAGCTCCTCGAAGGCGACATGCTCAAGGCCCGCCAGCCCGCGAAGGCCTGATTCGTCCCATCCCTCCCGCCGCCGAAATGTGATTGCCGAGGTAAATGCTGGCTGGTACTATCCGCGGGAGCCGGGGGGAGTGGGGGATATGGACCAGTTTCCGAAGTGCCGCAAGTGCGACGATGGTGACCTCGTGCCCTTTTCCGATTTCGGGAGCCAGGGCGCTCCCATCCATTACAAGGCATGGGTCTGCACGAACCCGGATTGCCTGTTTAACATCAAAATTCGCAACGGCGAAGTGTACGTCGAAGAACCCGTCAACGACGGCCAGTACCACATCCAGCAGCGCCGCTAGCACCACGGCCGGCGGTCGCTGGCGGGGCCGTCCGGGGGGCTTGGGGCCGGGGGCGGGAGCCGCCGATCTTTGTGATAGACTGCACGAGCAATGGCCGATCAGGCGAACAAGGTGTACCACCCGCTGCCTCTCCACAGCTACACCGACGTGGACGAAGAGCTCCAGCAGAACATCCTCATCACCAGCGTTGACCAGGTGCTCAACTGGGCCAGGCGCTCTTCCCTGTGGCCCGCCATGTTCGGGCTCGCCTGCTGCGCGATGGAGATGATCGCCACCGTCACGCCCCGCTACGACCTCGCTCGCTTCGGCGCGGAAATCTTTCGCGCCTCGCCCCGCCAGGCCGACCTCCTCATCGTGCCGGGCACCGTCACCTGGAAGATGGCTCCCGCGGTTCGCCGCATCTGGCTGCAAATGCCGGAGCCCAAGTGGTCCATCGCCATGGGTGGGTGCGCCATCATGGGCGGCCCCTTCGCCTACGCGTACAGCGTCACGCCGGGCGTGAACACGCTGCTGCCGGTGGATGTCTACGTGCCCGGATGCCCTCCACGGCCCGAGTCCCTCCTGACGGGGCTGATGCTGTTGCAGGACAAGATCCGCCAGGACACCATCGGCAAGGCCTGGGTGCGGCGCGATGTCGAACCTCAGTTCCACCGCTACCTGCCCGAGGGCGACCCCATCCGCAAGGAACTGGAATCGCTCTTCCCGCCCTACCTGCAGTACGACAAGCCATACACCGGGGAAGCATTCCCCTCCTAGGCGGCGGCGCGGCACGTCATCGACGCGGGCACCAGAGGCCGCGCGAAGGGAGCACATCGTGGCGAAGGCATCCTGGGCAGATGTCGAGGCGCTGGTGGGTGAATGGTTCGCGCAAGGGCTGAAGCCCGACCGTGGCGACCTCGTCGACCTCGCCTACCAGCGCAACGCCAGCGATGACGTGATCGACGCCCTCGATACGCTCGGGTCGCGGCCGGTCGAATCGCTCGCGAGCCTGCGGGAGCAACTGGAGAAGAACGGCGCCCTCGGATAATCAGTCCGGGGCGAGGCCCGCATGGAACACGCGCTCCAGCGTGCCCGTCGCGGGGTCGAGGCGCCACGCATCCGGGAACGTGAGCGCGCGCCAGAACGGCACCAGGTCGAACGCTGCGAGGCCATCCGCAGACCGCACCGTCGGGGCCAGGGTCGCGAGGTAGAGGCTGAGGGCGAGCCCGTGGTTGACGATGACGGCATCGCCCTCGCCCGGCTGGGCGAGCGCCGCTGCCGCCGCCGCGGAGAAGCGCGCCGCGACCGCATCGCGCGGCTCCCAGCCCGCTGGCTCGTCGCCGGCGAGGTAGCACGCCGCGAGCGTCCGGTAGTCCCCTTCGTACCACGCATCGGGCTGGTCGACTTCGCGCATACGCCCGTCCACCTTCGTGGTGAGGCTCCCCCGCAAGGCGATGATGGCGGCCGTTTCATCCACCTTCGGTTGACCGCTAGAGATGACGGCGGGGGCAAGCCCGGCCGGGAGCGCGTGCGCGAGCAGCACGCAGTCCTCCCGGGCCGGCGCCCCAAGGCGCCAGAGCGTCGATGAGAGGCCCGGCACCACCTCGGGCATGGCGTGGCGCACGAGGATGAGGCCTCGCGCCACCTACCCCGCCGCCTCGGCGCCGCCCGCGTTCGCGGCCGCAACGAATCGCGTGATCGTCTCGTAGACGCGCCACATCTCGCCTTCGGAGGCGAAGGGCCCGCTCGCGGCCTGGATCACGGTCCCACCGAAGGCGCGGATGATCTCCTCGTGGTCATCCACCGCGTAGTCCGGCGCGAAGGGCACACCCAGTTCGATAAGGCGCGCGTGGTGGTTGTGCAGCGGCTTCCAGAAGCAGTCCTCGATGTATTCGTGCAGTTCGAAGCGGCGCACCACCTCCCAGCGCGGCCCATAGCCGCTCCACAGGTAGATGGTGTGGCCGTCTTCCCGCAGGCGGGCGAACACTTCCCGCACGCCGGGGCGCAGGCGCACGTCCCACGTGATCAGCGTGTCGTCCACATCGAAGAAGATGTTCACCTTCGTCCGAGCGTGAAGCCTGCGAGGCGCAGCGGCAAGTCCGCGCGCGGTGCTACGGAGTGCCCGGGTCCCCCGGCCGCAGCGGCTGCGTAAATTCCATGCCGATGTCCGTGAGGTCGCCGGTCAGGTCGTCACCGGCGGGCTTCCTGCCATCTTCTACCCAGCCCACCAGGTCCGCCCAGGCGGTCTCGAGCTCGGCCGCGCTGAACTGGCAGTGCCCGGCCGAGCGGATCGCCCGTTGCACCAGTAAATCGCCCTTGCCCGCCGCCTCCGCCTTCTTCGCGTAGCTCGCTTCCAGGCTGATGGGCACGAATAGGTCGCCCGTGCCGTGGACCGTAAGCAGCGGCGCCGAGAGCCTGCCGCTCGTTGGTACGGCATCGGGGTAGCGTTCGCCGTCCCGGGCCGCCGGGTCGGCCGCCAGGCGCCGCACGCCGCTGTTCAGCGCGTCGCTCGTCAGCCCCGAGTTCGCATCGACGGCGTACTCGATGTCAGCGTTGGTGGCGGCGCGCCCGATAAGCGTGCGGCGGTTCGGGTCCAGCAGCAGTAGCCCGAAGTTCGTGCCGAACTGGTCGTTGAAGCCTTCTAGGAAGAACGGCCGCGGACCCCCGCTGAGGTTGCGTATGGCACTGATGAACTGCTCGCCCTCGGCGGTGAAGCCGTTGGCGGGCCGGAGCGCGGCCTGGACCTGGTTGAGCGCGGCGAACATCGCCGTTTGCCCGGACCCAATCGGCAATTCGACGCCGCTCGTGTACTCCGCCACCAGCGCCCACGACAGCAGGAAGTCGATCTGTTCCTGGCCGGTCACCGCGCCACAGATCGCCAGCGCGCCATCGAATTCCCCGCTGAAGTGTTCCAGCGAGAGCACGGCGATATTCCCACCCATCGACGCTCCCACCAGATAGGTGCGCTTCGGCTTGCCGAACTCGCCTTCGAAGAAGCGCTTCAGAGCGAGCGTGTCGTCGGCGCCGATGCCAGGTGTGTAGCCGTTCTCGCTGTAGCTGCTGGCCGCCCAGGCGTATCCCTGCTCGATGAAGGCGGATCGAAGCGCCGCCGGCGGGTTGTCCGCGAACACTTCCGCGCCGATTCCGCGGAAGCCGTGTGCCCACAGTACGAGCCCGCCGTTCCAGCTCGCCGGCATCTCGACCCGGAAGGCGGCCTTCCCGAGTATCCCGAACGAGGCCTTTGCACCTGGCAGAGATTCGAACGTGGGGTCGCGCTGCGTGACAGGAGCGCCCGCGGAAGTACCCAGCCGGGGTTTGCCGGTGGCCGGCGCCGGTCGCGTGGTGACGGTGGCGGCCGGCC